>CAZYLK010000067.1:0-28389 GCA_964648365.1 uncultured Phycisphaeraceae bacterium
TGGACTGGCGCGTGTACGCCCGCACCGGCAGGCTCTACACCCGCCTCTACCAGGCACACGCGCGAGCCGACCGTTCCGATCGACAAGATCCGCGCGATGCTGAACATGGACATGATCGGTCGGCTGAACGTGGAAGAGTACAACGTCCTAGATATCCAGGGCCTGGGCACCGGTGACCGCTTCCGCGGCATCGTAGATCACTACGCCGAAGCGCACGCCCTCGAATACCGCCCCGACGAAAGCGCCCTGGGACCGAGCGATCATGCATCGTTCTACCAGGCGGGTGTGCCGGCGCTCTTCTTCTTTACCGGCGTCCACCCCGACTACCATCGGCCGAGTGACGACACCCATCTCGTCAACGCCGAAGGCGGCGCCCGCATCACCGAACTGGTCGCCAGCATCGCGCTCGACCTGGCGACGATGACGGAGTCGCCCCGCTTCGCCCGCGTCGACCGTCCCGCACGCCTCGACCGCAGCCCCAGCCGCTCAGCGCCGACCGGGAGCTCATCGGGCGCCGGCGACGTGGTGATCGGCATCATGCCCGACATGGAATACGCCGGCGAAGACGGCTGGCGGATCGCGACGGTCATGCCCGACGGACCGGCCGCGGCCGCGGGAATGACGGACGGCGACGTCATCGTCGAGATGGACGGCAAGCCGGTCCGCGGTTTCCAGGACTACCGCAGCATCAGCAGCGAGAAAAAGCCCGGGGACGTGGTGACAGTCAAGTTCAAACGCGGATCGGATGAGAAAAGTGCGCAGTTGACGTTCGCGCCGCGGGGGTGATCCGCCGACTCGTTGCGGAATGCAGCATGCGCCACGCTGTGAAGAGAGGGATCCGCAGAGTGCGCAGATTTTCGCCGATTCAGAGAAGAGGAAAGCGTCGCTTCGTGGCTCGATTTGCCCTCGCTGACCGCGCTCGAGACTGCGGCCTGTTTGCATTGCTCTGCGGGTGGTGCCTCGCGACTGCCGCGGCGGCGCAACCGTTGCCCTCTCCCACAGTGCAGGAGCGAACGCTCCACACGCCTCGGCGGTGGGACGCGAACGGCTGGGTCGTTCTCGGGGCGAGCTGGCGCGATGACTCGCTCGTCCTGGCTGAACGGGTCGCCAAGGACACCGTCGTTCGATTCTACATTATCAAGGCGGATCGAATCGTCGACGATGCCCGTCCGCCGATCCCCGCCGCAAACCACCCTGTCCATCTTGACGATGGACGCGTCCTCGTATTCCGTCCTGGCTCGTTTGAGATTCACTCGGCCGCGGCCGCGGCTGACCCGGTCGTGATTCCGCTCGACAACATCGGCTGGATCGGCCGGATCGTTCGCCAACGTGACCGCGTGTGGTTCCACGGCGGCGGGGCGGCGGATCAGATCGGGTTCGTGCTCAATCTGACCGATCAACAGGTCACGCGGCTCGGGCCGTTCTACTATCCCGCAGCGATCAGCGACGAGACAGTCGCCTATACCGACGGTCCGCCGAACTACGGCCTGTTCACCGCTCCCTTCGACGCATCCACCGGCCGGGTGGGCGTGCCGCAGTTGCACGTGGCCGGACCGGTTTACATGAGCTTGCCGGCGTGCGGCGAGGGGCGACTGGTCTGCCAGCTCGGCGGCGGTGAGGCGCCGCGGATCGCCCTGCTCTCCGAGCAAGGCAGCGTGCTGCGTTACCTGTCCGGCCACGACCGCAGCGGCCGCTCGCCGCAGGTCAGCCCCGACGGGCGGTACGTCGCCTACGCCCACAAGGAACCGGCGGACCGTCACGCCGCGGTCGTCGAGATCGTCGATTGCCACGCGCGGCTGCTCTATCAGCAGTTGATCGGGGCATTCCCGATCGCCACCGCGTACCACTGGTCGCAAACCGATAACGCGTGTCTGGTGTTCAGCCAGGATTATCGTGGCGAAATCGGCGCGACGCTGGTTCGGTTCAGCGAACAGTGAACCAGTCACCCGTTCCGGAAGGCCGATTCGTCAGTCAGCAGGTAACCGGCCCTGCCTCGCAAACCGCATCACCGCCAGCCCGTCATCACCCACGCGTCGCCACGTCACCTCCGTCGGGCGCAGCGCGGTCCTGACCTGCCCGGCTGCTCGGAGCGGGCGGATGCCGTTAGCGTCACCCCCACCCAGCCAGATTGGCGCGACGAACACGCGAGCCTCGTCGATCAGCCCGGCCGCCAGGAAGGCGCTGATCAGCGCCGCGCCGCCTTCGAGGAGGACGTTCGTCGCCCCGCGCTCCGCCAGCAGTCGCAGCGCCGCCAGCGGGTCGAGCCGGCCGCTGGGAAGGCGGTTGCATGAGGCAACATGCACACCTCGCTGTCGCAGCACGTCGGCGCGTGCGGACTGTGACGACTCCGGCGACGTGAGCAGAAGCGTGGGCACGTTGCCGGCGGTCGCGACGAGTTGGCCCGTCAGCGACAGCCGCAGCCGCCCGTCCAGCACGACGCGCGTCGCCACCCGCCGCACCGCGACGCCGCGGGCCGTCAGCCTCGGGTCATCCGCCGCGGCCGTGCCGGATCCGACAACGATCGCATCCACCCGCCCTCGCCAGCGATGCACGAGCTTTCGAGACGCCTCGCAGGATATCCACTTGGAGTCGCCCCCGTCAGTCGCCAGGCGGCCGTCCATCGACTGCGCCCACTTGGCAATGACGTAAGGCCGGCCCAGCGTAACCCGCGTCGTGAACGGTGCGATCAGACGCCGCGCCTCCGCCGCGCACACGCCGACGTCCACGTCGATGCCCGCCCGCCGCAGCCGCTCGATCCCCCCCCCGGTTACATGCGGATTCGGATCGCCCGCGCCCACCACCACCCGCCCCACGCCGGCCGCGATCAGGGCATCGCAGCAGGGTGGCGTCTTGCCGACGTGGGCGCAGGGTTCCAGCGTCACGTAAGCGGTCGCCCCGCGGCACGATCCGCCGACGGCCGCCAGCGCCTCGACTTCCGCATGGGGGCCGCCGAAGCGGCGGTGATACCCCTCGCCGATGACCCGCCCGCCCCGCGTCAGCACGCAGCCGACCATCGGGTTCGGCTCGACGGACCCCTCCCCCCGCAGCGCCAGCCGCAGCGCCCGCGTCATGTGATCCCGATCGGTCTGATCCGCGGTTTGACGACCCACCATCGCGTCCCGGGGGTCCGGCAGTCTGCCTCACGAAAACTAGCGGCGCCCGGACTTGAACCGGGGACCTTGGGGTTATGAATCCCACGCTCTAACCAACTGAGCTACACCGCCGTCGCCCGGTAGAGATTACGCGCTGCGGACGCGGTCGGTCAAGCGCCCGGGTCTGACTGCGTCACCCCTGGGTGCGTCACCCACTCACCGGCCGGGTGGCACGGTCTCGTCTTCGAGGCCGTGGCGAGCACAGCAGGCACGATCTCGTCTTCGAGGCCGTGGTGAGCACAGCAGGCACGATCTCGTCTTCGAGGCCGTGTGGCGAGCACAGAAGGCACGGTCTCGTCTCAGGGGCCGTGGTGAGCGCAGAAGGTGTGCGGCGCTCGGGAACGTCGCGTTCCAGCATCCCACGGCCATCCTTTGGCCCGCCTCCGGCGGATGCCACACGATTCACGCTCGGCGCACGCCCACCTGGAGCCGCCCAAACCGTCACGTCCCGCACCCGTCACCCTCCATGTGGCACGCGGGGCGGAGGGCTCCGATTGTCGCGGATGCCGAGACGCCTGCCCGCCGCCGCCGGAGCGGTCGATCGGTCCGCATCGCGAACGGCACCGAATCGCGATCCGCCGGTACCAACGAGAACCCGCCACGGCCGGCGCTGAAGCGCGAACCGTGGCGGATTGACTTTCTCGGGCATCCGACCGGCTCGTCGGGGCCTCCTCCGCCCGGCTCACAAGCTGCTGCGCAGCCCCGCGCCGAGCGCCTCGCCGCCCCACCGATCAGTGGTGATAGGCGTCCTTGTACGCCGACTCGACCCGCTGACCGATGCGCTTGGGCAGCTTCGACTCGAGCCCGGCCGTGGGCAGGCGGTCGATCGTCTCCTGGAACCGGATCGCGTGATCCTCGTACGCCTCGCCGCTCACGTCCTGGCCGCGGATGACGCCGTAGACCGTGAACACGTGCGACCGCGTCGTTACCCAGTCGGACATCGCCACCAGCCGCGCGACGGCCTCGATGTAGTCCTCCTGCGGATACGAGTTCGGATCGACGTAGCTCTCGTGGACCTCGCTGCTGTAGTGCTCCCACGGGAACTCACCCACGTCCATCGTGCGGTACACCACGCCGGCGTCCATGCGGTAATTCGAAAGCCACGGGCGGTTCTGGTCGATGTCGGCCTCCGCGTCGATGCGACGGACGTTGGCCAGTTCACCCACCGTCATAAAGCCGGAACCGGGACGGGAGCGAACGCCGCCCATCGTCGTCAGGCTGCGCTCCGACGCGCTGCCGTAGTTGCCGGTGCCGACGCCCTGGTTGTAGATCTTCAACTCGCGGCCCTCGCGATAGGCGACGATGGCACGGGCCAGGTACGGCCCGATCGGCGTCATCTTCCCGGCGTCCAGACCGGCGATGGCGCTGACGCGGTCGCGGTACCCGTCCGGCAGGGCATTGCCCGACATCATCGGGATGCCGGCGATCACCGACCAGGGCGCGGTCTGCAAGTTGATGCGGCCATGCACGCGCTTGCCGTCCTCGTCGATCTTCGGCCGTTCCACACCGTCCGCGCTCACGTCAGGGGCGGCCAAACTCAGCGGCAACGCGGTGAAGTAGTCAAATACCAACTGACCCCACGGCAGCGACTGCATACCGCCGGGCAGGCGGTTGATCGACACGTCCGACGGCTTGTTGGTCAGCAGCGGCGTCGACGGATCGACGTGGTGCCGGAACTTGTAGGCCCCGTTATCGACGTTGGCGACGTAGTTGTCGAACACCGGCATGCGGCCGTTGTCGATGGTCTTGTACGGCTCGACGATGCTGGTCACGTGCGCCGGATCCTGGACCAGCGGGACGGTGAACGCCCGGCTGTCCGCCGGATTGTTGCTGCTGATCATGTTCGCATGGCGCATCAGCAGCAGCAGCGAACCGGTCGTCGGAAACGCGGCCGGCAGCACGGGATTGGCCGTGTACTCCGCCGTCAAACGACCCGTGTTGGCCAGCACCACCTCGACCGGGCGGATGTCCGCGTTCCGCGAACGCACGTCGTTGACCTTGCCGAGCGACATGTTGTTGTCGATGGGGTGCTGCTCGGCGACGGGCACCGTAAAGGTCCACTGAAGCGGAGTGATGAGCGTGCGCTCCATCGAAAAGCGATTTCCGAGCGGGGTCGGATCGCCAATTGTATCGCCGTCAATGTTGAACTGGTCGATAGGGTGCCACGCGTTGTCAGCGCCGCGACGGAGGAGGTAGACAACGCCGTTGCGATTGAACGGAAAGTTGCCAGGGCCCGCGGTAAACTGAATGTCGATCTTCACGGCGCGACCGTCAATCTGATTCGCGAGTTCATCGCTCAGCGTTTCGTCGGTGAAGGCCACGGCGTAACCGCGCGGACCGATGTTGCCGCCGGTCAACTGATGAAACCGTACGGCATCCGTCGGTGCCGACGGAGGATATCCGCTTCCGTTCTGTTCGAGATAAAGCGCGAAGTCCGAGACGTTGATGGCCGTCATGTACGGATTGAACAACTCGACGGCCCAAGCCGATGAGGCAGGATCGGCATCACCGCCGTCCGGCCCTACTGTGATCGCCGCAATCTCAGTAATAAACGGCTGCCGCTCGATGCCGTACGCGGTCTCGACCGGCGAGAGGATGCGGCCGAAGTTGGGCGAACCGGGGTCGGCGCCGCGCACATAGACGTGCGTCGGGATGTCGTTCGAGTCGGCGAAGTCGATCAGGTTGGCGGTCAGCGCGGCCGCGGTGCGGGCGATGTGCCGGTACTGCGTCGTCGCAACGCCATTGACTTCGGGAACCCACTCCTCGCCGCGGGCGTTGAGCAGCAGCATCGTGAACGCCGACTGGATCAGGCCGATGGCGCGCTCGACGCCGGGCGTCTGCCGGTTGGCGGCCATGAAATCCACCGTGTTGCGGTTGAGCAGCGCCGGATTGGACTCGATCTCGGGCAGACTGAGTTGCAAGCGACCGTCCAGTTCTTGCTCGAAAAACTGATCGACACCGTTGACCCTCTGCGTGCTGAACGTGGGATAGAACGGGTACTGGAAACCGTCGGGCACCTTACTCACGACGTAGTCGTTGTTCGTGTTGTTGATCAGATCCAACATGCGCTCGACCCAGTCCTCCAACCGATCGCGGCGCTTCAGCGCCGGGTTGGCCGGCGACTCGTTGGGACCACCCGGACTGCCGTCGTTGTTGAGGTCCGTGTACCAGTCGGTCCAGCCGCCGCGCATGAAGAGATCGTCGTGGCTGGTCGTAGTCAGCACATGCCGGCGGTCATACTGGCCGAAGAACTGCGGGTAGCCGCCGCGCATCATGCGGCGATACCACTTGGTGCCCGCGTCTTCGTTGTCGGGGTCGAACGGCTCGTCGTGAGCCAGCGGCCACCAGTGCCACCACGGCGGCGTCTGGTCGCCGGGAACCTCTTGCGCCAGCAGCAGGCACAGATCGGCGCCGCCGCATTCGCCGGGACCGTCAAGATACGGGTTTCCGTGCAACCGACTCGGCGCGATGGTCCGCGGCGCCAGCATGTGGCGATGACGCAGCAGCGCCTCTTCGATCTGCGGATCGTACGGCGGAGTCAGCTTCTGCAGGTCATTCGAGAGGTCGTATGGATCATCCGAGAGGATGGTCTGAATCATGACCTTGTGGGCCGAGTTCAGATTGACCATCCCGCCGTGATCGACCACGCGCAGGCCCAGCGACAGCTTTCCGCGAGGATTGAACGCCGGGTTGATCTGTTCACGCAGGGAAAGGAGCTGGCCCTCGGCCAGGCCGATCCACTCCAGGTCGAACTGCACCGAGTCGCGGATCGCGTCACCGTCGGCGTCAACCGCCACGTCGTCGCCATAGCGATCCTCGAGTTGCTGGTTGTGATTCGCGTCGCCGCCGGTGTAGATGCGGCGCTGGAAGTCGTTGTTGGCGACGTTCGGGTCGTCGGGATTGAAGCTGTCCGGCTCGGCGAGGCGCGCTGCGTCATGGAAGAACACATTGCCGAACGCGGACGGATACCGGAAGCCGAACAGCATGGTGTCGCCGCACTCGTCGCGGTCGGTTTCGAAGCAGTTCGGCTCCAGTTCGCTGACGGTGCCGTCGATGCCGAGCATCTGCCCGTACGTCGGTGAAATCAACTCGAAGTGGCTGGGCGGATCGTTGGGATTGCCGGGCGTGCGATCGTAGGGACGCACCAGCGCCACGTCCTGCTGCTCCAGCGAGGAGCGATAGGGAATGCCCGCCTCGTCCACGAAGCGATCGCGCATCACGGTGCCGACGCGCTGCGAGATCACGTCAATGACGGACTGTGTGACCCGCTGCTGCTGTTCCTTTTCGATGTTGCGGGTGCTGTAGTCGACCGTCTTGAGGAAGGCCACACCCACCACGAAGAGAATGCCCAGAAGCGCGATCACCAGAATCATGACCGTCGCCCGGCGACGCGGCGTCGCCCGCTTCGTCGAGCCGGTCATGCTCGTGGTTCCGATTGTTCGTGCCTGGTCGTTCATCTGCCGAATATCCAATCTGGGTATTGAGGCGGCTACCCCGCCTCCACGTTCTGTCTCACCCACCACACGAGGCCGGTCCTCATTCGCCGGCCGCAAACCCCATCGGAGCGTTTAAGCCCCCACCGGGATGACCATCACGTGACGCACGGGACGGTCAAGCCTGAGATTCTCGTCATACACGTCGATCGTGATCCGCAGAGCATACGGATAAAACCGGTCCGGCGCCGTCCGCGGATTGCCGCTGCCGTCGGTGTCGGGCTCGGTGCCGTTGAGCTTCACCAGCGACGGATACCAGAACAGGCCGGGAATGTCGTCGTAATTGCCGTTGTTATCCTTGGGGAACCGCCCGCGGGAATCTGTATCGAACATGTTCCACAAACTGGAAAGCTGGTCGATGCGTTTCTGGAGGCGTTCCGCTTCCAGGGGTTCCGCCTCTTCCATGAGGGCCTCCAGCTTCTGAACCGCGGTCTGGATGGTCTGATACACACGCGACGGATCGATGGTGAAGTCAGAATCGAACCAGAGTACGCGATCGCCGATGCCGCGGGTGTTGGTGCCCTGCTCGTAGAGGGACGGGTCGATCGTCCACTCGACCTTGAACGACGCACAGTGCGGCAGGAAATAACTCGCGATGCGATCGCCGATCGGCGCCGGCGGCGTCAGGTCCAGCACGCTGCGCCGCGCCCACTTGCCCCGGACGAGGAAGTCGGCCGCCCGTTCGGAGCCTGGCAGAACGAGACGCTTCCACGCCTGTGAGGACTCCCCGTGATAGGGCGCGGGGATGCCCGGCAGGATCGCCTGATCGTAATCAAACAAGCCGACCACGTCGGTCAGCCCGGCCAGCAGCGGCCAGTCGCCATCCTCGTTGGCCACGGGATCGAACGGGTGCGTATCCGCCCACTGACGTCCGTCCGGATCGGGATCGGGCGGCGCCTCGTTGGTAAGCAGCACGGACCGCCGGGCCAGGTGCCACTGCGACGCGGGAACCCGCGACGGCTCGTTGCGTTCGCCGTCGTCCAGCGGGAACTGCCGGACCTCTTCGGCGCTGCGGAACTCGAGCCGACTGCGCGGCACCACGTCGTTGGGTTCGAGAATCGAACGATACCCGCTCTGCGTCGTCTCGTCCGCGACGTATTCCGTCTGAAGGGCGTGGCCGTACACGACCTGCTGCGCGTTCGCAGTCACGTCCGTAAAGACGGCGCTGCGCACGCCGCGCCGCTGCGTAACGAACATCAGGATGTCCGCCCGCGGCGCGATCATCCGCATTTCACCGTTAACCGCCTCTTCCCGCTCGGGATCGGCGAGGTGCGGATAGCCGTCGGCCGGGTCTTTGTTGTTGTCCGCGTCGTAGCCCGCCTTGGTCCAGTAGTTCCGCGCGGGCAGGCCCCAGATGGCGAGGATCGACGACTCACGGCTGACGTGGGCCAGATCCTCCCGCAGCGTCTGCTCGACCATGCGAAGGCGCTGGCTGACGTTGGTCAGGGCGGTTGCCTGCCCCGTGGAGTGGACGGCAATGCTGAACATCTCGCCCGCCAGAGCCATCATCAGGGCGAGAATGCCGACAGCGACCACGAGTTCCGCCAGGGTGAAGCCGCCGCGGACCGGGCCGCAGCGACCGAAAACGGACGCGGCGCGCCGACCCCGCGTCGGCGCCGGCGACCCAGCGCGACGAGCCGGCTCGGCCTCGCGTGGGCGCAAACTGCTTGGAATGAATGACTTGCGCATAATATATCCGATCTTATGGACGCGTGGGCCGAACTCGGCCCGATTCGGACACCGGCATTATCGCGAGCACCAAGTGTCGGTCTAGCGTCAGTTTCGATTTTTGGACGCCGAAACGTCCGGAACCCCCACGTCCTGCGAGAGTTACCCCAGCCCGGCCTGGGCGGGGCCAATCCGGCGGGGCACCGTCCGCTAGGTCCGGTCGCGGGTGGTGAATATCCTGTACAAAGCCGGAAGCACGAGAAGCGTCAGGCCGGTGCTGGTGACCAGACCCCCGATAACCACGGTGGCCAGCGGTCGCTGGACCTCCGCGCCCGTCCCTGTTGCGATCGCCATGGGGACAAATCCCAGGGATGCCACCAAGGCGGTCATGAGCACGGGGCGGGTCCGGGTCAGCGAGCCGCGGATGATCGCGTCGTCCCGCCCGACGCCCTCCTCCCGAAGCTGATTGATGAACGTGACCATGACCAGTCCGTTAAGGACCGCGACGCCCGATAACGCGATGAACCCGACCGCCGCGGAGATCGAGAAGGGCATGTCGCGCAGCCAGAGGGTTGCGATGCCGCCGCTTAGCCCGAGCGGCACGGCGCTGAAGACGAGGATGGCGTAGCGCGCCTGGCGGAACGTCGCAAACAGGAGGATGAAGATCAGCGCGAAGCAGATCGGCACCACGACCCCAAGCCGGCGTTTCGCGGCCACCAGATTCTCGAATTGCCCGCCCCAGTCGAGCCAGCCGCCGGCGGGCAGATCGATGCCCGACACCTTCGATTGCGCCTCGGCCACGAACGAGCCGAGGTCGCGCCCGCGCA
Source organism: uncultured Phycisphaeraceae bacterium (assembly GCA_964648365.1). GTDB lineage: Bacteria > Planctomycetota > Phycisphaerae > UBA1845 > UBA1845 > SURF-32. Next base: position 10,141 of record CAZYLK010000067.1, read on the forward strand.
CGTTGCACTGCACCACCACGCGGCGCTTGCCATTCTCCCGGCTGATCTGATTGGTGCCTTCGGCGACTTCGATGCGCGCAACATCCCCCAGCGGGATGAAGCCCATGTCGGCCGGCGGCGGCATCAGACCGGTCCAGTGGGAGTCGGACGCCAGCCGAGCGGCCGTGGACTCGCTCTCGTGCGACGGGAGTGGGATCCAGAGCTTCTCCAGCGTCTGCGGCTGTCCGCGCAGCGACTCGGGGAGCCGGACAACCACGTCGAAGCGTCGGTCGCCCTCGAACACCAGCCCCGCCTCCCGGCCGCCGATCGCCACAGCCACCACGTCTTGCACGTCCGCCACGGTCAACCCGTAACGGGCGATGGCCGCCCGGTCCACGTCCACCGTCAGCACCGGCATGCCGATGGTCTGCTCGACTCGGGCGTCAGCGGCGCCGGGGATCGTCTGGAGGACCGCGAGAATCGAATCCGCGGTCGAACGCATGGCGTTGAAGTCATCGCCGTAGACCTTGATGGCCACGTCGCCACGGACGCCCGCGATCAGTTCGTTGAAGCGCATCTCGATCGGCTGGGTAAACTCGTAGTTGTTGCCCGGCAGCGCGCGGAGCGTCACCTCGATGAGTTCGAGCAGCCTGCCTTTGTGGCCGGTCGCGGTCACAGCGCCGTGCCCGTGCCCGCCGCCGTGACCCCCGTCGCCGGCATGGCCATGCTCGTCGTCGGCGTGACCCAGAATGCGTTCGAGTTCGGCCGAGCGCTCCGCGATGAGCCGGTCGAGTTCACTCTCGCTGCGCCACTGATCCTGCGGCTTGAGGATCACAAAAGTATCGCTGACGTTCTGCGGCATCGGGTCGGTCGCCATCTCGGCCGTTCCGGTCTTTGAATAAAGAAAGGCGACCTCAGGGAACGCGCCGAGCGTGCGTTCCAGGTTGGATTGCATCTGCTGCGACTGAGACAGCGAGGTGCTCGGGATGCGCAGCGCGTGCATGGCCAGATCCTGCTCGTCGAGGCGGGGAACGAACTCCTGGCCCAGCGTCTGAAACAGCAGGATCGAACCGGCGAAGATGGCCACGGCCGCCGATACGACCAGCCAACGCGCTCGCAGCGCCCAGCGCACCAGCGGTTCATAGGCTGCCTTGATCCACCGGATGATGAAGATCTCCCGCTCCTTGACCCGTCCGCGGACGAGGATGGCGACCATCGCCGGCACGAACGTCAAAGAAAGAACGAAAGCGCCGGCGAGGGCGAAGATCACCGTCAGTGCCATCGGATGGAACATCTTCCCTTCGACGCCCGTCAGCGTCAGGATCGGCACGTAAACGACGGTGATGATGGCCTCGCCGAAGGCGGTGGCGCCGCGGACCTGCCGGCTGGCGTCCGTCACGACCGCCAGTCGCTCCGGCAGCGTCAGGAGCCGCCCCTTCGCGCTTTGCTCCTCGGCGAGTCGGCGGATGCAGTTCTCGACGATGATCACGGCGCCGTCGACGATCAGGCCGAAGTCGATCGCCCCCAGCGACATGAGGTTGCCGCTCACCTTGTTTTCCACCATGCCGATGGCGGCGATGAGCATGGAAAGCGGAATAGCCATGGCGCAGATCAGCGCCGCCCGGAAGTTGCCCAGCAGCACGAAGAGCACGACCACCACAAGAATCGCGCCTTCGACGAGGTTCTTTTCAACCGTGCGGATGGTGGCGTCGACCAGTTTGGTGCGGTTGAGGACGGTCTTGGCCCGGATGCCCGGCGGGAGCGTCTTTTGAATCTGCGCCAGCCGCTCATCCACGGCCGCGGCCACCGTGCGGCTGTTTTCGCCGATGCGCATGATCGCGGTGCCGACGACGACTTCCTCCCCGTTCTCGCTCGCGGATCCGGTGCGCAGTTCCGGCCCGATGCGAACGCCGTCGGAGACGACCACGTCGCGGATGCGGATCGGCACGCCGTTGCGCGAGCCGACCACGATGGACTCGATTTCCTCAAGCGTGCTGATGCGGCCGGCGGCGCGGACGATGTACATCTCGCCGTTGTGTTCGATGTAGCCGGCGCCGGTGCTGACGTTGTTCGCCTCCAGGGCTTCAATGATGTCGCGGAAGGTCAGCCCGTAGCTGACCAGCTTCATCGGGGCGGGCTGGACGTGGTATTGCTTGACGTAGCCGCCGATCGAGTCGACGCCCGCGATCCCCGGCACCGTCTGGAGTTGAATCCGGATCAGCCAGTCCTGGATTTCGCGCAGGTAGGCGATGCGCTCGAACTCGGTGCGGAGACGATGACCTTCGGGCGTCAGGTACGAGCCGTCGCGTTGCCAGCCCGGCTGCCCGTCGCGGTTGGTCGCACCGGCGCCGTCCGCGTGCTCGTACTCGACGGTGTACATGTACACTTCGCCCAGGCCGGTGGCGAGCGGTCCCATGACCGGCTCGGCGCCCGGCGGCAGGCTCTCGCCCGCCAGCGCCAGGCGTTCGAAGACCTGCTGGCGGGCGAAATAGATGTCCACGTCGTCCTCGAAGATGACGGTTACCTGGGAAAAGCCGTTGCGCGACAGCGAACGCGTGGACTTCAAACCCGGAATGCCGGCCATTGAAATCTCAATGGGCAGTGTGACCTGCTTTTCCATCTCCACCGGCGACAGGGCGGGATAGACGACGTTGATCTGCACCTGGTTGTTGGTGATGTCGGGAACGGCGTCGATGGGCAGCTTGAGCAGCGCATTGACGCCGACGGCCGCAACGATGACTGTCAGTAGGACAATCAGCCAGCGGCTGCGGATCGAGAATCGAAGGATGGATTCAAGCATGGGAGGGACGCCCCTGAGGCCGAATGGCGAATGGCGAATAGCCAGAAGCAATGGCGAATGGCGAATAGCCAGAAGCAATGGCGAATGGCGAATAGCGAATAACGAATGAAGACAAGAGGGGGAGCGTATCGCGCGCCGGCGACTGATGCCGCAGGAGTATGCCACACACAACGGCGTTCGTCGCGGAAGAGATGCAACGCGCCCGTGTTTTTCTTAATTCGTTATTCGCCATTCGTTATTCGCTATTCACGGTCTATTCGCCATTCGTTATTCGCTATTCAATGCTGGTGTTCCGCGGCGCCTTTGCCGAGGTCGGCCTTGAGCAGAAAACTGCCGGATGCCACGTACGGTTCGCCTTCCTCGAGGCCGGCGTAGACCGGTACCAGGGCGCCGACGGGCTTGCCGATCGAAACCGTACGCGGCATGAACGTGTTCGGCCGGTCCGAAGACGGGACGAAGACGACCGTCCGTCCTTCCAGCGACTGCACCGCCTCGGCGGACACGACGACGAGCGGCGAAGCGTGCCGATTCCGCCGATCTATCGACGCGATCTCGACTTCTACAAACATGCCGGGCTTCAGCGAACGATCGTCGCACTCGACGGCCACGCGCACCGCGACCGTGCGGGTGCGCGGGTCGATCATGGGCGCTACGTAGGATACTTCGCCCTGATGTTTGTGCGCGTCGAGCGCGCCGGCGTCGATCCATGCGTCGGCGCCGCGGGCGATTTCGGGCAGGTGTGCCTCGGGGATGTCGGCCAGCACCCACAACGAATGCACGTCGGCCAGCACGAGCAGTTGCTCGCGCTCCGAGCTGACCAGTTCGCCCAGGGTCACGTTGCGCTCGACCACTTCCCCGCCGATGGGCGCAACGATGGTGAAACGTGGATTGACCTCGCCGCTGTCGCGCAACTCGTCGACGGCGTCCTGACTCATACCGAGCAGATGGAGTTTGTTCTCGGCGGCCAGGGTGGCGGACTGAGCGGTCAGCAGGCCGGCCTCGGCGACTTTGAATTCCGCCTCGCGCCTCTGGACTTCCTCTAACGCAATGCCGCGGTTTTCCTCATAGAGTCGGCGCGCCCGGTCATAGGCGCCGTGGGCGAGGTCTACGCTGACGGCGGCCGTCTCGGCCAGGATGCGTTTCTGAAGGTATTCGCTCTGTGCCTCGCCGAGTTCGGGGCTTTCCACGACCAGCAACGCCTCGCCCTTCGTCACGACGTCGCCCAGCCGGACGTGCAGTTCGGCGATTCGCCCGGGCAGCGTGGAACCGACATGGGCCATGGTCTCGGTGTTAAAAGCAACGCGGGCGGGGGCGACGAACGTGGGATTGAGCCGCCGGCGCTGCGCGTTGGCGATAGTGATACGGTTACGCTCGACGGCCTCGGCCGTGAGCCGCACCTCCGGCGCATGATCATGTTCATCAGCGTGGGCCGCGTGATCGTGGGCGGCGTGATCGTGGGCGGCGTGATCGTGGGCGGCGTGATCGTGGCCCGCGTCGCCGTGATCGGCGTCGCCGTGATCGGCGTGATCGTGATCCGCGTCGTCGTGATCCGCGTCGTCGTGATCGGCGTCGTCGTGATCGGCGTCGTCGTGATCAGCGGCGTCAGGATCCGTGTGATCATGGCCCGCATGATCGTGATCCGCCGGGTCGTCCGGTGTGGCACCGGTTTCCAACCGGTGATCTTCCGGTGTGGCACCGGTTTCCAACCGGTGATCTCCGTCGTCATGCGCATGACCATGATCATCGTGTGGCTCGCCCCCCCCTGATTCTACCGCGCCGGATTCGCCCGCACCGGCGGCCTGGGTTGCGGACTCGCGCCGCGCCTCACGATCACACGCCGCCAGCAGCCCGGCACATAGGAACACGGACGCAACGCCGATGCGTGGCAGGCTGCCGCACAGCGCCCGACGCGGCCGTCCCAGGAGCTGCCGTCTCGCGCCGGATGAAGCCCGCGGCTCGCCGGCTGCGCCGGTACGGTTGTTGTTATGAAAGATTCTTGCCATATCAAATCACTCAGTGAACTGTGGCATTGATGTCAGGCACGTACCTCCCGAGAGACCCATCCGCACAGTTCCGGTCGCGCTCCGCACGGACGCTTTCTGACGGGCGCGGTTCGGAACTGCCTTTGGAGACGCAGCCCGGACCTGTTGCCGACTCATGGCTCCGGCGCGGACTCCGCCTTCACGGGAACCTCATCCGGACGGTTGAACAATTGTGCCGCCGGGCGGGCGGTCGCGCGCTCCAGATCCACCAGGGCATGAGCCGCCGACACCGCGGCCGCGACGTAGGCGCGGCGCACTTCGAGCAGCGACCGCTGCGCTTCAATAACATTGACAATTGCCGTGCTGCCCGCCTCGTACGCGGCCTCGGACAGTTCGACGGTCTGCCTCGCCTGCGGCACAACCTCCGCCTCGTAGAGTCGGATCAGATCCCACGCGGCCGTCGCCCGCTCCAGGGCGTCGCGCGTCTGCTGGGCGGCCTCCCGCTCGACGGCGTCCAGCAGCGCCAGGGCTTCGCGGAGGGCGAACTCGGCCTTCGCAATCTGCGCCTGGTTCTGGTCGAAGATGGGAAGCGGCAGGCTGACCGACGGACCGAGTGTGGCTTCGATCTCCCGCGACGTCTCGGCCCGGCGCTCGCTGCGCGACTGGATGTCCGGCGCGGTCAGTTCGCCGTTTCTAATGGACGAACGAACGGTGTCCGCCAGGATTTTTCGGCCGGGTTGCGCCCGGCGCGCCTCGCGTTCGAACTCAATGCCGACCTCGACGTCGCGCCAGATTGCGGCGTGCTCCAGTTCCAGATTCTCCCTGGCCGCCTCAACGGCGTCGCGAGCCGCCTGCACATCGAGTCGCGACGCCAGGCTCGTCGCGACCAATCGTTCCGCGTCCTGCTCGCCCACGATCGGTCCGGGCAACGGTTCGGTCAGGTTCAGGTCGTCCGGATCGGCGTGCAGCCCCATCAGCGTGGCCAGGGTTCGTGCGGCGCTCGACGCCTCGATCCCGGCGCGCCGCTCATCCACTTGCGCTTGCAGAACCAGCCCGCGAACCAGGTTGACATCGAGTGCCCCGACCGACCCCAGATCGAAACGGGCCTGCGAAATGCGGTGAAGTTCCTCCACCAGTCCGAGCATCTGCCGGGCGGATTCCAGCGCCTGCCGGGCGCCCACGGTATCGAAATAGGCCAGCCTCGTGTCGTGGGCGATCCGGCCGATCTGGCGGGCGGATTCCAGCAGCGTGCGATCCAGATCGCGCTCCGCGGCGCGACGTCGGGCGGGGATCAGCCACAGTTCCGCGATGTTCTGCGCCAGCCCGATGTCCAGCCCCGCCAGCCCCCCCCCTTCCGGAAACCGGGCCGTCACACCGAGGCTCGGGTTGCTGAACAGACCTGCCTGAACCACATCTGCGCGAGCCATGCCGACGCGCTGGAACGCGGCCAGCACGTGCGGATTGTTAAGCAGCGCGATCCGCACAGCGTCGTCGGACGTGAGGCCGTCAGCGAGGAGTTCGCCGATGAGCACGTCGGTGTGTTCGGCGTCGTCGTCGGGCTGTCGCGGGCCTATGCCGATCGACTGTTCCACGAACCCGCCGGCGCGATCGAAGTCCGGCTTCGGGTCCACGGTGGCGCACCCCGTGAGCGCGGCGGCGCCGGTCAGCGTGAGGATCGCGCTTCGTACCACACGGCGTGGCGTTTTGGTTCGTGTCATCACCAGTCTCAACTCATGCGAACTCGTATAACGCAGAAGCCGTCTCATCAGCCGCGTTGTATGGCACAGGACGGGCGCATCCCCGGCTCGGTACGGGTTGCTTCGACCGGCGACGCAGGCGCGGCGCTGTCGACGTCCTTGCAGGGTGCGGGCTGTCGCCACGTGAAGTCCGCCGCAACGGACGGTAAGTCGGTCGAGGCGCAACCCGTCAGCGCAGCCGAGGCGTCCTTTCCCGCGAAGTCATCGACGGCGCGACGGCGCGACGCCACGGTTCGTTATTCGACGTTGCGCAGCACGCTAGTGACGACGCTATGTGGAACCGAAATACCCGCGCCCGGCCCTGAACGGGTCGCAGCGATCAGATCAGCAGCGGAAGATTACGCCCATATCGGGATGGTTGCCGCTCAGGCGGTTGGTCCGGACCGTCGAGGGTTTCGGCCGGGTGGTGCGCCGGCGTGATGTCGCCGGCGCGGGCTATCAAAGGAAGCACGTCGCAAGCGGCGGCTGAAACCGCGGCGCGCTGGGGTATGCCCGACTGGCAGACGCACGTGTGATTGCCGGGGCAGGCCGGGCATTCCGCAGGCGGATGATCGTGGTGATGGGCCGGGGCGAGGCCCGGATCGACGGCGCCCACGACGGCGTCGGCGCCATCGCCGACCGTGCCCGCTTCATTATCGGCGCAGATCAGCGGACACGCGCCGATCATGGCGCACAACAGCACCTTTAAGATGGAACCGCGGCCCGGCATCGACGGCAATCCTATCGGCATGCCGCAGCGGCGTCCACAGTTTATCGCGCTCGACTCTGCCTGTGACCGCCGTGTGACAATACCGGCCGTTGGCGGCGCGTCGCGAACCGGTGAATGGCGAACTGCGCGACGGAGGCGATCACGCATTCGACAGCAACTCCGGCGGGATGGGCGTGCTCAGCCTCGCTCGACGCCGGGCGAGCGAATAGAATCGCGGCATGGGCGGACGAAGATTGCGCCTGACGACGCGGAATATCCTTGGCTGGGCCGACAACCATTTCACACTCACCGGCCGGTGGCCGACTTACCGGTCGGGAACCGTGCGCGACGCGCCGGAGTGGAACTGGTTCGACATCGACGAATGCCTGGAGTATGGCGGGTCCGGTCTGCCAGGCGGTTTGTCGCTGGCCCAACTCCTCGCACGGCATCGCGGCCTGACCGAGGCTGGGCAGCGTCCGCGCCTCTCGACCAAACTCATTCTGATATGGGCCGATCGGCACGCCATCCGAAACGGCCGGTATCCCAAAAAGAGTTCCGGCCCGATTGAGGGTGTGCCGGGCGAATCATGGTGGATCGTCGACCGCGCACTGCGCGTCGGCGAGCGCGGCCTGCCGGGCGGCATTTCGCTGGAGAAGTTCCTTTCCAGGCACCGAGGCAAGGCGCTGGAGCGCGAGCGCCCCAGGCCCCTCGCGGTAACGCGCATCCTGGCCTGGGCGGACGAGCACCGGGCACGGACGGGGTTCTGGCCCAAGTTCACCAGCGGGCCGATCCATGACCAGCCCCGCGACTCGTGGGCGAAGATCGACGCGGCGCTGCGTGTCGGCCTTCGCGGCCTGCCTGGCGGAAGTTCCCTCGCGCAACTGCTGATCCAGCGGCGGGGCAAGCTGTTTCGCGAACGGCGACGGCGTTTGACCCACGCAATGATTCTCGAGTGGGCGGACAAACACCGTGAACGTACGGGCGATTGGCCGCACCAGAAATCCGGCCCCGTCGCCGACGTTGCCGGCGAAACGTGGTGGAACATCGACGACGCTCTACGCGTGGGCCGCAGCACGCTTCCCGGTGGAAGCTCGCTGCCGACCCTGCTGGAGAAATATCGCGGCCGGCGACACATGGGCCGATTGCCCCCCTTGACGGTGCCCATGATCCTCGACTGGGCGCGGCGCCACCACCGCCGGACCGGCAAATGGCCGACGATGGACTCCGGGCCGGTGCTCGATGCGCCCAATGAATCCTGGCGGAACGTCGATGCGGCGCTTCAGCGCGGCGGACGCGGCCTGCCTGTAAAGACAACGCTGGCGCGCCTGCTGACCGACATCCGCGGCACGCCGCCCAGGAACCGGATGCCGAAGCTGAGCGTCAGTCGTATTCTGGACTGGGCGGATCGGCATCGTGCTCGGACGGGCCACTGGCCGATCGAGACTTCAGGGACCGTCGTCGATGCCCCGGAAAACACCTGGTCGTCGATCAACGCCGCGCTCGTGAGAGGATCCCGCGGCCTGCCGGGCGGTACGTCGCTTGCCCGACTGCTGATGGAAAAACGCGGCAAGCGAGTCCGGACGCTTGCACCGCGTCTGACGCTCAAGCAGATCCTGCAGTGGGTGGACCGTCATCACCGCCGCACCGGCGAGTGGCCGGCGCAGCGGTCGGGGCCGGTGCTGGACGCACCGGGCGAGTCGTGGCATGCGATTGACTTGGCGCTGCGGCAGGGTCACCGCGGCCTGGCGGGTGGATCTTCGCTCACGAAACTGCTGGACGGACACCGGAGCGGTTGGCGTCGGCCGTAGCAGCAGGCGTGGCGAACTACCTCAAAGCCCCGGCATTCATGCCGGAAGTCTGGCTTGCGACGAGCGCCGTTTTCAGACACGCGAGCGAGTGTTACATCCGAACTCCCGCCTTGAAAGGCGGGGCTCTGAAGGTCAGCGACCACCTTGCTCGGTCGCGGGATCCTATGAAGCGCGCGATGCCTCGATCCCCGCGGCGGCGTCGCGGTGCTCTTTTGCCTTTTGTGGATCCTTCTTGCCACGTTCGTACAGTTCGGCCAGGCAGCGGTGAGCCGGGGACATATCAGAGGCGAGGTCGAGGGCGACGTGGAACGCTCGGATGGCCCAGTCGATGCGGCCGACTTCCGCCAGGGCCAGACCGAGATGGAAGTGAACCTGCGGCCGGCCGTGGAGGAGGGCGATCGAGCGCATGTGCTGTTCGACGGCCTGCGCCGGGCGACCCAACTGCCGCAGGCAGACGCCGAGTCCGTCGAAGGCCTCGGCGTTTTCGCTGTCGATGTCGAGCGTACGTTCGAAGCAGCGCATCGCGTCCTTCCAGCGGGCCTGCCGCATGTGGGAGACGCCGATCTGATTGTGAATGACGGGGTTGGTCGGCTCGGCCTTCTCGGCCCGCTGGAAGTGTTCCAGGGCGGCGTCGGCCTGACCGCGGCTTAAGGCGATGCGGCCCAGGTAGAGATTGGCCCAGGGCGCGTCTGCGTTGTCCCCGATCACCTCGCGGATCATCGCTTCCGCTTGTTCGATGCGGCCCAGGTTCAGCAGGCACGATGCGATCGCGACTTTCGACGGCACGTCGTCGGCCTTACGGGCCAGCACCTGTCGAAACTGCTCCATCGCCAGTTCGTCGCGGCCGGTCGAGGCGTAGACCTGGCCCAGGTTGCGGAAGCGATCGAGCCGCACGTTATCGACGCTGGCGTCTTCGATGTAACCGAGGTCGGCGAGGTGCCCCAGCATCTGCGCTTCGACAAGCGACTCGGCCGTCTCGTCGGAGACAGTTTCGACGGGCGTGCCGGTTTCGTATGTGTCGATCGTCTCGACGGTGATGCTGCCCGGCTCGGCGTCGATGACCTGCGTCAGCGGCTTGCCGTCCATGTCGGCGGCGACCGGCAGGCCCAGCAGCATGAGAATGGTCGGCGTTATGTCGAGCAGTGATGCGCCGTAGATGCGCTCGTCTTTCTTGATGTTCGGCCCGTGCATGGCCAGCACGCCGTAGCGCCGATGCCACGCGACCGGCTGGCCATTTTCGATCTGGCTCGTGCCTTCCGGGCGCAGATGGTCGCTCTGAAAGCCGTGGTCGCTGAGGATGATGACGGTCGTGTCGTCGCCGGCCAGGTCCATCAGGCGGCCGAGCATCATGTCGTGAAAGCGGTAGTTGGCGGTGACCACATCCTTGAAACGCTCGAACGCCTTCGGGTCCACGTGGTCCATGCGCGGCGGGTGGAACTCCATGAAGGCGTGGTCGATGCGGTCGATGGTGTCGTAGTAGATGCCCAGAAAATCCCAGTCGTGCTCCTGCATCAGCCAGGTCGCGGCCGTGTGGACCGTGCCGCATTGGGCCAGGAGCGTGCGGAGTTGCCGCACGTGATCGTCATTGACCGCGTCGAACTCGTCGAGGCGCGGGATGAAGTACTCGACCTGCTGGCGGGAGATCTGTGCCGGGTGGACGCGCATCGAGCAGGCTTTGTCGAGCAGTTCGGCTGGATGCACGCTGAACGGCGCGGGAGGCCATTCCTTGTCCGGCCCGGCGACGGCGCGGGGGAAGTGATCCGTGACGACGAAGCCGTTGATCCGCTCGGCCGGGTGGCTGGCGAACCAGTTGATCGCCCCGGCCTTCAGGCCGCGGTCGGAGAGGATGTTCCAGACCGCCCGGCATTTGCGGGCCAGGCTGCTGACCGGCCGCACGCCGCCGGAGGCGTCCGGCTCGGCGAAGCCGAGAATGTTGTGCTTGTCGGCGAGCTTGCCGGTGGCGATGGAGGTCCACAGCATCGGCGACAGCATGGGCGTCAGGCTGGCGACGTTGCCCATGACGCCGCCCTCGACAAAGCGGGCCATATTCGGCATCAGCCCCTGCTCGACCAGCGGCGTGATCATCCGCCAGTCGGCGGCGTCCCAGCCAATGAGGAGTACGCGTTGGCAATACCTGGCGCTCAATGCTCTCCGCCTATTGACTTTGCTGACGGCCACGGCCAAATGACGCAGTATTCTATACGACTGTTGAGCATAACCGCCGCAAGCACTGTTCCACTTCCGCTATTCGTCGTCGGCCGAGATAAGTGCCTGCCTGACGCGGTCCCCGATTGTAGCTACATCACTCTCGCACTCCTGCATCCACACAGACAAAAAGGCGCCTTGGACGATGACCTCTGCAACCAACCCAAGCCGCAGACCCACTTGATTAAACAGCACATGCGGGTCACGATTAGTACAGGAAACACTTCTTATGCATTCCGCAACCTCACTCTGCTTAGTCGGGGCGCGCTGGCAGCCGATGGTCAGGATTGCGATGTTCTGGTCGAGCCGAGCAAAAACCCGATCAAAAACTTCTTGCTCTGGAACAGCGCCCGGAAGACGGTAGATCCCGTGAGCATTGTCCTCCTGTTCCCGTGAATCCCCATCGATATAGCAAATCGAGCGGAACGCGACGGCAGGGTTCTGGAGATGCGCTCTATGTGTCTTGACTGCGTTCCCGTCGCCATGCACTGGGTAGATCCCGATCTCGTCGAGACAATCCGGCAAGCGTTCGCGCACTACAGCTTCAATCCACGCTTTGGCAAATTTGTCCTCCACGAACACTGCCAGCCGCTTGTCGACTCGGCCGGAAACGGCGCGCAAGACCTCTACGGACAGCTTGCCCTGCACAATGTCGCCATCCAAACAAGACCAGATCCCTTCGGAAGGCAAGGCTACGAGAGCCGAGTCGCTGTGGGTAGTGAAGACGACCTGCAATCGCTTGCGCTCGGCAACGTCGATCAGATACTCAACCATCCTGGTGACAGCAAGCGGATGGAGACCGTTCTCGATCTCCTCGATCAACACGAGCGAAGAATCCTCCAACTTCTCAATCTCGGCGATCATCCTAATGACGGAGGACTCACCCGAGCCAAAGGCGAACTCGGAGTACCGTGTGCCATTGTTTTCACCGACATATAAGTATTGAGTACCGCGCGACGTACGCGGAGCCGTTTCAGGGCGCTCAACCTGGCGGTATGTCACTCGCCTCCGCCCGTTGCCTAAATCCTCCACCTGCTCCCGGACCTCCTTCATGCGCTTTGACCGTCCAGGCTTGGTGGACGTAAATCGCACACAAAGCAAGCAGAAGTCTTGAAGAGATCGTCCCAGAACTCGCTCACACTCTCGCGTGATCTTTTCGAACTCGGGTACTTCCTCGGTGGCGATATCCATTTTTCGCGCACCCATTTTTCCATGAACGCTTAGGGTCTTACGGTAGGAGAAGCTTGGGTTATCGATGGCCGGAACGGTCCGGTTAATGCTAAACAGCTTAACTTCACGCGCCGGTCGATCTGCCGGAAGCCAAGCGTTCTTGTTGAATGATAGTGTGCGACGTACCAGACCATTGGGGCAGAGTTGCTTATCCACTAGGTCGTACTCGAGCAGCCAATCGTCCATCGCTTCATCACCGACGCGACTCTTCCGAAAGATATTTGTAGGATTGATAGATGAGTAGGCGCAGGCACTCGCTCCTAATATGGTTGACTTTCCGGCGCCGTTCGGTCCTATGAGAGCAGTTACCGGAAAATCAAACCGGATGTTGGCGCCGCGGAACGCGCGAATTCGGTCCAGTCGGATGGCACGAAGGTACTGCGCATAACTCTCCTTGCGCACTTTGTTGAGCAGGCCGCGAACTTGGGATTCTCTAATCTCGCTCTTCATCGTTATCGTATCGCTCTCGCTCCGATCTGGCACACAGATCGGTTTACCGTCCTTGATACTGAACGAGTGTAGCCGCGGCTGTGTGAGCGTGCAACTCCGGGCGCCACTTGAGGACACGCGCTCGCTCGTTATGGAATTCGCTCGACAGCGTGTCCTTCAAGCAGGAGGAAGCGCAACTTCTTCATCGTCAAACGCTTCCTGCCCCGCGTACCGCAGCGCTTCACGCCGGGATACGCCCAGATACTCCGCGAACCGCCCCTGGGAGATTTCGCCTCGGCGCAGCGCCTTGACCGCCAGCGCGACGAATCGCGCGGGGCGCGTCGGCGGGATATCCGGTTCTCGATCCTCGAAGACAGATGCGACGGCGCCGTGGCGGGCGATGTCCTGCCGTGTATCCGCCTCACTGCGGTTGTACAGGAAGTGCATCCGCCACAGGAGCGCCTCGACGGAGACGTCAAACTGCCGGGCTACCCCGTACAAATCGCTGAAGGCGACGGCGCCGTTGCGACGCACGTCATTCAGCGCGACACGCGTCGCGTCAGCCGGCATGAGAAGATGGCTGGCGAAGCACGTGGCGAGCTTTTCCTCCCGGTCACTGGCCACCACGCTGTCGCCGCCGCCCCGGAAGATCCGCCAGGTCAGCAGGTGGAACAATTCGTGGGCCAGGTCGAAGTTGCGCCGCCAGCGGAGGTTGTCAGTATTGAGGAGTACGGCCGGGCCATAGACGTCGCTGACCGTGCAGGCGGCCGTCCCGGACGGCTGGAACGACAGGTAGAACAGCTTCACCCCGCAGACTTCTTCCAGCACCGTAAACAAGCTTTGCCCGGGACGGTCGCCCAGCCGAAGTTCGCTCTGTACGCGGTACGCCAGCCGCTCGGCTTCGCGATAACCGAATTGCTCCGGATCGCCATGGACCGGCGGCAAGGAGTACGGGCGATGGTCGCCGCACCAGACCTCCAGATTGCGATACTGCTGACAGAGTCGCAGAAAGTGCCCTTCGACCTCGGCCGCGATCGACGGATCGGGCTGGCTGCGCCACAGCACAACCTCGCGCGGAATACTGCCCTCCTCGAGAAAGAAAGCGACGGATCGCTGGTAGGTTCCCGCGAGCACCTGAAGCTGGCTGACGCTGGGATGCCGCTTGTCGTTCTCGTACTCGCACAGAGACGATTCGCCGATGCCGGCGCGTTCGACGACCTGCCGGAGCGTGAGGCCGGCTCTTTCCCTCGCGTATCTGAGTCGCTCGCCGATGGACACTGGCTGCTCTGCGGTAGCGGGTACGGATTGCGGACACGTCGCCCGACAGAAGATTATCGCAAGAAAAACCCGGAGCGTCAAGCCGTTCGTTCTGGATTCCAGAATGGAGTCACACACAGCGAGCCAGCGATCCGACGGCCAAGACCCGCAAGAATCAATATAGGGTAGGTCTAACCGGGCGGAACCGCTATATGATGCGGGTGATTCGCCCATCATCCGTGCCGGCTACTGGCCAGCCAGCCGTATCACCGGCATTCAACCACTTCGCACACCCCCTCGCACTCATCCACACACACCCGGTGCTCGCCGGGATCGACGCCGTCGAAGACGGCCTCGGCCAGGCCGCGGCTGCCCACGCGGATCTCCTGCGTCGCCGCGTCGTCCAGCGTCAGGTTCAGCATCGTGCCTTCGGGCAGCGTCGTTGCCAGCAGCGCCGACAGGCGCGCGTTCTCCGGCTCGCATCCCAGTTCGAGTCGCTCGATGCGGTCGCACTGAATCTGGTTGCCGGTGTCGAAGACGCTGAGCTGGAATTCGCCCATCGACTCCAGCGTGCCATGCACGAGGATCCAGTAGTCCTGGCCGCCCACCGATTCCCACGTCACGGCTGACAGGTCGCCGCAACTGTTGTTGTTGCCCACCACGCAGACGGGCTCGTCGCAGCCCGCCTCGTACACATTGATCTTCGTGTTGAAGTTCGCTTCCGTGCAGGTGTCGGCCTGCAACCAGCCGCCGGTGCCGACAACGCGATACCACACGCCCGGGGCGATGACCTCGGTGCCCTGTCCGCAGGCGGGGAAGCCCTCATCGAGGGTCGCGCCGCGGGTCGAGCCGCCCGTCTGCGCCGGCAGGGCCAGTTCGATCGCGTCTTCGCACGCATCGCTCGACGGGCTGAGGCAGGTGTAGTCGCGCCGATCTTCGGCGCCGCAGCCCCATGTGGCCGTCACGCGACCCTCGGGCGGCGCGCTTTTGAACTTGGCCTTACCCTTACCTTTGTTATTGAGTGTACCGTTCCGTGACGGCCCGCCCGCCAGCTTGACGGTGAAGTCGCCGCCTGGCGTGCCGCCCACGAGGCTGACGATCAGCTTGCCGCTTTCGCTTTGACAGCTTGCGCGTTTGATCCGCTCCTGCCCCGCGCACGACTGGCACCGGCCCTTCATCTCCCAGGTTTCGGCGGCCTCTTCCCCTCCCCAGTACAGGTTGCCGAACAGCACGAACGTCTCGCGCCGCTCGTCAAACGCCATGGCATGTTCCCAGCGGGCGAAGGGCTTCGCGCCGCCGGTTCGCGGCAGCCAGTCCCGTCCGTTCCACTCCCACGTCTCCGCCGTGACCTCGCGGTTGGTCTGTCCGCCGAACATCACGATGGCGCCGCGTCCGCTGTCGTAAGCGATGGCATGTCCGTAGCGTTTCAGATCGGTCTGACCGGCAACCTTCCAACGAGCGCCGTCCCATTCCCATGTCTGCCCGCCGCTTAAGTCCTCACCTTCGCGTCCGCCCTGCAACACGATCACGCCGCGCGCCTGGTCGCAGGCCATGGCATGGTCGATGCGCGGTGTCGGTCCATCCGTCGCCACGAGCATCCAGGCGGCGCCGTTCCACTCCCAGGTTTCGCCGCTGTTCGAGCTGTCGAAGCCGCCGAACAGCACGATCACCTCTCGCCGGCTGTCGTACGCCATCGCATGGCCATAGCGCGGCGATGGACCCTCCGTGCTCACCAGCGTCCACTGCTGCCCATCCCACGCCCAGGTTTCGCTGCTGTAGCCCCCCCCGTCGACGGCGCCGCCAAAGAGCACCGTTTCGCCGCGCGCGGCGTCATACGCCATCGCGTGCTCCGTGCGTGCGGAAGGCCCCGCCGAAGAACTCGCCCGCCACGTGGCGCCGTCCCATTCCCAGGTGTCGTCGGCATCGCCGTCCCCCAGGATGCTGCCACCGAAGAGCACCGTTACTCCGCGCGCGGTGTCATACGCCATCGCATGGCGACCCCGTCCTCCAGGGTACACACGCCCAACAGGTTGCCAGTTCTGCCCGTCCCACGACCACGTATCGAATTCCGCCGACCATCCGATGTAGGCGAGCGTAACCTCGCGCCGGCTGTCGTATGTGACCACGCCCCATTTGGGGCTGTCGCCGACCTGCGCCCAATTTGAACCATCCCACTCCCATGTACGACCGTCGCCGGCATAATTGAGCACGGTGACGCCGCGCCCGCTGTCATAGGTCATGTAATGCGCGTCGTCGGCTTTCGGGCCGTCCGAGGTCGCCAGCGTCCACACGTCGCCGTCCCATTCCCACGTCTCGCGATTGCCTCGACCTCCGTTGCGGCTGCCCCCGTGGAGCACGATCACGCCACGCTTCCGGTCATAGGCCATCGCATGGTTATCGCGTGCCTCCGGACCCGTGTCTGCCACCGGTCGCCAGACGTCGCCGTCCCACTCCCATGTGTCGCCCAGCGACGCACCGTCCGAGCCGCCGAACAGAACGATCACGCCCCGCCCACTGTCGTACGCCATGGCCGTGCGATTGCGCTGGCCGGGGCCCTCAGTGGTGACCCGTAACCACGCCTGCCCGTCCCACTGCCACGTCGCGCCGCTCGTCCCGTCGAAGAGCACCGTCGCGCGGCGCTGTTCGTCGTAGACCATCGGGTGGTTCCCCGCCGGCGGGCCGGACGCGCTGATCATCGTCCAGGCGGCGCCGTCCCACTCGAACGTGACGCCCTCCCGGAACAGGACCGTTATGTCGCGATCGCTGTCGTACGCGATTGGCTGAATCTTGACGGATTCCGGGATACGCCGGGTCCACGATTCCGTGCAGGGCGGCGGCCCGCCCTCGCACTCGGACAAGTCGAGCATGTAGGCCGAGCCGGTCGTCCGGCCGTCATTCTCGTCACCGCTGGCGCCGATGAAGACCGTCGTGCCGCGAAGCGCCATCGCGCTGCCGAAGCGATCCCATTTGCGCCCTTCGGCGGCCAGCAGCTTTTCACCTTCCGCGCCGCTTTCAGCGTCATACACGTAGGCCGCGCCGGCGTTTTTTCTTCGATCGGGGTCGAAGTGGATCGCACCAACGACGGCCAGGCCGCCATCAAGGGCGACCGACTGGCCGAAGCGTTCGTCGTCATACACTCCGTCGCTGGCCGTCAACCTGGCGATTTGCTGGCCCGTGCGCGTATCGAAGAGGCTCGCGTAGCCGTGCGCCCCTTTCCAGTCCCCGGGGGCGCCGACGAGCGCCCTGGAACCCTGAATCGCAACCGACGCGCCGAATTCGTCCAGCGCGCCGGGGTTCGATGGTCGCAGTTCGGCCAACAGTCCACCCGTCTGCACGTCGAAGAGGAAGGCGACGCTGCCGTTGGCCTGCGGCATTCCGATGACCGCCTTCGCGTCGCTGACGGCCACGGCCATGCCGAAGTGCTGCTTGGACCAGTAGCGATTGGGCAGCAGCTTGAAGCGTTGCTCACCGGTCGATACGTCAAATACGTACGCCGACCCCGTGTCCGTGCCGACATCATCGTCGCTGGGCGCGCCGATGATGGCCGTGGTGCCTTCCAGCGCCACCGCGCGGCCGAACTCGTCGCCCGGGCTGCCGTCATTGGGCACGAGCTTTGCGAGCTGCTCACCGCTGCGGACGTCGAACAGGTACGCGGCGCCGGCGCGGGCGCCGCCTTCCCCGTCGCCGGGCGCGCCGATCAGCACCAGATCGCCGCTGGCGGCGACGGACGAGCCGAAATTCTCGTCACCCGGGGCGCCTTCGGGCCGGAGCTTTGCGATCTGCCTGAGCGTCTGGGGGTCAAACAGGTAGGCCGAGCCGGAGTTCCATCCGTCATCGTCGTCGTAAGGCGCGCCGATGATCACGCCATGATTGCTGATCGTCAGGCAGGCGCCGAACTGGTCCTCGGCCGCGCCGTCCCTCGCCAGCATCTTGGCGTCCGTCGTGCATTGCGCGTGGGCCGCCACAGGACGCACGGCGATGATCGTCAGAACCAGCAATGTTAGTCCGTGTCGCATCTTGATTCTCCGAGGAGGGGAGTGGGTAGGGGCGAGGGAGTATGGGAGTAAGGGAGTAAGGGAGTAAGGGAGTAAGGGAGTAAGGGAGTAAGGGAGTA
>CAZYLK010000068.1:0-28345 GCA_964648365.1 uncultured Phycisphaeraceae bacterium
CTTGCGGCTCTGCGTCAGTGATGCCGGCAAGTCCATAAGGTACAGTAGCAACGCCGATCCCGCGGGTCAACTATGAGTTGCGGGCCGACCCGGTAGCCATGTACCTCGCGAACACCGATTCACCCCTGCCGGGCGGACCGTCGCCATTCGTCCTCAGCAGAGCCGCCGTCTCCGGCGTTCCGGACCGCATTCAACAGCCACACGTGAACGGCCGGTAGACGCCGTCGACCGTTGCGCCGTTTTCACCGCAGGGCGGTGCGTCCGGACCCTTGAAGAGGAACCGGATCTTGCCGGACGGCGTCGAACGGGTGATCAGCTCCTGGCCGCTGTCGAGCCGGCAGAGATGTTCCGCCATGTAGCCGGCGTTTTTCACGTTGACGTTGACCTTCTTGACCTTGCCGCCTTTCACTTTGCATTTTGCCCGGCTGATCCGCAGTTCATCCTCGTAGGCGACGGACGGACCGTGCAGCGGGCCGTTGCCGACGCCGACCTTCGCATCCCAGAACTCGTGAAAGCGGTAGGTCTCCGGCGGCGGGCCTTCCCGATAGCAGAGCAGTTCCCAGCCCACGTCTTCCGGCCGCCAGGGGTGGTCGAACGCGAACGTGAAGGCCTCGACCGCATTTTCCGGATCATCCGTCCACCAGCGGACGCGCCCCTGCGTCAGGCAGCGGCACGGGCCGGGCGAGACGCGCTCGTGCATCGTGAAGCCGCCGTGGTCGTGGCCCATGCCGCGCTCCTCAACGGTAAACTGCCAGCCGCGCGGCGTCTGCACGTTGGTGTAGTTTTCGACCTTCAGGTCGTTGGTGCCGACCTCAAAATGCATGACCGGGTAGCTGGCGGCGTCCACCTTGTAGGCGTAGCAGGTTCCATGCTCGCCGCCACAGGACTGCCCGTGGCACTCGATCATCGGTGCGTCGGCCCGGGCCGGGCCGGCAAGCAGCATCAGGCCGCACAACGCCGCCGACAGCGTCAGCACCGGCCGCGGCGCGCGCGGCATACCATTGCGTCTTCCAGACATGGCTCTCTCCTTCTCGATTGAGTGCGGGAATCGCGCGGCTGCGCGGGCTTGACGTGACCTGCCAACAAGCGGACCGCGACATGAACGATTCCCCAGATCGTCCTTCCGATAGTCCGCTTCCGGCGTGGGAACGACAGATTATCCCCAGTCGGCAAGGGCGATTCAAGCCGGGGGCCGTCTGGCGTCTGTACAAAACGGTGGCGGCGCGCGGCGAGATGCGTGACACGGCGTGACGCAAGGTTGCGTTGCGACTCAGGGCGGATGTTTGCCTTGTTGGGCGGCTGAAACCCAGCGGGCGGGGACGCGGTCGGCGGCCGATCAGGTTTGAGGCGGGCGGCGAACGTGGTACGATCTTCTCGACATCCGGTGGGCCTCGTCCTCGGTTGAGGAGTGATGATGCACGTCAAGCAACGACACACGTGTGCGCCGGGGTTGTGCCCCACGTCGCAACGATCGCCGGTCTTTCGCGCGCGGCGGATCCACGTGGGAGCGGGCGCAGCCGCTGCGTACATGCTGACCGCCGCTACCGCTACCGCCGCCGCCGCGCCGCCCGTTAAGCAGCTCGACAACGGCCTGACGGTCATCCTTCAGCCGATTCCGACGGCCGAGAAGATCGCGCTGTGCGTGCTCTTTGACGTCGGCGAAGATCACGATCCCAGGGGCAAAAGCGGTTTGTCGCACCTGACCGAGCACATTTACTGCTGCGCGGCCGCGGGAGAGACGGCGGCGACCGACGTGATGGGTTACATGCAGCGGTATCCGGACGGGTGGAACGCACAGACGGGGACGGATTACACCGTCTTTTCCGCCGTCTTTCCAGCGGAGCGGCTCGAAAGCGAACTGGTCGACGCGGCCGCGCGGATGGGCGATCTCAAGCCCGAGGGCGCCGATCTGGAGCGTGAGCGCCCGCGCCTCTTGCAGGAAGTCAGCAACATGTTCGGGGGCATCCCGCCGCTGGCGGCGGCGAACCACGTGCGCGAGCGCGTGCGCCCGTCGGCCGAGGGGCATCGCAAGGGCGGCATGCCGGCGGATGTCGAGAAGCTCACGATCGACGACGTGCGCGGCTGGTGGAAGCAATACTACAAGCCCGCGAACGCGACGCTGGTGCTGGCCGGACGGTTCAACGAGACCGTTGTGATGAAGATCATCGAGGAGCGGTTCGGGAAGATCCCGCCGGGCGAGCGTCGGCCGGCGCCCGCGGCCCGGCCGGCGGCGAAGACCGGCTCGACCGAAACGGTGAGCATCAAGCCGATTCAACCCGGCGCGGGCGCGCACGCTTGCATCGGCTTTGCGGCGCCGCTTCCGGGCGATCCGGAATATCCGGTGCTTCTGGTGATCGCGAGACGGCTGTGGATGAAGTCCGCCCCGGGCGGTGCGGGCGTGACGACCGGATTCACGCCGCTCGACGACCCCACGCTCGTGACAATCTCAATGCCCGTCGGCGCCGGCAAGACCGGTGCAGAAGCGATTGCCGAACTGGAGGCGATCCTCGCGGAGGCCATCGACGCGCCGCTGGCGCCGATGGAGATCCAACACGTGCGCCAGTCGATCGGGGTGATGCTCGGGCTGATTGAATACCCGCCGATGATGTATCAGCACAATCTGTACGGTGCTGCGTTCGGCCTCGGTCGTCGCCGGCAGCTTGGCGTGAACGCGGCTGCGATCAACGCCGCGCTCGAAAAGTTGACCACCGATGACGTGCAGAAGACGGCCCGCGCGATCTTTGATCGACAAGCTCAGGCGGCCGTCATCGTCCAACCGTGACAGCAGGCCTGTGCCGGGATGCGGCGGCCTCCGGCGCCGCGGGACGCTGACGGGTGCAGTCGATGCGCCCGGAGGCTGGACGTGACCTCTGCGCGCGTGCAGGAGATCGGTTGACGACCCTTTATCCGACCGACGGCTATCCGCCTGAGGGGTGGTCGTCGCCGGGAGAGCGTCGCAGCGTCACGTTGGCCATGCAGCGGATCGCCCCCCCCAGCCGGCTGATGCGCGACGCATCGATCGGGCAGACGCGGAAGCCGAGCGATTCGTAGACCTCCCGGGCGGCTTCGTCGAGGGCGGGGATGCCGTAGGTCGGCATGTAGACCGTTCGCGTCTGGCCCTGGTCGTCGATGAGCACGTTGTTGTACGTCACCATCCACGAATTGCCCTTGGTCAGCGCGGGCAGGCGGATGATGCGGTATCCCAGCCGCTCGAGCCGCCGGGCGACGGCGTCGAACTTTCGCGCGTCCGGTACCTGGCGGTCGCCGCGCATGCCCTTTGGGATGCGGCTGTCTTCGCACGAATCCAGTAGTTCCATCGCCAGTGACGGACTGCCGACGATCAGCACCTGGTCGCCGATCGGCGTCACGTACATGTCGATGTGCGGCCAGGGAACCGCGCCGTGGCCGTCGTCCACCAGGATCACGTCCCGGCCGAGTGCATCGGTCAGGTCACGGCGAAGCTCGCCCTTCGACCCGATGTTGGCGTTGTCGCGCAGGGCGTTGGCCCCGACGAAGACGTGGCGTCGGTTGGATATGACGTTACCGCCTTCGATGTGCAGGCGGATGTGCTCCGGCTCGGGGGCGGATGCGCCGAGCCATTTTTCGTGCGGGATGCGAAGGTCGTTGAGGAAGACGTGATCGTAATCCGGGCTGGCCGACGGCACCACGGTCGCCGCCCGTGCGGAAAGCGAATACGTCTGTCGGGCGATGTAGCGGTCCCGTGCCCAGACCGTGATCGGCATGCCCACGTTGACAACGTGGACCTCGCGCCCGTCTCGACGAGCGGCTTCCAGCCAGTACCACTCGAAGCTGCGACGATCTTCGTCGGACGAACAGAGCACGTTGACGGCGACGTCGCGCGGCAGTGACTGGAACAGATCCCGGTAGACGGGATCCGTCCGACGGGCGAGGTCGGCCCGGTATTGCAACAGGATCTCGGCGATGCGTCCGTAGCTGTCGGGCAGCACGCCGCCGGCCACGCGAACCAGCGACGGCGCAGGGTCCGCGGTGGCTGCGCGTCCGCCGCCGAGCGCGACTGCGGCGATGGCGAACAGGAATCGTGAGACGGCGGTCAGCTTCATCGGTGATCCTGTGAGCGAACGAGACCGGATCGGGAGTCCGCGGCGTAGCGCCCGAGGCGCGCGACCGCGTCGTCTGGACGACCGGCGCGGCCCCGGCGAAGCGCTCAGCGGCAGTTGATCTCCTCGCAGGTGACCCCGATGTAGAAGTTTCCGTTCGATTCGCTGCACGAATCGAAGGTGGTGTTCCGGCAGCCGCCGTCCGGCAGGCAGCAGGCGCCGTCGGCCTGAGGCTCCGGCGCGGGCGCCGGTTCCTCCGACGGATCCACCTGAGCCTCGTCACCCTGTTCGTGCTCGGACCGGACCGGCTTGACCTCTTCGATGTCCAGATAGTAGATCCGATCCTTCTCGTAGAGCTGACCCTTGATCTCGACCTCCTGCAGCGCGAATCGCACCAGCGTGGTGCGCGGGCCTTTCCAGCCCTGTCCAAGCAGGATGAGGCCGTCGTCGGTCTGCAGGGCCGCGGGTACGCCGGCCTGAATCGCTTCGCGGACGGATTTCTCCTCGTCTTCGGTGCGCGTCCGTCCGGACATCAGCGTGTGGAGATCGACGACCCGACCCGCCACGACGACTTCGCGCGGCGGCGCGACGCGGCCGTCACGCCCCGACTGAGCCAGAAGGGCGGCCGAACACACCGCCGGAACCACAACCCACAACCACTTCCCACGCAGCTTCATCTGAAATACTCCAACGTGATCGCCCTGCGCGCACGGCCGGCGCTGGCACAACACTATTCGGAGAGCGGGTGAGTCGAAACTGAAATTGAGATGAAAATATTTTAATCGGTTGCCGTTGCCGCACGGGGGGGGTCGGCGGCGTCCGGCAGGCTGAACGCGGCGCCGGCGCCGTGCGGAATTCGGACCGTGAACATGCAGCCGCCATCGGGCGCATCCGCAACGGCGACGGCGCCGCCGTGCAGCCGCGCCACGCCCCGGACGATCGCCAGACCCAGGCCGGTTCCCTTCACCGGCGCCGGTTTGCCGGGAACGCGGAAGAACCGGTCGAAGACGCGATCGTGAAACGCGGCCGGGATGCCGGGGCCTCGGTCGCGGACCGAGATCACAGCGTCCGCCCCGTCAAGGGCGACCTGAACGTCGACGGCCTCGTGGGGCGGCGAGCTGTGTACCGCGTTACGCACCAGATTTGCCACCATCAGCCGCAGCAACGTCGCGTCCCCCGTGATCAGCGGCTCCGGTCGCTCCTGCGTCGGCATCACCAGCGTGGGAACCAGCCGAACGTCACGCTCCTCCGCCAGCGCGTGGCATCGCTCCACGGCATCCATGACCGCTTCGTTGATGGAGACGGTCGAGAGGTCGCGGATGGGGACGCCGGCTTCGGCCCGCGCCAGCGTCAGCATGGCATCGACCGTCTGGCCGAGCGCGCGAACTTCGTCCTGAACGTCGGAAACGAACCGGGCGTACTCCGCCTCCGTCCGTGGCTGCTGAAGCAGAACCTGCGCCTGCCCGAGCACGACTGCCAGCGGCGTCTTCAACTCGTGGGCGGCGTCGGCGATGAACCGCTCGTGCGAGCGGAAGCCCACGGCCAGGCGATCGAGCATGGCGTTGATGCTCGCCACGACGCGGGCGACTTCGTCCTTTCCCGACGCCTCGACGCGCAGCGCAAGCTGCTCGGTGTTGAGCCGGTCCGCAGCCTGCGCGACCCGGGCCAGCGGCGCCAGCGCCCGGCCGGCCAGGAACCAGGCCGCGACGGCCGCCATCACCAGCGCCGCCGGACAGGCCACGTACAGGATGCGCCGCAGCCGCTGAATCGGATACACCAGCGCCTCCGACGATACCGCCATCTGCAGGTAGAAGGGCGGCGACCGGTCGACGTGTCGGTAGAGCGTCAGCAGACGGAGGGGCGAGTCCTCCAGGAAGGCCGGTTCGTCGATGGTTTCGAAGACAGGTACGCTGCGCTCCCGCGCCGCTGCCGCGACCTCGCTGAAGGGCAGTTCGCGTTCATCGAGGCTGACGGACTGCTCGATCAGGTCGCCGTCTTCGCTGCGCAACTGGAAGTAGTAGCCGGGGAACCGGAAGGGATTGAACCGGGGTCGTTGGAGGCGCAGGGCGCGCCGCTGCGAGCGGAAGTCCGGCGGCAGGGTAATCACGTCGACGATCATGGCGGCGCGGTCCTTGAGCCGGGCGTCGAACTGCTCCCGCAGATCGCGTTCGTGGATGATGAGCACGACGGCGCCGACGCCGGTGAGCAGTATCCCGAACACGGAGGCGTAGAGGGCGGTCAGTCTGAAGCGCAGGCTGTCCATGGGCTGCGAGCGTACCTTCGCCTGTCCGCCAGGCAATCGGCCCGAGGTGATGCGCGCCGGTCCGGCGCCTCGCGGGGGGGCTTGTCCCATAATCGCCTGCCCGCCATCCGGGCGAACCCGACTTCGGGACCGACATCGGAAATGTCATCCAGGCGGTAGAACCGGTCGTGCGATCTGCGTATGATCATGTCAGTTGACGGCCGGGCATCCTGCGTCGCGCCGGCCGTCCGAGAATCGCGTCGGTCTGTTTGATGGGGGAAATTCGTTTCGGCGACGGACCCACGTTCGCCGTCGGAGCGGTGCGTCGGATGTTCCGGCGCCGTGGACGGACGCGTCTCGGGACCGGCCCGGCTCACGCCGCGGCGTGTCCCGATCGTTGGGGGAAGCGTCACGCCGGAAGGGGAAAGATCCCAATCGCTGTGGTTGTCGCAGCCCGCCCGAGCGGTCGCGGCTTCCTCCGTGGATGTCACCTGAGGGGCGCGGGGGTGGTCCTCGCGAACTGGACATTGGTGTTGGAGGTACTGGTATGAAACGCGTTACTTATGGCATGGTCGCTGCGCTGCCGGCGCTGATGTGCGCGGCCGCGATGGGGCAGACGACCCTCGATGATAACTTCGACAGTTATCAGCTTGGCGACGTCTGCACGCAGAGTTCGTGGGAAGGGTGGGACGGCAATCCGGCCGTGTGCGCGCCGGTGTCGGACGAGCAGGCCAACAGCGGGCCGAACTCGCTGAAGCTGATCGGCTCCGAAGGCCCCAGCGGCGACGATACCGTCCATCGCTTCGAGGTCGACGGCGGCAAGCACCGCCTGACCATCATGACGTTCGTGCCCGATGACGCCACGGGCACCGCGTGGATCATCATGCTCAACCAGTACCTGGTCCCGGCGAACAACTGGTCCTTCCAGTTCCAGTTCAACGCCGATACCAATCTGATGCAGGACAGCTTCTCCGGTCCCTCCACCGCGCTGATCAAGGGCCGCTGGGTCGAGTTCCGGGCGGAAATCGACATCGACGGCGACCTGGCCGAGTACTACTACGACGGTCAGCTCGTCAACAGCAAGAGCTGGAAGGACGGCGAGTCCGGCGGCGGCCTGCCGCAGCTTCGCGCCCTGGACCTGTACGGTGACGAGCCTGGTACCGGCACCAACGGTTTCTATCTGGACGACATCAAGTTCGAGCCGGTCTCCGGCCCGAGCGGTTGCGTGTACACGCTGAAGAAGAACTCGAAGGCCAAGGGCGGCTGCACCGCCTGCCCGTCCAAGAACGACACCTACGCCACCGGCGACGCCTGTGACGACGTCAAGGACTGCGCCAAGAAGGTCAGCCTCAAGCAGATCGACTGCCCGGACGGCGGACAGGGAACCTGCAAGAAGATCAAGGGCAAGCGCTCGGACTGCGTTTGACGCCCGTCGATAGAAACCACCGATAGCGATCCTGCATCGCGCGGTGGATCTGACACGCAGCACGCCCGCGGTGACTCACGTCGCCGCGGGCGTTGTTGCTTCAGTTGCCACGCCGCCAGGGCCGAACCGTGAATGGCGAATGTCGAATAGCGAATAACGAATGAAGAGGGGCGAATCGCTGCTGCACGCTTCCTATCACACGATCTGGATGCGATGACGATCAGATGATTCTACATTCTCTGCCCTTCTCTCTACGCCCGTGCGCCGCCGTGCGAGGCTCCAATCGCGTCGGTCTCAGCATTCCAGCAGGGGCGACACACCGTAGCGCCCGGCCAGGTACGCCGGGTAGTCTGCGCCGACGTGCCGGCGCAGTGTGGCCTCGGCGTGCTGGGGCGTGTTGTTCTCGTCGCTCAGATGCGCCATCGCAATCCACCGCGGACGAGACGTTCGACAGTCGGTCAGCAACGCGGCCGCGTCGTCGTTGGAGAGGTGTCCGCCCGGTCCCGAGATCCGCGCCTTCAGGTAAGGTTCGTATCGGCCGGTCCGCAGCAGATGCGGATCGTAGTTGAACTCCAGATACGCGCCGTGGACGGACTCGATGACTTCCGTCAGGGCGGCGAACCGGTGGCCCAGGTCGGTCAGGATTCCCAGCCGCCGCCCGTCATGTTCCACAACGAATGCGACGCCGTCGCGGGCGTCGTGGGGCGTCGGAATGGTGTGAACCCTGACCGCACCGAAGTCGATCGTACTCCCGGACCGGAAGAGGCGTACGTCGGAAAGCCGCCCGACCTCCGGCTGGATGACGGCCAGCGTCGTTGGCGTGATGTACATCGGCAGCTTGAACTTCCGCTGGTACACGCCGGCGCAGCAGACGTGGTCGCGATGGTCATGACTGATGATCAGGGCATCAACGTCGCGGATGTCGCGACCGTACTCCTTCATGCGACGCTCGGCGGACACGCCGCTGATCCCGGCGTCGAAGAGCAGGCGAACGTCGCCCGCCTCCACGTAGATGGCGTTGCCGTTCGACCCGGATTGAAGCGAAAACGTCAGCATGTCGGGTCGATCGCCCCGCGGCGACGCCGCCGCGCCCGATTCTACGTCGGCGGGGGTTTCGCGCGGTCAGTTCTCCTCAATCTCCAACCCGGCGTCCAGCGGAAGCTCGAAGATCGTCTCGATTACATCGAGCGCCGTTCGAGCCGCCAGATTGACGGACTCGAACTCGGCTTCGAAACCCACGTGCCGCCCGACCTGACGCCCGCCCGGGCGGTCGAGCAGTTCGTGCTCGCTGACGTCGACGCCCAGACGACGGAAGAACGCGATCGCTCGATGCCATTCCGCGTCGTCCAGCGCCTGGGCGGGCAGATCGAGCAGCAACGGCTGCCCGACGCCGCCGGCGAACTGGACGAACTTGCCGCTGGCCGGGTGCGTGACGATGACGAAAGCGTCTGAGTTGTCGCGGCGTTCCAGGGCGCACAGCGCACGGGTCACGACGTCAAGGTTGTGCAGCGGGCCGGCGTCCATTGCGAAGTCTCCGGGGCGCACGTCGTGCCGTCGCGGGCCGTCACAGCTTCATCCGCACGCGCAGTCCGAAGATCGCGGCGTTGTCGCTGTTCTTGTTGCCGCCGGCGTTGGCGATGAACTGGAAGTCGGGCGTAATGAACAGCCACGGGAAGACTTCGATGGAATAGTACAGTTCGTAGACGGTCTCGCGGTCGGCAAATGGGTTGCTCTGACGGAGTTCGTCCGCCAGGATACTCTGCGCCATGCCCAGGCCGAGCACGTCCTTGTCGCGGCCGTCGATCAGGCCCTTGTACTGCGCGGCCAAGGCCCAGAAATGTTCCACCCGGTTCACGTTGCCGTCCGACCAGCCGTAACGGCCGCCCAGCGAGAGGCCCTGCTCATCTTCGCTGCTTTCCCGCCAGATCATCTGGTCCAGACCGACGTAGAAACCCCAGTCGTTGTTGTCCGTCTTGGGCGACAGCCGGCTGCCGGGCGGCAGCGGGTCGTCGTTGCGGGTCTTTACCGTCGGGTCGAACCAGGTGCCGATGCGGTAGCTGCCCTTCAGATCGCCGCGGCTGGATGCCCACTTCGGCGCCCAACCCAGTTCGCCGTACGCCCGGAACAGGCACTCGTCATGAAACGCGGTGTTGAAGTTGGTCTGGCGATCGCGGGCCTGGGCGTCGATGGCGGCCGCATGGAGGAACACGGTGTCGGTAACGTTCCAGCGGGCGTAGAGTCCGAGACCCTTCGCCGTCAGGAACGTCCGGTTTACGGTCAGGGCCTGGTTGAGGAACATCGTGTCCTCGTCGCCCATGATCCAGCTTCGGTCGAACAGATCCTTGTGCATCTGGAGGCGGCCGGCGCGCAG
The DNA here is from genome assembly GCA_964648365.1 of uncultured Phycisphaeraceae bacterium. GTDB lineage: Bacteria > Planctomycetota > Phycisphaerae > UBA1845 > UBA1845 > SURF-32. Next base: position 10,119 of record CAZYLK010000068.1, read on the forward strand.
CTCCAGCTTGCCGTCCCACAACTGCTGCTTCCACCACCACTTGTCGATGTAGATGACTTCCTCTTCGCCGGCATCGTAATTGGTGCGGGACAGGGCGCCGATCTTCTCCCGGTCGAAGTCGCTGATCTCGCCGCCCCAGTCGCCCTCGGCCTGGAAGAACAGGCTGGCGCCGTTGATCCAGCCCATCTTCTCGAAGTCGAACTCGAGGTTGATCTCGTAGCTGCCGCCGAAGTCGTTGCCGTTCTTGGTTTCCAGGCCGCCGCGCATGTTGAGCATCCACTCGTTCATGAGCTTGATGTCAAAGGCGATCCCCGCGTCTGCCAGGTCCGTGCGCACGCCGCCCCAGTCGCCGGTCAGGGTCTTGGTGGTGGTCAGATCGAACATGGGTTCGGCGGCCGCCTCGGCGGGCGGGGGGGCTTCCTCGGCGGCGCTCGGTTCGGTTGTCGCGGGAAGCGTCTGCGCGTCGGGCGGCGGTGACTCCTGCGCCTCGGCGATCACGCACGCGGCGGACAGGATCGCGACGACCAACGCCAGGCTTCGAATCCGTTCGATCAATCGAGTCAGCATCGGGTTGCTCCAGAATGAAACGTCGGCACACGTTCGCGCCGGTTTGGACCGGCGGGCGACCGCACCACGACGGCCGGGGATGCGCCGACTCGCCCCTGCGCCGCGCCGCGCGGGTTACGTTTCGGCTGCCCGATGCCTGGCGGTGTTGACACCGGCCGCCCCTCGGCCGTGATCGTCGATCTGTGGGCCGCGGCTGTCAAGCGGGGTTGCCCCCCCCGGAATCGGGATGCTGCAGCGCGGCCAGGGCGGCGGGCGTGTTGACGTTGACCAGGGCGCGAGCCAACCCGGCCAGCCGCGGCTCATCCGTCTCATCGATCACCCGGACACCCGGCAGGGCGGCCAGCGCCATCGCCCGTCGCTCCCCCGACTGCATCAAACGCTCCACCAGCGGCGCCAGCCTTGTTCGATAGACCGCGCTGAGCGGATGCACCCGCCCGGCGACCCGCGGAACCACGCCCTCGACGTCCCGGTCCAGGCGTCGCAACAGCAGGTCGTACAGGTCGGCCGACAGCAGCGGCTGATCGCAGGCCGCGACCACCGCCGTGGCGACGGTCGGCCTCAGCGCGTTCAGCCCCACGCGCAGGCCTTCCAGCGGTCCGGCGTCCGCCCGCTCGTCCGTCACGATGTGCAGGCCGCACAGTTCGGGCAGCGCCTGCCCCGGCCGCGCGGCCACCACGACGGGCGACGCACAGCGTGAGACTGCCTCGATCACGCGCAGGAGCATCGGGATCCCGTCCACGGGAAGGGTCGCCTTGTCCCGGCCCATTCGGCGCCCGCGACCCCCGCACAGGACGATCGCGCCCGGAGCGTCGTGCTGAAGGTGCTCCACGTCGGCGTGCGTCATGGCACGCATTGTAAGGCGCGGCCGCAGCCAGGGGCAGACGGCGCGGCGACCCGGGTTGCGGCCGCCGATGGAACGCGATGTGCAGGGTGGTGGGACGTGCTCGCCCCGAACGCCCGCTCGCGTCGGAGGCGGGTGGGGAAGGAGTGGCCGCGTGGGTCATCCGGCCCGGGCGGCGCTGCCAGCGTCTGGAGCGGGCGCCCTTCAGCCGCGGCGCGCCACGTCGCCGTCGTTTGAACCGACCGGCAGATGAAATCGTTGAATCCGTATGAAGGCCAGTTGACTTCGGAAATGGCCGGTTCCTATGATCGGCGCCTTGCTCGCGGTGCGAGCGATCCGGGGGATCCAGGGGTGGGCGCCACGCCTGGATGCGTCAGCGCGGTGCGTCGTCGGAGCCGGCCGGTAGGCTCCATCGGGTGTGGGTGGTGGTGCGGTAGATTCCTTTTCAAATCAGGGGCGGTCAGATTGCCGCCGGAAGGCCGCGTATGCGGCCGAGGTCGTCGCTGCGTGAGACTATGCGGCGGTGTGATGTCATCTCTGCGGTTCCTGGAGGAGATCCTGCGGCGGATCGCGGGCACGGTGCGCGCCGGGTGAACGCGCGCACGATACCACGTCATGTCAACCGGGGGCGCGTCGGAGCGGCCCCGGACGTTCATTTCTCCTAAGTGGATGGAGGTTTCGCAATGTGTAGCAGCGGTTGTTGGCTTCGTTGGGGCGGCGCGCTGGTGTGTCTGGCCCTCGCAGCCGGCGCGACAAACGCGCAGGACATGCCCTTCAGTGAGGCGGAAACGACGTTGATGGTGCCGGACCAGGTCGCCATGATCTACCCGGATGGCACCCACGGTCCCTGGATGGACTACGTCCCGGGAAACAGTTCCACGACGGCGGTCATGGGAGTCGTCTTCGACTCCTATGAGGCGGATCCGAACGCCTGGAACCTGGACACGAACGTGCCGTGCGAGGTCTACGACCGGCCGAAAGGGTCGGGGAATCTCTGCGGCGGACAGTGCAGCGGCACGCGGTTCCGCTGGTGCGGCGCTCAGGGCTGTCAGGTCACGCCGACGCGCCCGAGTTGCAAGAACGCCCACGGCGGCAAGATGGTGGTGGACCGTCCCAACATCGTCCAGAACCTGAACTTCATCTGGGGTACGGAGGGCGGCGAAGCCCGCCTCGAAACCGAGCTGCTGTTCTTCGATACCTACGACGGCACCGGCTGCACCAACCCCGGCACCAACCAGGTCGCCGGCATCCTGCTGGGCTTTGACAACCCGGCCGCGGGTTTCTTCTACACCAGCGTCAACCTGACCACCAACGGTCTGGAGTTCGCTCCCCCGACCGGCGAGCGCATCGGCTATCAGGTCAACTTCTACACCAATCAGCAGAACAACGAAGTTTCGACCAAGGCCTATCCGGGCCTGTGGCAGACCAAGAACCCGGACTGGGACGACGTGATGGGCGTGGCCGACACGCGCGGCTACAGCGACTCGCACTCGAACAATGACTGCGAGCTCACCAACCAGGACACCTGCGTCGGTGGCACGGGCGGCTGCCCCGTCGTCGGCACGATTCGCCTCGCCGGCCCGGGCATGTTGCTGCTGGGCGAAATGGAAGTGGTCGAGACCGGCTGCGTGTTCCTGATCACGGCGAACAGCAAGCCGAAGAAGGGTTGCGACGTCTGTCCGCGGAGGAACGCGCTCTACAACACCGGCGCCGCGTGCGAGGACGTCAAAGATTGCCCGAAGAAGCTCAAGATTGCGAAGCTGGACTGCCCCGACGGCGGCCCGGGATTCTGCAAGAAGGTGAAAGGCAAGCGTGACTCCTGCGCCACGCCGTAGTCTGCCACGTCAGCAAAGCTGACTAAGGCTCTCCCACCCAAGGCGGAGCCGCGTTCGGTGAAATTGCCGTTCGCGGCTCCGTTCAGTTTTTACGTTCGGCGCCCGGCCGGCGGCGGTGGATTCATTGCTGTACGACCGCACGGCAGCCGGGACGCGTGTGTCTCAACGCGGCGGGCAAGGGCGGGCTACGCAGCCGCCTGGGGGATGCGAACTGTGATGCATGTGCCCTGGCCCGGCTCGCTTTCGAGCTTGATCCTGGCCTTCAGCCCGATCACCGCGTGACGCACGATCGACAGGCCCAGTCCTGTGCCGCGGCGGACCGGCTGCGGGCTGCCGGTTCCGGTTCGTGATCGTTCCACCTGAAAGAACCGCTCGAAGACCCGCTGGTGATACTCCGGCGCGATGCCGCAGCCGGTGTCGCGAACCGCGAACGTCACGAGGTCGGCAGTGCGCTCCACGGAGATCGTGATCAGCCCGCCGGAGGGCGTGAACTTGATCGCGTTGTCGGCCAGGTTGTCCAGCACCAGGCGCAGCAGATACGGGTTGGCGCGGAACTCGTCCTCGTCGGCCTTGACGCTGGTCTTCCACGAGACCGCGACGGCCGAGGCGCGACTCTCGAACCGCTGCGTCAGGTCGCGGACGGTTTCCCGGATGCTGAGGGTTCGCGGCTCGAAGCGGGCGCCGGGCGCCTCCAGCTTGGACAGATCCAGCAGGTCGGCGACGAGTTCTTCCAGCCGCGCGGCGTGTCGTTCCACGATGCCGATGCAGCGGCGGATGGTCGCGCCATCGCGATCCGGGTCGGCGTCGGCGATGGTCTCGATGGCGGCACGCATGGCGGAGAGCGGCGTCCGCAATTCGTGGGATGCATTGGCCACGAAGTCCGCCTTGACCTGCACCGTGCGGGTCAATTCGGTCACGTCCGTCAGCACCATGAGCCGTGCGATGCCATCGCCTTCGACGCCGACGGTTTCCGGCGGCAACTGCAATTCCGAGACATGCGCCAGCACGCTCATTGGCCCGCCCGGCCGCGCGATTTCCACGCGCTTCTCGACGACGGCCGGGCGCGGTGACGCCGGCTCGACGGGCGCGGCCGGCCTGGCGCCGCGCGAGGCCGGCACCCGGGCTCCCAGCAGCATCTGCTGCAAGTCGAGCTGCCGGACGCACTGCTCGACCGACATCCCGGCGAAGTGGGGGTCGCCGTTGGGCTTGGGCGGCGGGAGTTCGAGCAGCCTGCGCCCCGCCTCGTTGATCAGGATGATCCGACCCGAGCGCGATGCGACGATCACGCCTTCGCCGAGTTGACGCATGAGCACTTCGAGCGTGCGCCGCTGCCGGTCGATCGTTTCGAGCTGGGCGGCCTGGTGGTCGCGAAGATCGTTGAGCGACTGGGCCAGATCGGCCAGTTCGTCGGAGAAGCTGCCCACGTGCGCCCGCGCGGCCAGGTGGCCTCGCGAGAGGCTTCGGGCCGTCAGCGTGATCCGCCGGATCGGGGCGCTCCACAGCCGGGCCAGTCCCCAGGCCAGCGCCAGCGCCGCCAGGATTGCCACGACGGCGATCCGCCAGCCCCCGGCCCGGGCGGCTCGGGGGATCGCGTTCACGGCATCCGCCGCGACGGCCACGCGCACCACGGCCACCGGTCCCGCGACAGCCTCCGCGCGGACGGCGCAGTACACCATTTCGCGGGAGAGGGTGTGTGACCATCGCGTGCCGTGCCCCACGCCCTCTTCCAGGGCGGCGATGACTTCCGGCCGGTCGGCGTGACTGTCCATATCGGCCGGGTCGGCCTGGGAGTCGCCCAGCACGCCGCCCTCGGCGTCGATCAACGTGACGCGGATGGTGGAGTCGGCCCCGCCGCCCAGTTCCGCGGCCAGGGCGGCGAAATCGACCGGCGAGTCACCGCTGGTTCCAGCGTCCCGAGAGACGATCCGGCTGATCAGCCTCGCCTGGGAGAGCAGATCCTTGGCCAGTTCGCGCTGCTGAACCTGGGCGAACTCCTTCAGGATGAGGCTGATGCTGGCCGACACCACGATGGCGACCAGCGCCGTCGTGCCGATGAACAGCTTCCAGAAGAATCGTCCTGAATTGGATGCCGGACGGACCTTGGACATGGTTGCTCGCGGGAACCGTTGCGCCCCTCGATCGATGCATCTATAGTACGCTTGGCGCGGGCGATTGCCAGCGAGCCGGCGCACAACCGGTCGATGAAGGACGGATGAACGATCGGGGAGATACCCGGCGTTGCATCCCGGGAGTCTGTAGCCCCGCGGGTGACGGGCGTGTACGGTCTCTGGGCGGCCGGTACAATTCGCGCCGTCGTGCCGGCGCGTCGATCCGGTTCCGGTCGCGGCGCTGACGTTTCTACAGCAGACGGGAGGCTCGAATGACGGCCGGTGCGGCGACATTGAAACGCGGGCGTGCCCCGATTCTGCGGTGCCCGGCCTGCGGCAACCGCTTCGAGCAGCCCGCGCCTCCGAAGTGCGATCTGTGCGGGTTCGAGATCGACGGGGGCAGCGCCACCGGGGCGGATCTGACGCCCTATGCCCAGGCCTACGCCCGCGGGGAGGGCGCATGGCTGCGGATGCTCGAGTGGGTCTGGTTTGCCGGCAGCGAGCGCATCCGCCACGCCGCCCTGCTGCGGGCGTCCGCGGCGTCGCGACGCTTCGCCCAGCTCAACTGCGTCCTGCTGGCCGTGGCGGTCACGATCGTCCAACTGATCAACCCGCAGACCTGCTGGCACTGGAGCAAGGCGCGCAACGTCGAACCGACCGACGCCAGCGGCTGGGTACAGGTGGCGGTCGCCTCTCAACCGACGCTGGCCGGCTCGCAGGCGCCCGTCGCCCTCTGGTGGAGCGTGCCCCAGGCGGCCATGACCGCCGCCCTCTCCCTGGCGACGGCCCTGTTTGTCATCTGGCTGACGCTCGTCATTCTGGGGCTGCTCATCGAGGCGGCGCATCTGCCGAACTATCGCGGCGAATACCGCATGTCGGCGGCGATGCACTACAGCACCGCCTGGGTGATTCCCCTCGTCGTGGCGGCGCTGATCGCGGGGCTGTCCCCGCTGGGGTACGCGGGGGACATCACCGGCGCCTCGTGGACCCCGTCGCCGGCGACCATTCAGATCGCGGCCGGCACCGTCGGCGGGCTTGGCCTGTTCCTGTGGTGGTTCTGGCTCGTCCGGGTCGCCGTGGCCGCGCCGATCCGGACGCGCACGCGCGTCGCGACGTTCTTCGCCGTGGGTGTGCCGCTGGTGGCCGCCGCGATGGCGACCGGCTGGTACGTCGGGCTCTGGCGGCTGTCGGAAGTGCTCGTCGAGTCGTTCAAGCTCAGCTTCGTGTAGCGGCCCGTTGAAGAAAATGTGGCATGGCCTTCCAGGCCATGATTTCACCGGCGGCAAGCCGTTGCAACCAATTGCAGTGACGCTTCTTCAACATGCTGCGACCCGCGCGCTGAGATTCCAACTACGGGCAGTTGACGCTCGCCCGCAGGCCGCACTCCAGGGCTTCGACCGAGTGCCGGCCTTCCATCAATCGCTGGAATCTGTACTTCGCACGCCCGGCCGAATTGGTCGTGACGCGCGCGTCGCGCTTCCCGTCCGCATCGATCCGCAGCGTCATTACGAGACCCGGATCGGCCCCGCGGGCTTTTGCGACCACGATCACCCCGTTGCGGGAGGTGCGGCAGACGGCCTTCAACCGCGCGGAATCCGCACACGGCTGAAACTCATAGGCGCCCATGTCCACGATCGGGGCGGTGCCGCGACCCGTGTCCGGCGTGTCCGGGTCGTCGATCTTCCGAGGCTTGCCGTCCAGGTCGACGCGGTCAGTCTGCTGGAGCGCCAGGTTGTCGGCGGCGTCGATGACCGGCGATCCAGACTGCACTCGCGGATTGTCGTGTCCGCCAAGGATCAGCAGCGGGTCGGCGCCGATGCTTCCGATCCCGGGCAGCGTCCCCGTCCAGCCCTGAATGCAGTCGTAGTTGCAGACCGTTCGGCCATTGAGCCGGCTCTCGAAGCCGACCTGGGCTGCTTCGACGTTGTGTTGCTGATCCTCATTGCCCCAGAGGATGCAGTTGTTGAGTTCGATGGAGTCGTTGGAGTACAGCCACACGCCGCCGCCTTGAACGGCGCGATTGGACAGGATGGTGCAGTTCGTGATGTCGGTTCCGGTCGTCGGTCCACAGAAAACGGCGCCGCCACTGGACTCCAGCGATTCGTTGCGGCGGAACAGGCAACCGAAAACGGCCGTGGAGCCGCCGTTGATGTACACCGCGCCGCCGGCGTGCGCCGACACGTTGTCTTCCAGGGTGCTCTCGCGAAGCACCAGCTCAGACTGATCGGCATAGATGGCCGCTCCGTGGCCCGATCCGAGCGCGCGATTGCCGCGCAGCGTGCAGCGCAACACGGTCACGCGGGCGTTGCTGCCACGGATCGCGCCGCCCTCGAGCCGATCGCCGTTGCCCATAAAGGTGCAGTCCGTGAAGTCAACGTAGGCATCGCCCACGTCCACCGCGCGGACGCTGTGATCGCTGAACTGGCACCGTTGAAACCGGGACGAGCCGTTCCTCGCACTCAGCGCGCGCTCATTGGCGACGAACGCCGTGTCCGAGACGGTAACATCGCTCCACTCGGGGATGTACACGGCACTGTAATCGTTGGACTCGAACCGGCACTCCGAGAGCGTCAGCCGGCCTTGTCGCTTGTGAATCGCCGTGCCGACGTTTGCGGTAAACACGCAGCGCGCAAACTTCTGCGTGTCGCCGATCTCGGCGTAGACCGCGCCGCCGCGCACGTTCGGAGCGACGTTGCCGTGAAAAACCGCGTCGACCACGTCGCTTCCGGCGCGGAAGCACGCCATGCCGCCCCCGCCATCCTCGGCGTGATTTCCTTCGAACACGCAGTCGTCGAGGCCCGGCCTGGCGCCCAGCACGCTGAGCAACCCGCCGCCTCGCGCCACCGTCGCGACGTTGTCCACCCACTGACACCGCACAAACCGCTGCGTCCAGTAGCCGCCCCAGTTGACGACGCCCCCACCCGCCGTCGCCTCGTTGGCGACGAACGTGCAATCTGCATACGTAGCGGCACCTTCATCGACGTTGACGATGCCGCCGCCAAGGTCTGCCTGGTTGTACGCAAACGTGCAGTCCGAGAACGCTGCCAGGCTGCCCGAGTTGAACACGCCGGCGCCGGCGTCCATCGCGTAGTTGTCCACGAAAACGCAGCCGGTGATGGTTGGTTCTCCGCCGAGCAGGTACAGGCCCGCGCCCTGGCCGTCCGGGAAGAAATCGTTGGCGTACCCTGCGGTGACCGTGAATCCGTCGAGCACGGTCTCTGGCCCGCACGCCACGGCCGTAACGATGTGGAAGCTGTTGTCCAGGCGGTTGCCGAAGTCCGGCAGGTCGTCGTCGTTCAGGTCGCCGCTGAGGACCGTCGGGTTGGCGCGCGGGTCGCGCTGCTCGCGACGCTCCTCGGTGCCGACGAATCCGCCGTACACCGCCACCCGGTTGACCAGTTGCAGCGTCGCCAGGCGACTGCCTCCCGGAGCGGCCGGCGTGTACGTTCCTCGCGCAACCCAGATTTCGTCGCCAGCTTGAGACGTCGCGAGGGCTTCATGCACCTGACGCAGCGCAGTAGCCCAGCTTTGTCCATTGCCGCCCGGCTCAGCGTCCGCACGAACGTAGATCACATCCGCGACCGCCGGCGCACATAACGCCAGCATCGCGATACCGCAGCTTGCCCGTCGCATCCATGCGCTCATATTCACTTCTCCGGACCGGTGTAGCGTCGCTGAAACTCGGCGAAATCCCGCAGGTCTACGTCTCGGTCGCCGTCAAAGTCGCCGTCGGCTGCGCAGGGCTGCCGGACCGGGGCGACGGTCACGAAGTCACGGAACGTGCCCGCAGGAATCATGTAGCACCCGTGCGCACTCATCGTCAGGCCGCGGCCAAACTCCAGCGCGCGCTCGGTCAGCGTCTCCTGCCAGGAGGGCGCCGGCAGCTTGAAACGGATCGTCGTCTCATTGCCGCGGTAGATATCCGCGAAAGCACTGTAGGGGACCGCGCTCATCTGCGACTCGCACCGCTGGACGACCGTTACGCGGTTGTCATACTCGATCTGCGTCGCCCGCCCGGGGATGATGCCGTCGAAGTAGATGTCCTCGTCGTACTCCTTGTCGAAGTCGACGTTCTCCAGCGTCAGCTCGCCGGTCTGGCGTTGCAGGTCGTACTCCCACCGGACGCGCACACGTCCGTCCGAGACTTCGCCCTCGATGATCTGCCCCAGGGCGTGGTCGGCGTGGTAGAGACCTGCCAGCGCGGCGCACGTCAGCGCCAGGATCCAGCGACACCGCGGGGACGTGTCACCGTCGTCGTCATCATCGACGTTGACTTCAATTCCCAGGGCATCGGCGTCGGTGATGAATGCCGTTTCGAAGCCGTCGTTGGGATCGCGGACGGTGTTGTACATGGTTCGCTCCGTGAAACGGGGAATGGCTCTGGCCCGGCGCCTGTAACCGAGGATCGACATCGGCCCGCGCCGAGCGCGGCCTTGAGGGAATTGGGGTCGGACCGACGGTTGGGCGGTCGCGAGGTACGGAGGGACGACCTGTGGCGTCGCTACATATGCTGATGCAGCAGCGTGTGCGGGCCGAGTTGCTTGCAGATAAAGCCGTGCGGGGGCGCGAAGCGGCGTGCCTGGCAGTCGCAAAAGCCGCCCGCGCGTTGCAGCCTGGTCAGGGAGTCCAGCGCTGCGGGCGCCCGGCGGGGTTCGGGTCCAGCGGGTCTGATTCGCGCAGGTAGTACGGCCCCGCCAGCGTTGTGCGCGGCTCCGTCCCGGCGTCCACGGCCGCGAGGAACCCATCGTATTGCTCTACCGTCACCAGGTAGCGGCGGGCGCCCCAGTGCAGCGGCACCAGTTCTTCCACCAGCACGATGTTTCCCGGAGAGAGTTCCATCGCGAGTTTGAGCGTGTCCTGGGTGCTGGTGACGATCGTGCCGGCGGCCACGCTGGCGTGCCCGGATGCACAGTTGGGACACCCCGAACTGCACGTACCCTTCCGTCCGCGCAACTGGAGCACGTATCCCGAGCCGGGCGCGAGGATCAGGTCGTCGCCGACCGGTCCGTAGGGATCGCCGCGGTGATAAACGCCCGCCCACGGATGATCCTGCGCGGCGGCAAGTTCCTTGCGGATGGACGCCAGTCGCGCCTTCGCCGCCGGCTCCTCCACGATGAATTCGGGCGAGCCTTGCCCGTCTGCCGTCGGTTTCGTTGCACGTCCGCCGGTCCGGCAGCCGGCACACAAGGCGAGAACAAGGATCAGCGAGAGCACCTGATGCTTCATGGACAGGATCTCCGCGTCGTGGAGCGATTCCGTCGCGCGCCGGGGCCGCTCGTGCGCCGGCGCCACGCCCGGCGGATCAAACTTCGGTCAACCCCTCGCGGATGGCGAACCGGGCCAGGTCGACGCGGTCGTGGATGTCCAGCTTGCCCATCAGGTTGGCGCAGTGGCGGTCCACCGTCTTGACGCTGAGGCCGGTGACGCCCGCGATTTCTTTTTTCGACATTCCCTTGGCGACGTAGCGCAGGATCTCGAGTTCGCGCGTGGTCAGCAGCGAGGCCCGCGACTTGGTCACCGGCGCCAGCTTGGTTCCGCGCGAGTCCACGACGATGCGCGCTCGAACCTCCTCAGAGAAGCACGCGCCGCCGCTGGCGACCTCGCGCAGGGCTTCAATCAGGGCCTCCGGCGACTCTCGCTTGGTCAGATAGCCCCGCGCCTTGGCGTTCAGGGCGTTCTCGATGTAGCTGTCGTGGCAGAAGGCGCTCAGGAAGACGACGCTGACTTGGGGGAACTTCGCCGCCACGCTGCGGGCGGCGTCGAAGCAGTCTAGCCCCGGCATGTCGATGTCGAGCAGGACGACGTCGGGCCGGTGCGTTTCGACGAGTTGCTCGATCTGATCCGCCGTCGGCGCAATGGCCGCGACGTGAATGTCAGGTTCCTGCTCGATGCGGTGGGCGAGCGCCGTCCGCACGAGCGCATGATCGTCTATGATCAGGACCGAGATCGGCTTGCCTGACCGTCCATTGTTACCGGATTCGGAAATCGTGGGCTGGTTCATCGGATCGGTCCGTTAAATGCGCGCGCAACGAAGAACAAACCTGCGTCGCGAACGCGGTTAGACAACTGACCATCCAGACGAACGAGGCGCCAGATGGACCGGAGCCTCGATCCGAACTGGACTGCACAATTCGCTGTATTCTGATGTGGTATTTACGACATCTAAGGCATTCCGTCAAGCTCCGGCCGGACGGGGCACGTCAGGGTGCGGCCGTGCGGCCATCCGCCCCCGTTGCGAACGGGGGCGGGATCTTCCAATCCCCGATGGCAGCGACCATGTCCTGAACGGCCATCGGCCGGGGCAGCGCGTAGAGCTCCCCGTACATCACGCCGGCGTGGACGCCTTCCGCCCCGGCATTGCTGCGGATGTAATGCTCGACGCGCTCCATGCGCTCGCCGTCAAATTGCGACTTGTAGCACCGCACCGCCTCGACCTTACGGTCGATCGTGTCTGAAATGTCGACGACGAAGCGCCCCGGCCAGTGTGTCACCTCGGCCGACATCGGCACCGGGCGGTACACGAGGTGATCGACCCGGAAGGGCTGCGTGCCGCCGAAGCGATCGTTCCACTTCGTCAATTGGGCATAAAATCGCGACGCCTCGGCGATCAACTGCGACTGATAATGGTCGGGCGAGGCCGCCGGTGTCCGGCCGGCCATGGTCACCACGATCCGGGGGCGATGGCGGCGGAAGGCCGTCGCCACCGCGTAGCGGGCGTCGGGTCCGTCCATCAGCACGCGGTTGGGCAGTGTCAGCGTCTCGCACACCGCGACGCCGAGTACCTCGGCCGCGGCGGCGGATTCCCGCGCCCGCGTGGCTTCGTCGCCGCGGGGCGTCGGCTCGCCGGTCGTCATGTGGATCATTCCCACCCGGTAGCCCTGATCGACCAGCTTGGCGATCGCTCCTCCCATGCCGATTTCCAGATCGTCGGGGTGCGGAGCGGTAAACAGAATATCCAGGCTGTCATCACTCATGGGGCGTTGCGCTTCCTTAACACTCGGTCATTCGGTACCTTAGTGGGGTTATAGGTCCACTGCGCGACGGCGACAAGCGAGCGGAACCAGCGTCGCCCATCGCGAGTCTCGCCTGTCGTGGCGTCAGGAGCACCCGCCGGATGGTACGCATACCCATGCAGGACGGTGATCGCGAGGAGGTCGCGGCCTTCGTGGAGAAACATTGGGGCAGCCGCGTCGTGATGAGCCGCGGCAAGGCGTACCGTCCGCATGAAGAGGAGGCCCTGATCGAGCGGCGCGACGGGCAGATCGTCGGCCTCCTGACCTACCGCCTCGACGGAGACGGCATCGAGGTACTGACGCTGAACGCGACCCTCGAAGGGCAGCGCATCGGCGGATCGCTGATGCTGGCCGTGATCGACGAGGCCCGCCGCCGCCAGTGCAACCGGATATGGCTGACCACCACCAACGATAACCTCCGGGCGATGGGCTTTTACCAGCGGCTGGGCTTTCGGATGACCATGATCAACGTCGGCGCCGTGGACGAGGCGCGGCGGATCAAACCGCAGATCCCCACCGTCGGCCGCGACGGCATCGAGATTCACGACGAGGTCGTGCTGGAACTGCGGCTCGAGCCGTACATCGACTGAAGAAGGGAGTGAGGGAGACAGGGAGTGAGGGAGTGAGGGAAGAAGGGCAGACCATGGTCCACGACGATGCCCCACGCGGGCGCAGCCCGGAAGAGGCGAAACAGCTTGGCTGGGCCTGCTACGGAGCTTCCTTATGACGCGCGCCATCGTTCTGGGTTGCGGGCGAATCGGCTCCGCCATCGCGCGCGACCTGGCTTCCGATCCGTCGATTCAGGTAACGGTCGTGGATGCCTCGTCTCAGCGGCTGGGGCGGCTCGACGCTCCCGGCGTCGCGACGACCGTCGCGGACCTCGCCAGCGCCGACGCCATCCGAAGCGTCGTCACGCGGGGCGACATCGCGATCGGCGCGCTGCCGAGTGCCCTGGGCCGCACCGCGCTGCGAGCCGTCATCGAGGCGGGACGTTCCTATGTGGACATCTCGTTCATGCCGGAGGATCCGCTGGAATTTGATGCCGCGGCGCGCGAGCGCGGCACGACCGTGGTGGTCGATTGCGGCGTCGCGCCGGGGCTGGCGAACATGCTGGTGGCGCTCGGCGATGCGCAACTCGATTCCACGGAACGTGTTGAGTATTACGTGGGGGGGTTGCCCTTCGCCCGCCGCTGGCCGTACCAGTACGCGGCGCCCTTCGCGCCGCTGGACGTGCTCGAGGAATACACGCGCCCGGTCCGGCTGCGCGAAAACGGCCGGCTGGTGACGCGCCCGGCACTGTCGGAGCCGAAACTGCTGGACTTTCCGCGGGTGGGAACGCTCGAAGCCTTCAACACAGACGGCCTGCGCAGCCTGCTGACCACCATTGCCGCCCCTAACATGAAAGAAATGACGCTGCGCTACCCCGGCCACGCGGAGCTGATGCGCGTCATGCGTGAAACGGGTTTCTTCTCCAAGGACATCATCGACGTTGCGGGCGCGGCCGTGCGCCCGATCGACGTGACCGCTCGGCTGCTCTTTCCCCATTGGGAGACCGAGCCGGGCGAGGCAGAGTTCACCGTGCTGCGGGTCATCGTCGAGGGCGTCAGCGGCGGCCGCCCGCGGACCATGCAGTTCGACCTGTTTGACGAGACCGACGCGGCGACCGGGATGTCCTCCATGGCCCGCACGACAGCGTTTCCCTGCACCATCGTCGCCCGGATGATTCTGGACGGCGGCTTCCGTCAGCCCGGCGTTCACCCGCCGGAGGTGATCGGGCGGCGGCCGGAACTGATGCGGCGCACGCTTGACGAACTTGCCGCCCGCGGCGTCGCGGTCACGCAGCCCCCGCAAGAACCCACGCCACCCAGCGGTTTGTGAACCGAACTGCTCAGGCTCACGGCCGGCTCGCGAAGCGCGGCGTCAGCGGCTTGACAGGCCGCTCGCGATCCGGTTCACTGTCCCGCCGTATTGAGACTCAGTCTCAATTTGGTGCGATTCTGGTCTCCCGCCGGCGCCGCCGGTGGGGGTGGAGTGATAGACGATGGCGGTGGCGATGACCGGTGAACGGGTCGGGATCATGGATCGGCTCAAGCGGGCGACGGCGGAACTTCACAACCTGGCCGAGCGGCATCCGCTCCAACAGACTCTCGTTCGCGGCGCACTGCCCCGTCGGACCTACACCTCGTATCTGCGGCAGATGCTGGCGATTCACACGACGCTGGAAATCGAGCTTCGCCGGCGCGGCGACGTTCCGGCCCTGGCGGCCGTGGTTCGCGAGGAGCACTTCCAGGCGCCGCGGTTGCGTGAGGATCTGGCGTTCTACGGCGAAGCGTCAGCCGCGGGGGAACCGCTGCCGGCGGTGGCGGCGTGGTGCGAGGCGCTGCCCGAGCGCTCGGCCGCCGATCCGCTCTTCGCATTGGGCTGCCACTACGTCCTGGAGGGCAGCAACAACGGCGGCCGCTTCATCGCCCGGGCCGTGCGGCAGGCGTACGAGTTGCCGCACGGGCGTGGCGACCGTTTCCTCGATCCGTACGGCGACAAGCAACCGGCGCTGTGGCGACAGTTCAAGCAGGACATGGAGTCGGTCGGCTTCACCGATGAGGAACAGGCCGTCCTGGAGGACGCGGCGTCGGAGATGTTCCGGTTCTTCAGCGTGATGATGGACGAGTTGTGGGCGCGGCAATCCGCGGCGCCGGCAGCACAGATCCCGTGACGCTTTCGGGGGCGTGACAGTCCCGGCGAGCACGCTCCAACGTGGCACGGCCATCCTGGCCGTGATTCGGAGGGTGGCCGGCGCCTGCCTCTGTCGTGAATCGGTTTCCGTCCAGGCAAGCCAGATACTCAGTCGCCATCACGGGCAAGATGCCCGTGCCACGCGCGCCGCCCGCGGCTTAAGGGCGCGGCAATCTGCGGGGACGGCCGCACCGATCGCGTGACGCTTTCAGCAGCGGGCTGTCAGGGGCTCGCGCCGCGCGGTAGAAGACGCGCATGGCTGACTCGCGCTTCTTCTACGTCACCTACATCCGCACCACCCCCGCGAAGCTGTGGCAGGCGCTGACCGAGCCGGAGTTTACGCGCCGATACTGGGTGCAGACGTGGCAGGACTGCGCCTGGACGGCGGGGGCGCCGTGGAAGCTGATGCTGCCCGACGGCCGGGTCGGCGACAGCGGCGAAGTGGTCGAGGTCGAGCCGCAGCACCGGCTGCTCATCAAGTGGCGTAACGAGTTCATGCCCGCCCTGCGCGACGAGGGGTATTCGCGCATGAGCTATTTGCTGGAGCCGGTCGGCGGTTCGGTCAAACTCACCGTCACTCACGAGATGGACCGCCCCAACTCGAAGTTCATCGCCGCCATCGCGGACGGCTGGCCCCACCTGATGTCGAGCCTCAAGAGCCTGCTGGAAACAGGCCAGCCGCTGGCGGAAACGGAAAAGTGGCCAGCGGGGATGTGAGGCCGGCGCCCGGGCCGCGCGTGGAGTTGCACGCGCGAATCCGCGCCGCCGCTACCAAGCGGGGCCTATCCTTCGCAAGCCGGAACCAGAATCGGATCCTTGAACACGATGACGTCGTCAGGAGGGTCGAGCTCGACCACGGTCTCCTCAGTGATGTCGACTCTGACGGACTGCTGACAAACGTCGGTCACGATGGTCAGTTCCACTCGATCGGGTGGTAGAAGATCGGGCGCCGCGGAACACGGCTCGGCGTCCGCCCTGAACCGAATGGAGAACTCACCTTCCGCCGTCACCGACCACCGCGGACTTGCGCCCCGATCCAAGGGCGCCTCATATGCCGTCACGACACCGTCTGTGAACAGGCGTCCACCCAGGGCAGCCTCGCTCAACACAGTCAGAGAATCCGCATCCAGCAAGACACCCTGCAACCTGAGCTCCGCGTCAGGGTTGGCCGGCGGCGTCGGGCAATTCAACAGCCAGAACGGAAAGCAGCCGAACAAGGACACGCACGCAAGTGCGGCGCCGAGTCCAAGTCCGGCCGAGCGCAGTCTGCGTGCGCGTCTACGAAAGATCGGTGGGGCTTCTACGCTCATTGGACTAACCTCCCCAAACGTCCAAACGAACATCTGCGATCGGAACGCCGAGGGCTGAACTCGAAGCACTCGATGGAATGGTGGCGCGAGGCGCCGCGACAGAAGGGGTCTCGCGAGCCATATTCCAAACCACGAGCAACGCGCCCATGCGGCGCATCACCGGCATCCTCGAAACCGGTGTCAAAGCCGTTCGGCTCCGCCCCGATCCGGCCGAAGCGCTGGAAACGGCTGCGTTGAACGATAGGGTTGCCATAAGTGGCCTGTCAATGCCATGGGGCGACCTTGGCGTCTTCCCCCGTCTTCCCCATCCGCGTTCATCCGCGTTCATCTGCGGTTCATTTCTTTTTTCGCGATAGCGGTTCAAGTGGCGGCGATATCGACCGCAGATGAACGCGGATGAACGCTGATGCAGAGAAGAGGTGGATGGACGGAAGCGGCGGACGAGGAGAGGACGGATTCCCGCGGGTCTACTCGGCGCCTCGCTGCGGCCGGTCATCGCGTGAGAAGGAGTGCGCCGGCGGGATGGCGACTTCGTGTGCGCTTCAGCCGCGGCTGACTTCCAGCAGCGCCTCGACGATGCGCTCGGCGGCGCGGCCGTCCCACAGGTGCGGCCGGGGGGGAGTGTCCGAGGACGGGCCTGAGCGCAGAGACTCGAACGCCGCAAGAATAGCGTCGCGCGTCGGTTGCACCAGCCGGTTGGTGCCTTCGCTGATCGTCACCGGGCGTTCGGTGTTGTTACGCATGGTGAGGCACGGCACGCCGAGGATGGTGGTCTCCTCCTGCATCCCGCCGGAGTCGGTCAGCACAGCGAAGGCGTTGGCCATTAGTTTGAGGAAGTCCAGATACCCCTGCGGCTCGCACAGCACGATGCCGGGTGTCGCCTGGATGCGCGGCATGACGCCGAAGCGCTCGATGTTGCCGCGCGTGCGCGGATGCACCGGGAAGACGACGTTGCGCCTGGCGGCGATGGTGATGAGCGCCTCGAGGATGCCGGTGAACGTGGAAGCGTCGTCCACGTTGCTGGGGCGGTGGAGCGTGACGACCACGTACTCGCGCGGGGACAGCTTCAGCCGGTCGAGCGCGTCGGATTCTTCTGCCCGCTCGCGGTTGGCCAGCAAAGTATCGATCATCACGTTGCCGACGAACTTCACCTTCGCCGGATCGACGCCTTCTTTCGCCAGGTTGTCCACGCCGCTCGGCTCGCTGACCAGCAGCAGGTCGCTGATGGCGTCGGTCAGCAGCCGGTTGATCTCTTCGGGCATGGATCGGTCGAAGCTGCGCAGGCCGGCTTCGACGTGGGCCACCTTGATGCCGAGTTTTACCGCCACCAGGGCGCAGGCGATGGTGCTGTTGACGTCGCCGACGACGACGACCCAGTCCGGCCGTCGTTCCAGGCAGAGCGGCTCGAAGCGTTTCATGATCTCAGCCGTCTGGGCTGCGTGACTGCCGGAGCCGACCTCCAGATCGACGTCCGGGCGGGGGATGCGAAGCTGCTCGAAAAACAGCTTGCTCATCTTCTCGTCGTAGTGCTGGCCGGTGTGGACGAGGGTCGCCGCGACGCCGTCGGTCTTGTTCAGCGCCGCCATCAGCGGGGCGATCTTCATGAAGTTGGGGCGTGCGCCGCAGACACACATGATCTTGAGCGGTGGGCTGGGCATCTGTCGTGGTTCCAAAACCGGCTGTCTGAAAACGCCGCCGCCATTCTACCGAACGCCGGCCAGCCGGCGGAGCGCTCCCGCGGCGCCCCCGCCCGTGGTCGGTCCGCCGTGGCTGGCTGACCGTGCTGCGCAGGCGCCGCCAGCGAGCCGCGGGCTTCAGCC
>CAZYLK010000069.1:0-28134 GCA_964648365.1 uncultured Phycisphaeraceae bacterium
CTGGGCATCCCCACGGCGACGTTCTCGCTGGTCGAGCACTACTGGGACCGGCACATGCTCCCGCTGAAATACACGGAGGGATCGTGCGTCAAGTGCCACACCGACCCGAACGGCATCGGCCAGTTTGCCGGCGAACCGCGCGGGCGCGTAATCCAGCGGGGCGAAAACCTCTTCACCCGCGCCGGGTGCATCAACTGCCACCTCGTCGAGGGGATGGGCGACCATCGCAAGGTCGGGCCGGACCTGGCCCACGTCGGAAGCAAGCTCGACGAGGGATTTACTGAGCAGTGGATCTACAATCCGCGTCAGTTCCGCCCGTCGACGTGGATGCCCCACTTCTTCATGCAGGAAAACAACGGCCCCGGCAGCGAGAACGCGCAGGATCCGCACCCGGTGCTCCGCACGCAGACCGAGGTCGCGGCGATGACGAAGTACCTGTTCACCTTCTCCACGGAGTGGGCGCAGGAACCGCTGCCGCCGGGTCTGACCGGCGACGCCGCCCGCGGCCGCGAGCTGTTTACCTCCACCGGCTGCCTCGGCTGTCACGCCAACCTGTCCGAGTTCGGCGAAGACTGGATCAAGGCGGACCTGCAGAACGACGGCAAGACGCCGGCCCAGGCGCAGGCGGACTTCGACGCGATGACGTATAACGAGCGCGTCGAATACGCGCTGGAGCACTTCCCCACCGACCGCGATACCGTGTTTGACCCGGAACCGGTCCGGTTCGATCCGCAGCGCGACTACAATCCGCCGATCTTCACCCGCATCGGGCCGGAACTCTCAGCCGTGGGAACGAAGACGACGGTCGAGTGGCTCTACGCGTGGCTGCGCAACCCGAGCGCGTACTCGCCGAACACGCGGATGCCCAGCCTGCGCCTGACGGAGCAGGAGGCGCTCGATATCGCCGCCTACCTCGCCAGCCTGAAGCACGACGAACCGAGCGTCGACCGCTTCCCCGCCGACGAGGCACAGGCGAAGGCCGTGTATGAAGAAGCCTTCGACATCCTGGCGACGCAGCGCAGCGAAGCGCGCAGCCGGGCGGTCCTTGAAGATCAGGACGGCGAACTGACGCGGATGATCCAGGCGCTGTTCGCCAAGTCCGACCTTGCCACGCAGGAGCGGACCCGCGAGCAGCTTGCGGCCATGAGTCTGGAGGACCGGCGCCTCGTCTTCCTGGGCAGCAAGGCCATTTCGCACTACGGCTGCTACGCCTGCCACAACATCCCGGGCTTCGAGACGGCCGTGCGGCCGGGCACGGAGCTGACGTTGTGGGCGCAGAAGCCGATCAGCCAGCTCGACTTCGGCTTTTTCGGCCACGGCACCGAGGAACTTCGCGAGCAGCCGCACAACAAGGAACTGTTCGCCCGGCTCTACCCGCCGCACCGCGAAGACCTGGTTGATCTGGCCCGCGGGCATAACCCCGAGCAGCAGATCCACACGACGCACGCCGGCTTCGCCTACCACAAGATGCGCAATCCGCGGATATGGGACCGCAAGAAGCTCAAGAAGCCGTTCGACAAGCTCAAGATGCCGAACTTCTACTTCTCGGAGGAGGAGTCGGACGCCCTGGTGACGTTCCTGATGGGGCGTACGGATCCGCGCGTCAACCACAACCTCAAGGTCGAGTACGACGACGCCCGCAGCGCCATCGCCGCCGGGCGCGGGCTCATTCGGGATTTGAACTGCATCGCGTGCCACCAGATCGAAGACAACGTCGCCACCGTGCAGCAATACTTCCGCGTCAGCGAGGCGGGTCGGACCCGCTTCGACGAGGACAACGCCCCGCCGAACCTGCGCGGCGAGGGCGCCAAGATTCAGCACAACTGGTTCTACGAGTTTCTCAATCACGTCGAGCCGCTTCGCCCGTGGCTGGATATCCGTATGCCCAGCTTCACGCTGACGCCGGAGGAGACCACGACGATCGTCGAGTACTTCGCCGGCCTGGCGCAGGACGATGCGCGGCGGCTCTCGCGACACTTGAAGCCGGTCAATGACTACGTCGCGGCCCAGGAGGCGAAGAACGAGCCGTTCGTAAGTGACGGCCGCACGCTCCCGCCCGGCCACGACTGGTTCCTCGATCCCGCACTGGAGGACGAAGCCGATCTGCTGGCGGAATACGCGATTACCAACCGCCTGGCCCGATCGTTCGAACTGGATCCGGCCGAAAACACGGCGGCGCAACTGGCGGAGCGGTTCCACAGCGCGCTGCAGGACGTCACGTTCCTGCGCGACCTGTACGACGTGCGCTACCCGTTCGTCGACGCGCCGCGGCCTTTTGTCTCAGATGAGCACTTCCAGCGCGGCGAACAACTGCTGCTGGAACTGGGCTGCCTGAAGTGTCACGTGCTGGGCGATCCGAGCGTGGACGGCGCGAATAAGGCTCCGACGGCGCCGAACCTGAACCTCTCTTATCGACGCTTGCAGCAGAACTGGATCCGCAACTGGCTGAAGGCCCCGTCCGTCATCCAGCCGGGCACCAAGATGCCGGGCCTCTTCCCCGAGCGCGGCACGCAGAGCGCCTTCGTGGACTTCGGCGACATTCGGGCCGAGTTTGAGGCGAAGTATGGCGCCACGGCGACCGCGCAGATCGAAATGATCATCGACTACCTCTACCACGCCGGCCTGCGCAACCACACCGCCATCGACCCGAAGGTCGCGGCCGCGCAGCAGGCGCAGCCGGATGCGGGCGATGAGGAGTTCTTCGAGGAGGAAGAAGAGTTCTTCGAGGAAGATGATGGGTGACCCGGCGGGTGCCGTGGGATTCGAGTTCGGCCTCAGCCGGGATGTTCGGCTGCGCGAACTGCACGCGATGCTCTCGCACGTCAGACGCTGGGCGGCGCGACATTCCACCCGTGTTCGCCGATGCCTCGCCGTGCAGCGTGATGATCAGATTGCGGTTTTCGTTGTCCCGCGATCCGGCAGGTATGATTTCGACCTGAGTGATCTGTTGACGGGCCTGGACCTCGAACTGGCCGAGCAGTTCCGCGCGTGCCCGTGCGACGTACTGCAGATGCCATACCGGTCGTCGGGGGATGCCGTACGTTCGGCCGGGACGCAGCTATCGGTCTTGGTTTACGACGAAGTCATGGCGGGGGCGGATGCGAGCGACTGACGGCGCCTTCAGCACCCCGCCTCAAGCTCGCACACGGCCACGTCGTGCCCGCCGCGTGACAGGCCGGTCCATTTGCCCGTCGCCTTGCCTTTGCCGTTCGTGGTCTTCTCAATCGGGTCCGCGCCGTCAAGCGTAAACGTCACGGGCAGGCCCGGCGTCGCGGTCTTGAGCTTGCCCACCACCTTCGTGCCGCCCTTCTTGCACTTGGCCGAGAGTTTGGCCCCGTCGCCGCAACCAGGCTCCTGTCCGGCGCAGATCCCGCGGATCATCCAGTTGCCCGGAAACCGGAACGCGTCGATCCGGTCCCACTGCTCGTCCGACGGGTAGGTTGGCGGGTCCGGTACGTCGCCCTGCGTGTACGACGCGACCCACGAGCGACGCTGCGGCGTGGTCTGATCCAGTGCCGCGGGGAAGTCCCGGAAGCCTTCGTATCCCTCTCGGTTGATCAGCCCGATGAGCACGTCGCCGGGGCCGGCCAGCACGAGGGGCGGGTTGATCGTGAAGCGATTCCAGTTGCGATCGCCGACGGCCTTGACTTTGACCCGATAGGTCGCCACGTGAACGGCGCCGGTCCCTGGGTTGCCGTCGCCGTCAGTATCCTTATGGATCACGATATCGACGTCATCACCGATCTGCGTACCCACCTCGCCGATGACCGCCCAGACCTCCGTCAGTTCCAGCGGAAAGCTCTCCGGCGTGAAGCGATTGAACCAGACGAACTGGCCGTCATCGCCGATGGTCCGGTCCGTGTCGCCGTCCTCGACCTGCATCGAGCAGGATTGCGCCGCCGTCAGCCCGGCGCCCACGGCCCAGATCGCTGCGGCCGCCAGGATGGTGGGAAACCACCTCATCCCCCTCCCCTACCAGATTCCGGTGGTCCGAGTCAAGGAAATTACGCACCGGCGGACCCTCGCGAGGCATCAACCCGATAAGATGCACGCCATGACCCCGCTGATTTTGACCCGTGAACAGGTCCGCACCGTGGATCGCCTGGCGGTTGAGCGTTACGGCATGTCCGGCCTGGTGCTGATGGAAAACGCCGGGCGCGGGGCCGCCGAGATCATTCGCCGCGAGTTTCCGGCCGTGAAGACGGCGCTGATCGTCTGCGGCAGCGGCAACAACGGCGGCGACGGCTGCGTGATTGCGCGGCACCTGCACAACGCGGGCTGGAACGTCGTCGTGCTGACGGCCGGCGCCCCGGCGAAGTTCTCCGACGACATGGCGGCCAACTACCGCATCGTCGACGCCACGCGGCTGACCAGCCTCACAACGACCGACACGGCGGCGCAGGTCGCATGGCTGAAAAAAACCGCCCGACCGGATGCCGTCCTCGTCGACGCACTGCTGGGGACCGGTTTTCACGGCCAGGTTCGCGAGGATGCAGCCGCCCTGATCAACGCGATCAACGCCGCGCCGCGGGCCGCGCTGGTCGCGATCGACGTCCCCTCCGGCCTGGACTGCCAGACCGGCGAGCCGTCGAACGCCACCATCCGAGCCGACCTGACCATCACTTTTGTTGCGGAAAAATCGGGCTTCGCGTCGCCGCGCGCCGTGCCTTTCGTGGGTAAGATCAGGGTGGCGGACATCGGGGCGCCGCGCGCATTGATCGACGACGTGGCAGCGGGCCGATGCGGCGGGCGTGCTCGCCTTGACTCCCGATGAGTGTTTTGTATTTGTTAGGAATGACGAGACCCCCACGCGGCTGCTTGACCCTGGCCCGCCAAACGCCGGGTGGCTCGACATCCACCGCGGCGTGGGGCGTCGCGGCCGCGGGCGTATGGGTCGGCGCGGTCTGCGTGGCGGTGGCGACGGCGGCCGCAACCGCGCAATCGGTCGATCAGGGCGACCCGGGCGCCGGCACGAATGCGGCGGCCCCGATGGCGACGATCCGCAGCGCTGACGACTTGCAGGCATGGGCCGGAGAGACGTTTCGCATCCGCCGGACCGATCATTTCATGATCGCGTACGACGGGGAGTACGACCACGTCCGCCCGCTCACCGGGCGTGTCGAGGCAACCTACGCGGCCGTGGTACGCATGTGCGAGAGCACCGGCATCCGGACGCGCGGCGAGCCGGATGCGCTGCCCGTCGTGTTCTTCGACCTGTATGAGACGTATCGGGTTCGATCGGCGGCGCTGCAGCCCAACGCCGCGGCGCTGGCGGGCTTCTACAACCAGAACACCAACCTCGCGTGCTTTTTTAACACGCTCTCCCGCCCGGACGTGATCGAGTTCGACCGCCAGCTTGCGGTCTATCAGCGGGAACTGCTGGAGCTGCGCAGGCAGGGCCGCTCCGCCGCGGCGGAACAGGCGGCGCTGCAACGACAGCTTACGGCGTTCCGCATCCAGCGCGACGCGATCGTCGAGCGCATCAACCGGCTGGTGATTCAGCACGAAGTCGCCCACCAGGTGCTGTTCAACCTTGGCGTTCACAGCCGGGAGGCCGAGAATCCGGGTTGGCTGGTGGAAGGGCTGGCGTGCCAGTTCGAAGTGCCGCAGCGCGCCCATCACGCCGGCCTGGGCGCCGTTAATGAAACACGGCTGGCGGAGTTTCGCCAGGCCTTCGGCCTCGCCGAGGGCGACCCCCCCCCGCCGGCCGGGCAGCGTCGGGCCGCCTTCGAGACGCGCCGGTTTCTACCGCTGACGGATCTGATCGGCGACGCCCATGCCCTGGCCTCCGGCCGCGGCGGCGAGCACCTCAGCCTGCGCTACGCCCAGGCGTGGAGCCTCGTGCTGTACCTGCACCGCATGAAGCGGGAAGCATTCGCGGGCTACGTCAATGCGGTGGCCTCACGACCGGCGGGCTTTCGCACCACGCCAGCGGTGGAGCGGGCTGAGTTCGAGCGGGCGTTCGGAGCCATCGACGACGCATTCGAGGCCGCCTGGCTGGAGTTCGTTTTTGGTCTGGGAAAGGGGGACTAAGTCACCTGGGGCGGCCGACGGCCGCAACCAAAGAGTGAACAAAGGGCGGAAGGGAGTAAGGGCGGAAGGGAGTAAGGGAGTAAGGGAGTAAGAGGGAAGAACTGTAGTCTGGCCTTCTTCCCTTACTCCCTCGCTCCCTGACTCCCTCACTCCCCTCTTTGTGAGGGCAATTGCGCTCCACACAGAGGACGCTCGCAGAATGGCGAGACGTTCTACTGTCAGAGACTACACGCACATCTTCGATGGCGGCACGGGCTCGGCCTGCGATCGTCCCCCCCCCATATCGAAACCCTTGGAGATCGTCCTGACCGCTCGCGCCTTCTGCGCCATGCGGTGGTTGTGTTCGTCGCAGATCATCAGCTTTTCGAGCGCGTACTCGCGGAACTCTTCCACGCTGAAGCCCTCGGCGAAGCATTTGCCGACGTTGAGGAAATCAGCCGTCAGGCCGTCCTCTTCCGTCACCAGGCCCTGCGATTCCAGTTCAGTGTAGAGCGGGATTCCCGGATAGGGCGAGAACACGCTCATCTCGACGACGTCCGGCTCGAACTCGTCGATCAACCCCATCGTCTGCTCGATCTCCGCCCGCGTCTCGGTGGGCACGCCCATCATGAGGAAGCAGTGGAACGACAGACCGTGCCGCTTGATCAGCGCAGCGCCCTCGCGAATCTGCGACAGCGTGAGCATCTTGTCCATCTTGCTGAGGATACGCTCGCTGCCGGACTCGACGCCCATCTGCATCTGCACGCAGCCGGCCTCTTTCATCAGCGACACGATGTCGTCGTTGATGGTGTTGGCCCGCACCAGGCACACCCATTCGATATTCGCCTGCCGCTCGATCAGCAGGCGGCAGATTTCCGCGGTGCGCTTGCGGCTCTGCACGAAGAGGTCATCCCAGAAGGTAAAGAACCGCGAGTTGTAGCGCTCTTTGAGTTCGAAGACCTCGTTGACAACGTCCTCCGCCTGCCGAAGGCGCGACTTGCGCGAGCCCCAGACGGTGTTGACGGCGCAGAACGTGCAGGGGAACGGGCACCCGCGCGAGGTCACCATCTCGCCCATCATGTGGGCCAGCTTGCGCGGCGGCAGCGTATCGCTGTACAGCAGCGCGTCCCGGGCCGGGAACGGCAGGCTGCTGATGTCCTCGATGCGCTCGCGCTGGGGGTTGTGGATGATCTGTGACGCCGGCGCGGCCGTGATGGTGGGGTTGAGGATGTTCAGCGTGCGGCTCAGCGTCGCGACGCCGCCGCCGTTTGGTGAGCCGTTCCGCCGGGCGAAGTCCACCGGCGACCTCCAGCCCGCCTTCCACGACAACCCGTTGACCGCGGCGAGGTTCGGCGACGACTGCTCCAGCGTCTCGATCAGTTCCACCGTCGTCCATTCGCCCTCGCCGCGGACGGCGAAGTCGACGTTCGGATCGGCCAGGATGCTGTCCACGCAGGTCGACGTGGCCGGGCCGCCGAAGACGACGATGATCTTCGGGTTGACGTCTTTGGCCATGCGGGCCAGCACGCGCGCCGAAGCCAGATCGAGCGCCCGGCAGGTAATGCCGAGTACGTCGGGCTTGCGCTGCGCGATGACGTCGCTGACTTCCTTCCAGATACGGTGATTCGGCTGCTGCAAGGCGTCGAAGTAGCGATGCCAGTTCCGGGCCATGAAGGTCAGCGGATACTCGGTGTGCTCCACCTCCGTGTCGTAATGCGTCCCCCACTCGGCGTCGTAGAGTTCCACGTCGTGGCCGCGCTGGCGAAGCGTGGCGGCGACGTAGCCCAGACCCAGGGGAAAACTCGGATACTGCACGCGGACGAATCGGCGCGCGGGTGGATTAACCAGGAGTACCTTCATGCAGCACTGTCCCTTCCCGAGATCGCTCCCGCCTCGGCGGGCGTTCAGCGGCCGGCGCGGACCGCTCCCGCGGTCGGTGGCGACGTCCCGGCTTATCGGGACTATCGGCAGATTGGGTCGGTCGCCTGATGCCGATCGGCGACCTGGGAACCACGGTGGGGCTCGCCGCAGGTCCGACGGCGTCCACGACCTGGCTCAGAAGGGATCCCGAACCCGTCCCTGCACCGTCCGCGCGGAGTAGATGTCGCGCGAGACCCGCAAGGCCCACGAAGAATTTTGACCGGCACCCGCCACGTCGGGTACATTCATGTCTCGCCGTATGCGGGTACTTGTGTGGGACGGGCAGAGAACGTAGTCGAATTCAGCCCGGACTCCGCGTGGGCGTCCCGGCGACCTTGTCACTGGTTGGGAGGATCGAAGATGAACTGGAAGAGTGGATGCATTTTGATGGCGGCGGCCGCCGTCTGCGTACCTGCGCCGAGCGGCTTTGCGCAGTTGTTCGAGGACAGCTACGACGCGTCGATCACGTTCAACGACGCCCTTCCCAGCACGAGCATGACCGTCTGCTTCGACGGCGCGGAGTACTGGAGCGCTTCAGGCGGCGGGCCGTCGGGCGATCGGCTCGCCCGTTACGATGGCAGTGGCAATCACCAGGGCAACTATCAGCCCGGTATTGACTTTCGCTCCGTCTTCACGGACGCGGACTCGGAACCCGTGTATGCGCGCGGATACAAC
Organism: uncultured Phycisphaeraceae bacterium; assembly: GCA_964648365.1. GTDB lineage: Bacteria > Planctomycetota > Phycisphaerae > UBA1845 > UBA1845 > SURF-32. Next base: position 8,608 of record CAZYLK010000069.1, read on the forward strand.
TCGCGCCAGATCTACGTGCAGAACTCGCCGGGCGCTTTCGGCAATGACGTGATGCTCAACGGTGGCACGCTGGATTCCCAGAGTGCAGTCGTCTTCACCACCGACGGCGACGAGTTCCGCGCGCTGATCGGCGGCACAGTCACCCGCTGGGATCGCCAGGGCAATCTGCTCGGCACCATTGCGCTGAACGGATTCGGCTCGATCAACAACGAAAACGCGTATCCGCAGAACCGGGGCATGGCCTGCGCCGGCGACTACATGCTGACCTACGCAAACGGCACGCTGTCTGCGTGGGACGACAACGGCAACCGCATCGACACGACGGTGCTCAACGGCGCCGGCACGTCCTTCGACGCGCACTTCAGCCTCAGCTATTCCAACGGCATGGTGTTCATCATTGACGCCGCCGGTCAGCCGTGGCGCGGCTACGACGTCGGCCTGGGCGGCGGCGGCTGCGTGTACACCGTCAAGAAGAGCAAGGCCAAGGGCGGCTGCGACGCCTGCCCGCCCAAGGGCGGCAACTACAACAGCAAGGCCGAGTGCGAAGTCGTCAAAGACTGCGCCAAGAAGGTCAAGACGACCATCGCGTGCCCGGGTGGCGGAAACGGCACCTGCAAGGTCAAAGGCAAGCGCTCGTCCTGCGGCTGATGCGGCCTCGACGGACTCGGCGGTTCATCGTCCGCACACTACGCGGCGGCATTGAATCGTGACCTGCTTGCTCAAGCGGCAGGAACTGCCGGAGCCCCCGATCGCAGCCGCGCTCGGGGGCTCGCTTTTTTCTTGCGACTGCGACGTCGCGTGCTGCCGGGCGCCCCCGCGAACGCAGTCGTCCGGCAATTTGCGGCGGCCGGGCCATGACCGGCCTTGCGAAGAACAGAAACCTGCGGGTGACCCATCGGCACGTTGCACGCTGGTTCGCCCGCGACACAGGAACGGGAGGAATCAGCAATGAAATGGACCCTTGGAAGCCGAATGCTGGCAGCGATGGCAGGCATCGCCGTCGCACACTCGGCGACGGCCGGGCTGTTTGAGGCAAGCTACGACGCCTCGATCACCTTCACGGATGCGCCGTCGCTGGAGCAGACGCGGATGACGGCCTGCTTTGACGGTGTCGACTACTGGAGTTCCTCAGGCGGCAGCCCCGGCGGTGATCGCACGGCTCGCTACGACATCAACGGCAACCTGCTGGCCACCTACCAGCCGGGCATCGACCTTCGTTCGATCTTCACCGACTCGGATTCAGAGCCGCTCTACGCGCGCGGGTTCAATTCGTCCCAGATCTATGTGCAGACGTCTCCGGGCGTGTTCGCGAACCACGTCGTGCTCAACGGCGGCAACCTGAACAGCCAGAGCGCCGTCGTTCTGACGGTGGATGGCAGCGAGTTCCGCGCAATGAACGCGGGCACGGTCGAGCGCTGGGACCGCCAGGGCAATTACATCGGGTCGATTACGCTCAACGGCTACGGCTCGATGGGCGGAGAAGGATCGTACCCGCAGAACCGCGGCATCGCCTGCGCGGGCGACTACATGCTCACGTACTCGAACGGGACGCTCTCCGCATGGGATGACAGCGGCAGCCGCGTAGATACGACCGTGCTCAACGGCGCAGGAACGTCGTTCGATTCGCACTTCAGCGTCAGCTACGCCAACGGCATGGTGTTCATCGTGGACGCCGCCGGTCAGCCGTGGCGCGGATACGACGTCGGTCTGGGCGGTGGCGGCGGCTGTGCGTACACCGTCAAGAAGAGCAAGGCCAAGGGCGGCTGTGACGACTGCCCGCCCAAGGGCGGCGAATACCGCAGTCAGGCCCAGTGCGAGGACGTCAAGGACTGCGCCAAGAAGGTCAAGACGACCATCGCCTGCCCGGGTGGCGGCAACGGCACCTGCAAGGTCAAGGGCAAACGCTCGTCCTGCGGATAGCGGAACCGGCCACCTGGGCGGTGCATCCCCCAGGGGCGACGCCCCCTGGAAGCCATCGGCTGACTTGCCTTTTGGAGTTCTGTCGAGGCCCCCGGCGATCGTCGAGATGCCGGGGGCCTCTTTTCGCGCCCCGCAAGTCCCGCCGCGTGGGGATTGGCCTGTAAGAAATCGTGCCCACCGGCAGCGCACGGCTCGCCCTCGTCCGCTGCGGTGGTTCGACCGCGTGCAAGTTTCTAGAATCAAACCGAACTTGGTTCCCGGCGACGCGACGTCGCGCCGGCGCCCTGGTAGCGATCTATGCACAGTTTTCCGGTGTCCCACGCACGACAGCCACTGACCCCGCCGCACGGGCGGCGTCGCCCCGTGATGGGGCTGATCGGTGTGGTGGCCGCGATGGCGTGGTGCCCGCCGGTCGCGGCGCAGTTCCACCGCGAGTCGATGACGGTCGCGGAGGCCGATGCGTACGCCGTCGTGGAAGAGACCGCTCCGATCCGCAACCTGTTCGAACGCGCGGACGGCGGCGCGGCCCGGCAGGACTGGAAACTGGTCATCGACTCGCTTCAGCGGATCATCGCACGCCCCTTAGCGGCGCTGGTGCCGGCGACGCAGGCGGGAGACGCGGATGATGCGTCGTCGGGTAGCGCCGGGCGTCGCACGGCGCGGAAAGACCGCGGCGACAGAGGGCGTGGCCCGTCCGAGCCGGCGCGGTTCGAATCCGCCCGGCACGCGGCCGTGCGGTATCTGGCCGCCCTGCCGCACGAAGCGATTGAGGCCTACCGCGTGCTCTACGACGGCAACGCGCGGCGATTGCTGGACGAGGGCCTGGCCGGCGGTCGCCGCGCGCCGATCCAGAAGCTCGCCGATGAGTATTTCCATTCCAGCTTCGGCGACGACGCCTGCGACCTGCTGGCCTCCGCCGCGCTGGACGCCGGCCGGCCGGCCGAAGCGCTGGCCTGGCTCGACCGCATCCGCGACGACTACGTCGGGGCCGACGTTCCCGCGGCGCGCGTCGCGGCCAAGCGGCTGGCGGCCGAGGCGCTGCTGGAGCGCGATCGCCGAACCTCCAACGTCCGCACGACGGCGCTCCAGGCGGCGGGCACGTCCGAACACGCACTGGATGCCGCCCTGGCGGCGTGGCAGCCGTCGCCGCCCTGCGGCGAGTCCTGGCCCATGCTGAACGGCTCACCCGCGCGATCCGCGGTCATGCCGGCGGTATCGCCGTCGCTCACGTCGCACGACGTGTGGTCGGCGCTGTCGCCGGACGGGCGGGCCGACGAGTGGGACTACTACGTGCGCACGCGCAGCAGCGACGACGTAGTGATCCCGTCGCGATACGGCGTGGCCGCCGAGGGCCGGATCTTCGTGCGGACGCTCACCGGGTGCGCGGCGCTGGACCTGGAAGGGCTGGGCTGGATCTGGCAGAGCCGTCGCGCCGGCGACGCGTGGTTCGAGCGACCCGGCGATACGGGGCTTGCGCGGGTCAGCACGCGCGAGCGGCTCTTCGAGGATCCGCTCGGCTCGTCGCTTGCGTGGCTGGACGGCCTCGTGTGCTACATCGATGCGGATTGGCGCTCGGCGCCGGTCGACCGGTTCGACCTGCGGCGGCGGTTTCCTTTTGCCCTGTCTGAGCCGTCGTTTTTTCCGTCGCGCCTCGTCGCGCTGGATGCGTCGACCGGCGACGTTCGCTGGACGCTCGGCGACGACGATGTCATCGACGCGCGGCAGACGCCCCGCTTCGTCGGCACGCCCATGTCGGCCGAGGGGTCATTGTGGGCGCCCTTCCTGTCCGGCCGTGATCTCTTCCTGGGCCGCATTGACCCTGACGCGGGAAGCCTGATCGATCGCATCCTCGTCTGTTCGCTGACCGAGTGGGAGACACCGGATCGCGGCGTGCTCGATATGGCTGCCGGCGCAGGGCTGGTCTTTGTGCCCACCGGCGCCGGAGCGGTCGCGGCCGTGGACGTCGCGCAGGGCGGCGTCGCATGGCTGGCCTTTTATCGTGAGAATTCGAACAGCGCCGTGGGCCGTCGCGCCGCGCCCGCGCGGACCCCGTCGCCGCCCGTACTGGCCGGAGACGTGCTCGTCGTGCTGCCGGACGATGACGCCGTGTGCGTTGCGTTCGACGCGTTCACCGGACGCCAGATATGGCGGCGGCGGGTGGAGGCCGATCGGTACGTGATCGCGGCGCGAGGCGATGCGCTCTATCTGGGCGGCGGCAACGTGCTGCGACTCGACCTGCGGACCGGATCGGACGTTTGGGCGGTGTCGGTGGCCGGCCCGCAGACCGGCCGCAGCGTCCTGAGCGACGATGCCGTTCTGTGTCCGACGACGCGCGGATTGGTCGCGATCTCGGCGTCGGACGGTACCGTCAGGGAGACCATTGCCCAACCGGAAGGATCGCCGCCGCTGGGAAATCTGCTGGTCGCCGGGGGCGCGCTGCTGAGCATCGAAGGCGCGTCGGTACGCAAGTTTCCGGATTTTCAGCGAAGCTATCCGGCGGCGCTCGAAGCGCACCAGGCCGACCCCGACGACGAGCGGGCGAGCCTTCGCCTGGCCTGGCTCGAGTTGCTTCAAGGCCGCCCCGACGCGGCACTGTCGGCGCTCGGCTCGATCGAGGCCGGCCGGCCGTCTGCCGGCGTGGAATCGTCCGAGGTCGCCCGGCTCAAGGTTCGCATCTACCTCGCGCTGGCCGCCGCAGAAGCGGACGGGGACGGCGCCGTCGAGCTGATCCACCGTGCGATGCAGGCGGCCCTCGACGACAACGATCGTCTGCTGGCTGCGCTCGCGTACGCCGATCGGGCTGCGCACAGCGCGGGCGCCGTCGACGCGCTGCAGGTGCTCTGGAAGCTCGCCGTTTCCGAGCCGGCGTCGCAGCTTCGACCGACGGTCGGCGGAGCGCGGGCGCCGCAGCGGGAGGAACTCGGCCGCCGGATCGACGACCTTCACCAGCGGCTCGCGCCCGCGGACGGTCATGCCTTCACACAATGGATCGAGCAGTCCATCGAAGAATACACCGCTCAACTGAGCGATCCGCGCACGGCGCGACTGGCGCTGGCTGCGCTCAAGGCGGTCGCGATCCTGCCCGGCATCGGCGGCTCGGATCGACAGGCGCTGATGATGCTCGCGGCGCACTACGAACGCGGGCGGCAGTACGAAATCGCGGAGCAGTATCTGGAACGACTGTCGCTGGCCGGCGACGTGACGCCGGACGCGCTGGCGGCGTGGATGCGGCTGTGCGATGCGCATGCGTCGTACGGATTCGTCCGGGTGGAGCGGTTGAGCTGGCTGCGTCAGCGGTTCGGCGCGTTCCCCATCCCGCCCGCGTACACGGGCGATCGGCGGAAGGCGACGACGATCGACCAGTGGGCGTCGCGCTGCCTGGGGCCGCACCTGACAGGTAGCGGTCGCGGCCAGAGCGAGGACGCGACATCGTACACGTTCGTGGCAGAACGGCCCGGATTTCGCGCCTTCGACACCGACGACAATCGCCGGCCGCTCATGGAGCGCCTCGTCACTGTCGAGGGCGCCGAAAGCGCCGAGACGCCGTCGCATTGGATCGCGTACGGCCCGGCGCACACGCTTCGCGCGCGTGAACCAGGGTCGGGGAGCATCGTCTGGGAGGCGCCGCTGACGCTGCGGGGGGACTTTCGGATCGACGCCAGCGACGCGAACCTGATCGCGCAGCACCCGCGGCGGGCCGTCGGGAGCGGGTCGATCCTTGTGGTCAGCAGCGCCTACGGCCTGCACGCCGTCGGAATCGGATCGGGCAAGCGCCTGTGGAACCGGGCCTACGACATCCCGCTGTCGGACATGGCCACGGCTGCGCGCGACGGCGCCCTGGCGGTGAATCGGACCGTCCTCGCGGCCACGCCGCGCGAAGGGGCCGTGACGCTGATGTCGCTGGCCGACGGCGAAACGATCTGGGAGGCGGACCTGAACGGCCGGACGGTCGAAACACTGAAGATCGTTGACGACCTTGTCGTGGCCATCGAGCCAACCCGCGAATACGTCACGGTTCTCGACTTGCGGACCGGCGCGCTCCGCTGCGAGATCGAATTCCGGCAGCCCGATCCGGAGGAAGATCTCGTCGATCTGATCATTGATGGAAAGGTCATCATCGGACCGGAGTTCGACGACCGGCGTGAGCGGATCGACGCGTTTGATCTCGGCACGGGCGCTCCGCTGTGGCAGTACACGCTTTCCGGAACGCTCGTGCAGTTGTTCAGCCCGGCCGACGGCTACGTCGCCGCCGGATCGCTGACCGGCGACGTGGTACTGCTGGAAGCCGACACGGGCGCGCTGATGATGACGGGTGCCGTCCGCGGGGCGCGGGCCGTGGTCGCCGGGCGGCTGACCGCGGGCGTGCTGGAAGTAGAGTACTCGGTGCGCGGTCGGGGCATCGACGCCCGCCGGCTGGCCGCGCTCGATCCGAACACCGGGCAGGTTCTCTGGCGCCGCGACGACACGATCGCCCTGCCGGGGCGGGCGGCGCCGCGGTTTCCCGCGGCGGTTGAAGAGGTCCGCGAGCAGGAGCGGGCGCCGCGCGGGATCAGCGTCGCCATGCTCGACGTGCGAACCGGCGAACAGATCGGCCCGGCGGCGCCGCTGAAGAGCGAGAACTCCCGCGACAGCTTGACGGGCGATTTCCTGTTGCGGGAAGGCCGCTTCATCGCCGGAACCGAGCGGGGGTATCTTTTCTACCGGATGGACGGTACATCGGAAGACAGTGGGAATTAACGTCAAACGAGTGAGTCGGCCGGGCTTTCGCGCAGGTCTTACGGCCGTGACATACGTCGCGTATGCCTCCGCCGCGGCTTCCGCGCAGGGGACGTCAGCGGTGCGCCCGAGCGCGCCTCCACACGTCACGCCTGCAACGGTGGAAGCGATCGATCGCGGTCTGGCATACCTGGCCGGCGTGCAGAACCGTGACGGATCGTGGGGCAATCGCCAGGGGCTGGAGTCCTATCCCGTCGCCATGACCGCGCTGACCGGGTTCGCGTTTCTGATGGACGGCAACACGACGACGCAGGGTCGCTACGCGCCGCAGTTGGATCGCGCCTGCCGCTACATCCTGTCGTCGGCGACCTCGACCGGACTGATCGGTCGCGAGGCCGTCGAATCGCGGCCGATGTATGGCCACGGGTTCAGCATGTTGTTCCTGGGCGAACTGAATGGCATGGTGGAGGATCCTCGGCGCCAGAGCGAGATTCAGAACGTGCTTCGCGGCGCGGCGCAACTGGCGTCGCGCAGTCAGTCGCGGCTGGGCGGCTGGCTCTACAGCCCCGATTCACGCGGCGACGAGGGGTCGGTGACAATCACGCAGTTGCAGGGGCTGCGCGCGTGTCGCAACGGGGGCGTGGAAGTCGCCAAGCAGACCATCGACGAGGCGATGGACTATCTGGCCATCTCGCAGAACTCCGACGGCGGCATTGCGTATACGGCGTCGTCGCCGGGGCCGTCGCGAGCGCCGATCACCGCGGCCGCGGTCGCCTGCTGGCTCAACGCCGGGCTGTACGACGAACCGCGCATGAAGCGGGCCTTCGACTACGCCAAGCGAACGATTCTGCCGGCGGGGTCGGGCGAGGGACACTATTTCTACGCCCATTTGTACATGGCACAGTCGGTCTACATCTCCGGCGATCCCTATTGGGATGATTACTATCCCAAGCTGCGCGACCGGCTGCTGGCCATTCAGTTTCCCGACGGCTCCTGGTTCGGCGACGGTATCGGCGAAGTCTACGGCACGGCCGTGGCGCTGATCATTTTGCAACTGCCGTACAATTGTGTGCCGATCATGCAGCGGTGAGGAAGGGAGTGAGGGAGTGAGGGAGTGAGGGAGTAAGGGAAGAGAAGAGGGGGAGACTCTGACAGGGAGTGGAGTGGTTGCCAGGCGGAAAGCCAATCAGGGCTGTCCGCTTGTGGCGGATCGGGGAGCGGATTTGTCATCGAGAGAGCATTCATGACGGAATCTACGGCCGGCAGCGGAAACAACTCAACCGATCTTCAGGCGGTCGACGCGCTGCGCGATGGATACAAGCGGCTGCGCGAGCAAATGGGTCGCGTGATCGTCGGGCAGGACGAAGTGGTCGAGCAGTTGCTCATCGCGTTGTTCTCCGGCGGGCATTGCATCCTGGAAGGCGTGCCGGGACTGGCCAAGACGTTGATGATCTCGACGCTGGCCCGCTGCCTGGACCTGTCGTTTAACCGCATTCAGTTCACGCCGGACCTGATGCCCTCCGACATCACCGGCACCGAGGTCGTGCAGGAGGACAAGGCCAGCGGTACGCGCGTGTTCCGCTTCCTGAAAGGCCCCATCTTCGCCAGCGTGATCCTGGCCGACGAAATCAATCGCACACCGCCCAAGACGCAGGCCGCCTTGCTCGAAGCCATGCAGGAACGGCACGTCACCGTCGGCGGTCAGCGGCACGACCTGCCGACGACGTTTTTCGTACTCGCCACCCAAAACCCCATCGAACAGGAAGGCACGTACCCGCTGCCGGAAGCGCAGCAGGACCGCTTTATGTTCAAGGTGAAGGTCGGCTATCCATCGTATGACGAGGAATATGCCATCGCCGAGCGCACCACCGGTGTGCGGCAGGATGAGGTCACGCCGGTCTTCAGCGCCGACGACATCGAGCGGTTCAAAGACATCGTCCGTCGTGTACCGGCCGCGCCCGACGTGATCCGCCATGCGCTCGACCTGGTGCGCATGACCCGCCCGCACGAGGACGACGCGCCGGAGTTCGTGCGTGACATGCTCAGTTGGGGCGCCGGGCCGCGGGCGGTACAGGCGCTGATCCTGGGCGGTAAGACGCGGGCCGTGCTCAACGGGCGCAACCACGTGGCCGCGGAGGACATCCGCGCGGTGGCTCACCCGGTGCTGCGACATCGCATCGTGACCAACTTCTCCGCCGAGGCCGAGGGCTACACGCCCAACCGCATCGTTGACGAACTTCTGTCCCGCGTGGACCCGAACGCGACGCCGCTGCACGATGACGACCAGTACAAGAAAGTACTTTCAGCCTGAAATCCTCAACACGATCGGCTCGCTGGAACTGCGGGCGCGACACGTCGTTGAAGGGTTCTTAAGCGGCATGCACCAGAGCCCCTACAAGGGGTTCAGCGTGGAGTTCGCCGCCCACCGCGCGTACACGCCGGGCGACGATCTGCGCCACGTGGACTGGCGCGTGTTCGCCAAGGCCGATCGCTTCTTCATCAAGGAGTACGAAGTCGAGACGAACATGCGGGTACATCTGCTGCTCGACTGTTCGGAGTCCATGGCCTATCCCGAGCATCCCGGCACAAATCGCATGACCAAGTGGGACTACGCCGCGACGCTGGCAGCGTCGCTGGCCCACCTGGCGATGCGGCAGCAGGACGCGGCCGGGTTGATGCTCTTCGATGAGGAGATCCGCCGGCAGCTTCCGCCCTCGACCAAGATCGCCTCGCTGCGCGGCTTCTCTCAGACCATCGAGACCTCGGCGCCGAGCGGACGCAGCGACGTAAAGATGCCCCTGCTGCACCTGGCCGAGCGCGTGCCGCGGCGCGGCGTGGTCGTGCTGCTGAGTGATCTGCTGATGCCGCTGGATGCGTTTGTGAAAGGGCTGGAGCGATTGCGCTTCGACGGCCACGACGTGCTCGTGCTGCACGTGCTGGACCATGACGAACTGGAATTCCCCTTCGTCGACCGCACCCTGTTCGAAGGCATGGAGGGCGCCGACGTCGAAATCATGACCGACCCGCAGGCGCTGCGGGCGAGCTATCTCGAAGCGTTGAAAGCGTACCTGAGCAAAGTGCGATCCGCCTGCCTGAATCACCGGGTCGATTACGCGCTGATCAGCACGGCGGATTCGCTGGACGTGGTGCTGACGCGCTTCCTGGCGACGCGGATGCATCGGATACGGGCGAGAGCGTGACATTCACCCCCCCCATCCTCGCCGCTTTCGTCTGGCCTCAGCTTTTCGCTGCCGGTGCCGCCGCGGTTTCCATTCCGGTCATCATCCATCTGCTCGCGCGGCGGCGGTTCAAGCGGATTCGCTGGGCGGCGCTGGAGTTCTTGCTGGATGCGGAGAAGCGCAATCGGCGCCGGGTTCGCATGGAGGAACTGATCCTGCTTCTGCTGCGATGCCTGGCGATGCTGCTGATCGCGCTGATCGTCTCGCGGCCGTTCCTGCGGCCCGAAGGGCTGGCGAGCCTTGTCGGATCCAGCGGACGGATCGAGCGCGTGTTCGTCATCGATGACTCGTTCAGCATGGGCTATCGCGGCAGCGGCGTCGCGGCGGGTGGTGACGCTGCGGCCGGCGGTGCGCGATCGGCTGGCGGCGGCGCCGCGATGGGCCACGACCCGGCCGGCGGCGACGGCACGACGTTCGCTCACGCCACGACCGCGATCCGGCGGCTGATCGAAGGCATCCGGCAGGAATCGCCGGAAGACACGGTGACGATCCTCAGAACGTCGTCGCTGGATGAGGCGGTTCTTACCGGCGCTGTGCTGGACGACGCCGGGCTGGAAACGACGCTGGCCCGTCTGGAAGGCATGTCCGCGTCGGAGGCGACGTACGATCTCGCCGCGGCGGCCGATGCGGTCGTCCGCGTGCTCGACGAGCAACCAGGCCTGACCAGCGCGGCGGTTTATTTCGTCGGCGACTTCCAGCGCAAGGACTGGCTGGAAGCGGCCGGCGCGGCGCTGGGCGGCGCTGCTGCCGCGCCCGGCGGCGCCGCTGCCGGTTCGACGGCGGCAACGCCGGATCCGTCGGGCGCGGCCGCGGGGGGCGGCACGGCGGCTTCAGCACATCCGCTTGCCCGACTCTTCGATTGGGGGGGGGCGGATCGCGAGCTGCGACTGGTGCTGGTCAACGTGGGCGACGCGGAGGCGTCCAACGTCGCCATCACGCAGCTTGCTCTGGCGTCCGGTCAGCCGGTGGCTTCGTCATCGGCGCGGCTGCGGGTGCAGGTGGCGAATCACTCCGACGAGTCGATCGACGGGCTGACGCTGGAAACAACGGTGGGTCCGTCGGCTCAGCCGGTGCGGACGATCGACACGATCGCGGCCGGTCAGTTCGCCGCCACCGAGATCGGCATCGACTTCCACCGCCCCGGCGACGAGGCCATCACGGTCAGCAAGCCGCCCGACGCCCTGCCGATCGACGACCGCCGCGTGCTGGCCGTCGACGTGGCCCCGGCCGTGCGGGTTCTGGTCGTCAACGGCGAGCCTGCCCTGGAAGCCTACGCCGACGAAACGCACCTGCTGGCCACCGCGCTGCGGCCGGCGGGCGACGTGTTCAGCGGCAATGAGGTCGTCGTCGTAGATGAGTCCGGCTTCGATCAGGCGCAGCTCGGCGACTACCACGCCGTCATCCTCGCCAACGTCTATCGCGTCAGCGAGCCACAGGTCGAAGCGCTGGAACGGTTCGTCCGCACCGGCGGCGGCCTGATCGTCTTCGCGGGCGACCAGGTAGACGCGGGGCTGTACAACGGCGCCCTCTACCGCGGCGGCGACGGCCTGCTGCCGGCCAGACTGGCGGACGTGGTGCGTGCGCCGGAGGGGGGCGTGCCGCTGACGATCGTCGATCGGTTGCACCCGGTGTTCAGCGGCCTGGGGCGCGAGGGTGATCCGCTGGGCGTGGCGCGGATCCGCTTCAATCAATACTACGCGTGCGAACTGCCGGACGTTGAAGCGGCAGCCGACGACGTGGGAGCAATCGCCGACGCCGACGAAGCATCCGCTGATAGCGCCGACGACGCCGGCGCCAGCGGCGCTGCGGATCCCGGCGTTCCTGCCGTTGCCGCACGCGAGCGCAGCGCCGCCAGCATTATCGCCGCCTTTGACGACGAGGAGCATCGCCCGGCCGTGGTCGAACGCAGGTTCGGACGCGGCGCCGTGGTGCTGATCGCCTCGTCGGCTGACAAGGAATGGAACAACTGGGCGGATCATCCGACGTTCTTGCCCGTGATGGTTGAACTCGTCTCGAACGTCGCCCGATCGTCCGGCGATGACGGCGGCGTGCGGGTGGGTGAACCGATCGAGTTCGATCTCGACCCGTCGCGATTCACCGCGGATGCCCTCGTACGAAGCCCGGCCTTCCCGGCTGAGCCTGAGACATCGATCTCCGCGTTGCCGGCCGAAAGTGGTGGCGGCCTCACGCTGCGCTGGGAGCACACGCTGCAGAGCGGCATTTATCAGTTCGCGCTGCGCACGCTCCAGGGCGGCGAGGTGACGAAGCTCTTCGCGGTGAACGTGGACGCGGCCGAGAGCGATCTGAGCATGGCGACGCAGGAGGAACTTCGCGACGCGATCGGACAGCCGTTCGAGTACATCGACGGACTCGATGCCCTCGGCGGCAGCGACGGCGCGGCGCGTACGGAACTGTGGTCCACGTTTCTGGTGCTGGCGATGGCGGTGCTCATGCTGGAGCAGGGGCTGGCGTGGTGGTTTGGACGACGGCGATAAGCATGACGGCGACGCATCCACACATCCTGGCTCAGGCCGCCGGCCGCATCGAAGAGCAGTTGCGCTTCGAGTTTCTCGGCCTGCCCGACGGCTGGCTGGCCGTCGGCGGCATCGCGCTGCTTGCCGCGATCGTGTGGGCGGTGGTGTGGATGTATCGCCACGAGGGACGTGCGGGGGCGTCGCTGCGCCGCAGAACGATCCTCGGCGTCGTGCGCGTCGCGGTGCTGCTGTGCCTGGCGGCGATCTGGCTCGAGCCGGTCATGGCGCGATACCTGCATCGGTGGATCGACTCGTATACGCTCGTGCTGGTCGACACGTCGGCCAGCATGGACCTTTCCGACGCCTATCGCGATCCGGCCCTGGCCGCACGGGCGGGACGGGTGATGGGTACATCGTCATCAAACGCGCCGGTCAGGCGCTTCGACTTGGCGCGGCAGATCATTGACGGCAACGATCACGCCCTGCTGACTGCTCTGGCCGAGAACAACCGCGTCAAGCTATACACGTTCGACGATTCGCCCGCTCTGCTTCACACGGTGCGCCGCGCCGGCGAGCAGGCGCCGAAGCCGGACGCCGGGCAGCCGGCATCTACGGTGGCCGCCGGGGAAGTACGACTCGGCGATGTCGCCGCGGGGCCGTCCACCAACGTCGAGCGGGCCGTCCGCCGGGCGCTGGAATCGCATGCCGATACGCCCGTGGCCGGCATGATCATCCTCTCCGACGGCCGCTTCACCGACGGCGCCGACGCCTACGCCGTTGCACGACTGGCCGCGGATCGGGACATCCCCATCTACGCCGTGGGCATCGGCGACCCCTCCCCCCCCCGCAACCTGCGCGTCGCCGACGTGCAGGCGCCGGAGAACGCCTTTCAGAAAGACCCATTCACCCTCACCGCTCAGCTTGCAGTCGAGGGCGTCAGCGATACCCGCGTGCGCGTGGACTTGCGTGAGCGGGCCGACGGCGAATCCGGCGACGGTCGTGTGATCGCGTCGAAGGACGCCGCGATCGGCCCCGACGGGCGCATCGATCCGGTTTCGTTCGAGCTGCGCCGCACCAACGTCGGCCGCTACGTCTATCGCGTCGACGTGCCGGTGCAGGAGTTCGAATCGGTCGCGGACGACAACACGCGGCAGGTCAGCGTCAACGTGATCGACTCGCGCGTGCGTGTGCTGATCGTCGCCGGCCAGCCCAGCCGCGAGTATCAGTTTCTGCATCGCCTGCTCGAACGCGACGAGAGCTTCAGCGTAAGCTGCTGGCTGCAATCGGCGGACGTGGCCGCGGTGCGCGACGGCGACGTGATCATCGACCACCTGCCCGCCACCGTCGAAGAACTGTTCGAGTACGACGCCGTCCTGCTGCTCGATCCGGACCCGTCGGAACTGACGCTGGCCTGGTGCGAACTGGTCGACCGGCTGGTCAGCGAGCACGGGGGGGGGCTGCTCTATGCCGCCGCCCGGCCGTTTGCCCCGAACTTCATGCACGCCGACGAAGTGCGGCCCATTCTCGACCTGCTGCCGGTGTCGCTCGATCCGGAAGCCGACCTGGTGCTCAACCGCATCGGCCATTACCAGACGCGCGGCTGGCCGGTGATCGTCGAGCCGGAATCCGCGACGCACCCGATCCTGCGGCTCGGCCTCGATCCACTCGCGACGCGAGAAGCGTGGCAGTTCGACCCGATCGTCTACTGGCATTACCCGGTGCTGCGTCCCAAGCCGGTAGCCACCGTGCTGATGCGCACCGGCCAGTCGCTGATGCAGAACTCCCACGGCCAGCACGTGCTGGCGGCCGTGCAATTCGTCGGGGCCGGGCGATCCGCGTTTCTGGGCTTCGACGCAACCTGGCGCTGGCGGCGCATGGGTGAGGAGCGCTATGACCGGTTCTGGGTGCAGCTTGTGCGATATCTCGTCGAGGGCAAACTGCTCGGCGGGCGCAAGCGCGGCCAGCTTATGACGGATGCGGATGAGTTCCCGCTGGGGCAGGCGGTTACCGTCAGCGCGCGGCTGTATGACGCGCACTTCGAGCCGTTGACCAGCGACCGGGTCGAGGCATCGTACGCGGTCGAGGACGATCGCCGCACGCTGACGCTTGCGCGCCGGCTGGATCAGCCCGGCTGGTTCGAAGGGCGCTTCGTGCCCCATCGCACCGGCTCGTATCGCATCGGCTTGACGCTCCCGTCATCGTCCGGCCCGCCGGTGGAGGTCTCGCGCGACATCCGCATTACCCGCCCCAATATCGAGATCATCCGCCCGCAGATGGACCGCGAGGCGATGGTCGCCCTGGCCGAAAGCAGCGGGGGGGGGCGGTATTTCGAGATGGACGAGGCCCTGCAGATCCCGCCGCTGATCCCGGATCGACACGAAGTCACCACGACGCGCTCGCGGCCGATCGTCCTGTGGGACCGCTGGTGGACGCTGGCGCTGCTGGTGACGCTGCTGACGGTAGAATGGGGCGTCAGGAAGTGGAGCAGGATGTTGTGAAGAATTGGCGAATGGCGAATGGCGAATAACGAATGAAGATAGGGAGGGGCCTCTGCCCGACCTGCGGGCTTTAGCCCGCGCGAACTCTGTCGCGCCCGCATTGTGGTGAACCATGACCAACCCCATCACCCATGACTGAACCGACGCATCCAACTTCATCCCGCGCCGCCCTGCCGCGGCTCAGTGCGGCCGTCACGGATGGCCTCACCGGCCTGCTGCGCCGTACGCGCACTTATGTCGTGGTCGAGGGGCTGGCGTGGCTGGCGGCGGCGGCGCTCGTTCTCTGCGCGGTTCAACTGCTGATCGACTATTCCTTCCACGTCGAGTGGAGCATCCGCGGACTTATCTCGACGCTCGTCATCGTCGCCATCGGTGTCGTCGCCTGGCGGCACGTGATTCGCCCCTGGCGCAAACCCCTCGCCACCGGCGACGCGGCGCGGCTGATCGAGGCGACCCGTCCCGACCTCGCGTCGCTGCTCATTTCCGCTCTGCGTTTCTCGACCGGCGACATCGGCGACGCCGCGACGAACTCGCGACAACTGGCGGCCGACACCATCGACCGCGCCAACCGCGCGGCCGCCGATCTCGACTTCGCTCGCCCCGTCACCTCCCGCCGCTTCCGCCGCAGCGGCGCCGCCCTGATCGGAATGCTGCTGGTCGTCGCCGCCTTCGCCGCCCTGGCGCCGAACGTGCTCTCGCTGTGGTTCAGCCGCAACGTCCTGCTGCGCGACGTACCCTGGCCCAAGCGCACGCACATCCGCGTCAACCTCGACGATGGCGTCCTGCACGGCGCGATCGGCGACGACCTGCCCGTCAGCGCCGAGGTCGAAGGCGTCATGCCGCGGCAGGCGGATTTCGTCTTCCGCACCGCCAGCGGACGCAAGGGGCGCGAGACGATGACGGCCGTGGGCGACTTCGGCCTGCGCTACGTGGTCAAAAACGCCCGCGAGGATTTCGAGTTCTACCTCGAAGGCGGCGACGACCGCACGCCCTGGTACCAGGCGAAGCTGGCCGAACGTCCGCGGGTGGCGTGGTCGCAGATTGACGTCACGCCGCCGAAGTATGCCGGGCTTGAACGCTTCACACTTGCCGACGGTAGCCGCACGGCCCAGGTACTGCCGGGCTCACACGTTGCCATCACCGTCCGCACGCATTCACCCGTCGTCTCGGCCACGCTCATGGCCGGCGACGAAGAAGTGTCACCCGCGTCGCCGATCGACGACACGTGGCGGGCGGAACTGTCAGTCTACGAATCGACGACGTGCCACTTCGCCCTCACCGACGCCGGCGGATTGACCAACAAGCGTCCGGTGCGCTTCGCCATCCGCGTGCAGCGCGATGAGCCGCCCACCGTGCGGCTCAACACGCCCGGCGCCGGCGAGATGCTCACGCCGGAAGCGCGGCTGATCGCGGCGATCGAAGTTGCGGACACGTTCGGCATCGCCACCGTCGCGTTGCAGGTGGATGTCCAGATGGACGCGGCCACCACGCGGACGATCGTTCCCGAAGCGTTCACGCCGGGCGACACGGACGTGTCCGCCGGCGTGACATTGCCGCTGCGAGAGGAAGCCGCCGCCCCCGGCGATCAGGTAACGCTCACGCTCCGCGCCGCCGACTTTGATGACGTCTCGGGCCCCAACCTGGCCGCCACCGACCCGCGCGTCTTCCGCATCGTGACCCGCGAAGAACTGCTGGCCGAACTTGCCCGCCGCGAGCAGGAGTACCGGCTCGAATTCGAGCGCCTGCTCGATCAGCAGGAGGACGTGCAGCGACGGTTCCTGACCGTGGTCGGCGAGCGGGATCGGATCAGCGACCCGGCCGCGTGGTCTGAGGCGGTCGCTCCGGTCGAGCGATCGCAGCGCAACCTCGCCAGTGCGGTCGGCGTGATCGGCCAGAAGTTCGCCCAGATTCTCGACGAAATGCAGGTCAACG
This sequence comes from uncultured Phycisphaeraceae bacterium, assembly GCA_964648365.1. Lineage (GTDB taxonomy): Bacteria > Planctomycetota > Phycisphaerae > UBA1845 > UBA1845 > SURF-32. The sequence continues at coordinate 25,387 of CAZYLK010000069.1, forward strand.
GCCTCGACACCGGCGTCGAGCAGCAGCGCCTTGGCGAGGGGATCATCGCCCCGCTGGAGACGCTTGCCCGCCGCGACGGCATCAACGCGGCCGACGCCCTCCGCCGCTACGGCCGCCTCGAAACCGCCAACGACCCGGCCGCCATCGACGCCGCGCTCAATGACATCCTGCGGCAGATGCGGCAGATTCTCGCGCATATGATCCAGTGGGAAGGCTACCAGGAAGCGCTCACGCTCCTGCGCGACATCGTCGGCCTGCAGAAGGAACTTAACAAGGAGACGCAGGACGAAGTCGAGCGCCAGGGAGCGGACATTTTTGACGAGTGAGTCGTGAATCGAATATGGCGGAGGAATGGCGAATGTCGAATAGCGAATAACGAATGAAGAGTGCGCCGCTCGAATCAGACCCGCAATCCTAAAAGCGCGCAGTCTCTGAACGAGCCGCGGGCTTCAGCCCGCGCGGACGCACCGACAATGAACGACATGAAGCGCGATTGAAATGACCGTTCCAACGAGGCGACCCATGCGATTCCAACCACCTAAACCGTTCGCGCTCATTCTCGCCGTGGTCGGCGCAGCGTGTGTTCCTGTTGCCCCCGCCCGCGCTCAGGACGAGCCGCCGCCATCCGTCCACCCGCTCCAGCGTAAGGAAGAGATCATCCGCGACCGCGTCGACCGGCTGATCGACCGCATGTACCGCCTCAGCGAGGAACTCGCGCCGACCGAGCCGGAAAACGCCGCCCGGCTCAAGCGGGCATTGACGAAGATCGGCGAGGCCGGCGTGCAGGATCGCGTGGAGGCCGTCATCCGCCTGCTCGGCGAAGGCGCCACGCTCAACGACGCCCGCGATCAACAGGAAGAACTCATCGCCGGCCTTGAAAGCGTGCTGGCGATCCTGATGCAGCGCGATACGGACAACGAAGACCGCCGCCGCGAGATTCAGCAGCTTGAGGAATACCGCAAGGCCATCAATGAGATCCTCGAACACGAGAAGCAACTGCGCGCCGACAGCGGCGACGCCACCGCCCGCAAGCGCCTCGGCCAGCAACTCGAGCAGGCGATCGAGCGCGTTCAGTCATTGTTGAACCGCCAACGGCAGCTTTCGCAGGACGGCGACGCCGATGCGCCTACGGATCAGGAGCCCGCCGGCGACCCGCGCGACGCCGACGGCAACGACGCCGACGCATCGAGAGAGGCGGGCAAGATGGGCGAACCACCTTCCGCCGCGCAGCAGCAGAACGCGCTTTCGGAAGAGACCGACGACGTCGCCCGCGACGTCGAGCAGATGGCCCGCGAGGCGCAGCGCCTCGACGGTGATGCACCGCAACCGTCCGACGGCCGGCAGGGCGAAGGCTCGCAGCCGCAGGACGGCGCCTCGCCGCGTGACGGTGCACAGCCGCAAGAGGGCCAACCACGGCAGGGCGATTCGCAGGCTCCCTCGGCGCAGAAGGGCCGGCCGCAGGACGGTCAGCCCCAGCCTGACGATGCTCAGAGCAGCAAGTCTCCCACCGGCCGCGCCGCCGGAGAGGCGTCCAAGGCGCTGAAGTCCGCCTCGCAGCGCATGTCGCAGGCGGGCAAGGCGCTGGAGGACAAGGACGACCCATCCGCAAACGAGCGGCAGGAGCAGGCCGAGGAAGAGCTTCGCCGGGCACTGCACGAACTCGAAAGAGCGAAAAAGGCACTCGACGAGCAAGGCCAGGGAACCGGCGATCAGGCCCAGGCCCAGAAGGACAACGCCGACAAAGCCGGACAACTCAGCCAGCAGATGGATCAGGACCGCCAGGGCGGCCAGTCCGGCGAGAACCAGCAAGGACAGCAAGGTCAGCAGGGAGCGCAGGGTCAACAGGGACAACAAGGCCAGCAAGGTCAACAAGGCCAGCAGGGTCAACAGAGCCCACAGGGTCAGCAGGGCCAGCAGAATCAGCCCCCCCCCGGCCAGGATGATCTCGATCGCGCCGAGGATGAGATGCGCGGCGCGGCCGAGGATCTGGAGCAGAATAACCCCGAAGACGCCGCCGAGAAGCAGGACCGCGCCATTGACGCACTGGAGCAGGCCAAACAGCAGCTTGAGCAGGAACTCGCTCAGAAACGCAAAGAAGAACGCGAGGAAATCCTGCGCGACCTGGAAGCCCGTTTCCGCGACATGCTTGCCCGCCAGAAGAACGTCAACGATTCAACCACGAGCCTCGACCGGATCGGGGCGGACAATCTCTCCCGCGCGGACAAGCTCCAGGTGGCCGACGTTGCCCGCAAGCAGGAGCAACTCGCCCGGGCCGCCGATACCTGCGTCCACATCCTCGACGAAGAGGGAACGACCGTCGTCTTCCCGCGCATCCTCGGCCAGATGGTCGAAGACATGGACGCCGTGGCGGTGCGGCTCGGCGACGTGCAACTCGGCGCGCTGACGCAGTCCATGCAGGCCGAGATCATCGCGACGATCGAGCAGCTTCTCGAAGCAGTCAAACGCATGCAGCAGGAAAACGAACAACAAAGCGCCCCCCCCCAGCAGGGCCAGCCCGCCGACGGCGCTTCTCCCCTTCTGCCCACCTCCGCCGAGTTGAAACTCCTCCGCGCCGCCCAGCAGCGCGTCCACACCCGCACGGCCGCGATCGACGAAGCGGCGAAGAAGGGCGGCGAGTCCGACAAGTCGCTGCAGAAGGCTTTCAACGAAGCCGCCGAGCGCCAGCGCGAGTGCTCCGAGATCGCCCGGGAGATTCTGGAGCGGGAGAATCAGCCGTGACTCGCGGCG
>CAZYLK010000070.1:0-27936 GCA_964648365.1 uncultured Phycisphaeraceae bacterium
GCGCCGGAGCCGATGTGGCACTCGACGCATCCGACGCGAGCGTGGGGCGAACGCTGCTGGGCGACGTACTGCGGCTCCATGACGGTGTGGCAGACTTTGGCGCAGAACTCGGTCGAGTCGGTGTAGTGGTAGCCGTGGTAGGTCGTGGTCGCCACGGCCGGGACGACGAAGACCGTCGTCAGGACGATGAACCGCACGACCTTGCGATGGTGGGGCAGGTTCATGTCGAGGTGGATGCCCTTGCCCGACTCGCCCCGCGCCCGCGCCAGCCGCCGCTGCCGCCGCCACTCGATCAGCGTGCCCAGCGGCATCAGCAGTAGACCCGCCGCCAGCACACCCGGCAGCACCAGGTAGAACCACACGCCGACGTACGGATTGTGGACGGGGGTAATCAGGCCGATCAGGAAGAAACAGCCCAGGAACAGGATGGACGCATAGGCGAGGATCGCGCCTGCGAACGTGAGCCGGTTCCGCCAGAAGACAACGGTTGCGGCGTCCGATCGAGTGTCCGATTGCGTTGTTGTCATACCCAGAATCCGAACCGGGCCGAATGGCGGCCTGTGACACTCAGACGGGTGGCAATTCGTGGGCCACGCAACAGTGGTTCTTGTAGTAGACCAGCAGCACGGCGAAGGTCAGCAGGAACCCCGCCGCCAGTACGCCGATGAGCGTCTGTGTGCGACGGGCCGTTCTGAGCTGGCTGATGAGCGTGTGGGTCTGGGCGGTGCGGTCGGCGATGCCGTTGATCTCGCCGACGAAGTCGTTGATCTCGCGCATGTTGAAGCTGTGAAAAACCCGCCGCAGGCCCGAGTGGACCTCCTCGCGATGGTGGTGCAGCGTCTCCAGCTCCAGGTTGTGGTAGCCCCACGTCTCCAGTTCGGCGTAGAGCTGTCCGGAGGTCTCGATCTTCTCGGCCGCGCCCGCCAGTGTGTCGCGGATGGTGGCGACCGCCTCCATCGTGCTGGCCTGGTGGCACATCGCGCACCGGCCGTTCTCGGACAACGGGCGCACGTCGATGATGTCGAGGCTCGCCTTCTGGATGGCGTGCGAGCCCTGGCCGTGGCAGTAGAGGCAACTCGGGTCGCCGAAGTCGCCGTGTGGGCTGCCCAGGTGTTTCTCCTTGATGAGGGAGTGGCAGCGGCCGCAGAAGTAGGAGATGCTGCGACCACGGGTTTCGCTGATGAACCTTCCCTCCTCGGCGGTCAGCGTCAGAAACTCCGGGTTACGGCTCAGGTGTGCCGCATCTTTGAACGCCGCTTCGTTGGGGAACTGATCGGCCCGCAGGCGGGCGTCGCCACCGTGGCATCCGTCGCAGGTGACGCCGTTGGCGTAGTGGATGCTCTGTTTCCACTCAACGTCCACGATCTCACTGGATCGTCCGGCGAGGTTGCGGTGGCAGTCGATGCAGGCGTTGCCGGCGAACGGGTCATCCTCCGGTTGGCCGAGGAGGCTCAGATGAATGGCGCAGAGGCAGGCGAGGGCGGTCATGGCTTGTCCTCCAGCGACGGGCGACGCGGGCCGAGCACGAGACGGATGTTGCGCCGCTCCACGGCAACCAGGGCTGCAAACACGGCCACGGCCGCGAGTACCACGGCGACGAGAAACCAGAGATGCCGCGCTTCCTCGGTCCAGGCGCCGGCGGCGTCGCGCAGGGCGTCGTGCGGCCACTTGGCCCAGAGCATCAGGCCGAGGAACAGGGCGACGTTCTCCGTGACGGTGGCGATGAACATGGCGCGGCGTGGCCGGTCGGCCCGGCCGGCAACGTGGGCGATCGTCACGCCGATCGCCCAGATGGTCGTCATCAGGAAGATCGCGCCGCCGATGCCGAACGCGATGGAGGCCGGTAAGACAGCGGTCAGCCAGCGTCCCAGCACGATGACGAAAACCACGAACTGAAACAGGATGAACAGCAGACTGACCGTCAGCAGCGTGAGCCAGCGCCCCACGGCCGCAAAGCCCACCGCTCTGGCCGCTGCGTAGGCCATCGCCCAGCAGGCGACGGCGAGTATGGGCCACCAGAATACCGGATGCAGCCAGACCCCGATGCGGTCGCTGAGTGCTGCGTTGGCGCGGCTCACCAGATAAGCCAGGATGACGAACGAAACGCACGCGCCGGCGAACCAGGCTGCGCCCCGCCGAGCATCGCCGGGGTCGACGCCCGGACCATGATCGCGATACCAGAACGGCAGCGACAGCAGCAGGGCCACGCCGATGCCCTGGCTCATAACACCGAGGGCGGCGCCTTCGACGCCGAGCATCTGCGACGGCATCAGCTTGAGGTATTGATAGACGGAGAGGAAATACCATTCCGGGCGAATGTGCGCCGGTGTGTTCCGTGGATCAGCCGGCTGCTCGTGCTCGGTCATGCCCTCCAGCCCGACGATTTCGAGCAGCACCGGCAATACGGCGAAAAACATGATCACGGCCATGGTGCAGAGCACCACGGTGGTCATTTTGAGAATTTCGTTGGGCCAGAAGGGTTCCAACTGGTCCGGTTCATACTGTTCGGCGTATTTGACAGCCATTTGCGTTGATCCGTAAGCCGGGGGAGTCAGGGCGAGGGGAACCAGGGAGTAAGGGAGTAAGGGAGTAAGGGAAGAAAGACCGGAGCGTTCACGCTTCCTCTTCCCCTCGCTCCCTTACTCCCGATTCCCTCACTCCCTTCCCTTTTGCCTTTTTGGTTGCGGTCGCCGGCCGTTTTGCGGAAGCGAGGGAACCTGAGCATGAAACAACTGCGTGTCGGGATGGACGGTGCCCGGAATGCGCGAGCGCTGGGGGCCTCCACCGGCCATCGATGCTCCGTATTCTTCCCTGACTCCCTCATTCCCTGACTCCCTCACTCCCTTCTTCTCAGAGCGGCTTCGCGATGCCTGTTCTTCGAATCATCGCGAAGTGCAGCCCCATGATGCCGCTGATGATGGCCGGCAGAATCCAGATGTGCAGCGAGAAGAAAAAGCCGAGCGTTTCCGGTCCGATCACCCGGCCGCGCCGGACCCAGGTGACGATGGCGTCTCCGATCCCCGGCACGGCGCCGGGTATCTCCGTGCCGATCTTGGCCCCCCAGTAACTCAACTGCGTCCAGGGCAGCAGATAGCCGGTGAACGCGAGCGCGGTCGTCAGCAGAAACAAAAGCACGCCGCTGACCCAGTGCAGTTCACGCGGCGGGCGGAAGATCTTGTAATACGCCACCCGGGCCATGTGCAGCATGACCAGCAGAATCATGATGTTGGCGCCGACCGCGTGGATGCGCTGGATCAGCCAGCCCATCGGCACGTTCGACTTGATGAACGTCACGCTGTCCCAGGCGCGGGCGGGATCCGGCTTGTAGTACATCAGCAGCAGGGCGCCGGTGAAGACCTGGATCAGAAACGTGAACAGCGCCAGGCCGCCGAAGCAGCCCGCCCAGCCCAGCGTGCGCGGCACGGGCTTTTTGGTGACGTTCTTCTCCAGAAGCGGTGTGACGTGATAGCGCTTGTCGAAGAATGCGTAGATACGGGCGATCATGGATCCCTTCTCCGATCAGGCGACTACCACGTGGTCGTCCTCGACCCTGGCCTCGATGACCGTCAGGGGACGGCTCACCGGTCCGCTGACCGGCTCGCCCTGGTCGTTAAACACCGCCCCGTGGCAGGGACAATGAAAGACGTGCTTGGCCCCGTCCCAGGCGACCAGGCAGCCCAGATGCGTACATGAAGCGTCAAAGACGCGCGGCACGTGCCCGGTGTAGATCATCACGATCGGCACGCCGTTGAAGTCCCGGTAGATCGCCTGGTCTTCGTGCATGTCGGCCAGCGGCACCTTGACGATCTGTGACTCCGACAGAGTGGCCGGAAGCTGCATGAAGGAGACGACCGGGTAGGCCACGGTCCCCGCCGATACGACGGTCATGCCGCCGATGCAGGTTTTCAGAAAGGTGCGGCGCGGATCGGACGGCGCATCGGGCGCGGGGGCGGGTTCACGCACCGCGGACGTATCCGCGTGCTGGCTCGGGCTCGGATCAGTTGGCTCATGGCTGGGCGTCATGGCGTCGGCTCCAGGGATTGGCTTCGCCAGAGTTGTGCGGCGCGTTTGTAGCTTCTCATCGCGTCCTCCGACCGCTTTTGCGCTTCGTAGACGCGGCCGAGCATGAAGTGGACCTCGGCCCGGCGTTCGTGCGCGGCGGAGAGGGCAATCAGGACGCGCTCGGCCGTTTGAATCTCCGCGCCGCCGCGGGCCAGGGCAATGGCGGCGTAGCCGATGTTGGCGTCCACGTCGTTTGGGTTCCGGGCCCGTACTTCGAGCAGCTCCTGCTCAGCGTCGGCAAGCCGGCCTTGTGCCAGGTAACACTGCGCCAGGCCGACGTGAGCGGGCACGTAGCCCGGCGCCAAACCGCGCGCCTCGAGGAATTTGTCCGCGGCCAGCGCGTCCTTGCCCAGTTCCAGCAGCCGGCGGCCCATTCGCGTCAAGGCTTCGGCGCGGCCCACCTCGGGCGCGTCCGGACTCACCTGCCGGGGTGCGATCAGGGTCTCGAACTGCTCGCGTGAGATCGCGCCGGCCGCCAGGCGACAGGCAGCCTCCAGGGACCGGCGGAAGTCCAACGGGAATCCCGCGCGTGCCCAGACCAGCCTTCCTTCGGCGTCGACGACGACCACGGTGGGCAGCACGCGGATGCCGTAGCGGGCGAACGTCGCGCGGCCGGGATCCTGAGCCGGCGGCAGCGTGACGCCGGCATCCTGGACCGACCGGCTGATTTCGACCGCGTCTGCGTCGCGAGAAATGATCCACCAGCCCTGCGTGTGCAGCGCTGCGATTTCCGGGACCGCCAGCAGTTCCTGCACCTGTCGTGCGGCGTTGACGCTGCGGTCGTTGTGAACCTCGCCAAAAAGCAGGATGGTGACGCGCCCGATCAGTGCGCGGTCGTCCAGGTCCAGCCCGCCGAGCGTTCTGCAGGTGATGCGGGGCGCGAGCGTGCCGGGTTTCAGATGCTCGGCCGTCTGGGCCAGGATCGGCGCGGACGGGTGGATACAGATCGCCAGGACGATCACGCTCATCCCCGCGAGGGTTGCCGGTTTCCGCGTCATGGTACACCTTTCGATCGCGCTCCGGATGAGTTCGCCGGACGCCGGTACGTCTGTGGCTTGTGGCAGGCCGGGGCGCAGCTTCCACCGCCCTCCTCGACGCTGAAGTTGATGGCGAGTGGCCAGCCGTCCTCGCCGAAGGGCACGCTTTCTCGAATATGGAAGGGCTGCGACGAGGCATGGACCTCGTGGCATGCCCGGCAGGTTCGGCCCTTCTCCTGATTGACGTGGACGTAGTGCAGATTCCGCGCCCCCTCGGCGGTCTGGTCGCAAAACCCTGTGATGCCCTCGCCCGCGGGTTCGAGCACCAGGTCGGGGACGTGGCAGTTGAAGCAGAGGTCGTACGTTTCGAGGCGGAATGGCGCGTAGAACTCAGCGGGGTAGTCGTTGAGCAGCAGCCGGAAGTGATCGCCCGCGTGCGGGTCGTGACACGCGGAGCAGTCGCCGTTGCGAATCGGTCCGTGGTGGTATGGGTTCTCGCGCAGGAGTTTCGCCAGATCCTGCAACGCGACGCCATCAGCCATCGGAATGGTCCGGTCGTGGCATGTCAGGCAGAGGTCCGAAGGCGCCGACGCCAGGAGCTTGTCGTAGGCGCCGGCGTGTGGGTCGTGACAGTTGGCGCACGACCGGTCGGTACGAACCACTTCGTGGACGGTGGCGGCGTTGACGATCCGTTCCTGAATTTCGGGATGACAGGAGTTGCAAAGCTCCGGCGTGTCGGCGGCCAACTGCATCGGGTGGTCCGCGGCATGAGGGTCGTGACAGGCCGTGCAGCGCCCCTCCGCCGCCGGCTCGTGCAGCGAACTCCCGCCGCGAAAAGCCCGCTCGACCGACGCGTGGCAGGAGGTACACAGACCGCGGCCGGATTCGACCAGCAAGTGAGGCTGCCAGGAACCATGCGCCTCGTGACAGAGCACGCACGTGCCGGCCGCGACCGGGGCGTGAATGAACGCTCGCGACGGCGACTTCTGCGTATCGTGACAGTTCCGGCACAGATCCTCGACCGGGTCGGCGCGGAGCATGAAGCGGTGCTCGGACCCGTGCGGGTCGTGGCAGGCGGTGCAGTTCCCGTCGCGCACCGGCGCGTGCAGGAAGTCGGGCCGCTTGAGGGTATGGCATTGGGTGCAAAGCCGGTCGGCGGGCAATCTCAAATCAAACGTGTGCGCCTCGGCGGATCGAAGCGAGTGGCACGCCGTGCATTTGCGCTGCGCGGCCGGGACGTGGAGGTGTTCACGTCGAACGAGGTCTCCGTGACACTCGCTGGTGACGCAGCCGCCTTCCGGCGCGGGCGGCGATCGATGTACGGGGCTAGAGGCTTCCGCGGAGACCACCGCGAGCAGCCCGCACAACCTGGTTCGCCAGGCGGCCGCGCCGGACTGATTCCGCAGACGCGTGTACCCGTTGCCTGGGTGACGATCGCCTGGATTGCCTCGCCTTCGGCTCATGGGAACTCCGAACCGCTGCTGGGCAGTTGCCTGCGCTGGGCGCAGTTCGACCGTGGACCCGAAACATCCGACACGGAACCAACGGCAAGAACCATTCCAGCGAGGGCCGTGCGGGCGGCGCCTGGCTGCCAAACGAGCCGCGGTCACGAACTGCGCCAGGTGCGATCCGCCGTCCATCCGCGGCCGAACCGGCACGAGCGGTGAAGCATGCGCGGGCGTCGGCGCCGGTACTCGGGTTCGTGAGGCAGCGGTCATTCCCATTTTCGAGAATGCGGTCGTCACGGAGGTTCCTGATTCTGAGAACTCGAATTCCGGCACCCACGGCCACGGGAATGCGGTTTTCTCGACTCCGCGCGTCGACGCGGCGCCGACGGCGGCTTCGATTGGCACGCTGTGTGCATGTCAGCGCTGGCAATCCGCTTCGAAGGCGCGGACCGTCCCGCGGCCGGAGTCGCAGAAGACGCAGGGAGCGACGGCGCACCAGCCATGTCCGCAACGTCTCAAACGTCTGACCGTGCCATGCGAGAAACGGCCCCGGCGTCGGGCCGATGCCACTCGCCGTTTCGCTCGACGCGGCCCCGTTGGTGTGCTGACCCGTATCCGCACCGGCCGGTCGTGGTGTTCCTGCTCTCGGTGTTTGTGTCTGTTCGTGCAGAGGCGCAACAGACGCCGCCCGCGCCTGCTCCCGGGTCGGAGGAAAACGTCCGCTGCCTCAACTGCCACGGGCAGGAGCGGATGGCTCAACTGTCGCCACAGCAGCGGGCGGGCATGGTGTCGGTGGCGCCGGCCAAGCCGCGTGCGAGTTCCGAGGGGTTGTTCGTCCCGGCCGCGCGTTTTGCCGGCAGCGTGCATGGCGGGCTTCGCTGTCTCGACTGCCATCCGCGGGCCGCCACGCTTCCCCATCCCGGCGACCTGCCGGATCCCGACTGCGCCCGCTGTCATGCGGCGGAGGCCGAGGGCTTCAGCGTCAGTGCGCATGCGCACCCGACGAAGACGGACAACGGCCCATCGCCCAAGTGCTGGACCTGTCACGGCCACCACGAAATCCTTCCGCCCACGGAGCGCGCGTCGCACACCTATCCACTCAACGTCGTCAAGATCTGCACCGAGTGTCACCAGCAGCACGGCGCCGCGCCGAACGCGGCGATGCAGGGCAAGGATCTGGTCGAGCGCTACATGGACAGCGTTCACGGCCAGGCGCTGGTGGGCGCCGGGCTGCCGATTGCGGCCACCTGCCCGGACTGCCACGGCGCTCACGACGTACGGCCGTCGAGCGATCCGGCGTCGCGCGTCCACCGCGATCAGATTCCGGACACCTGCGGCCGGTGCCACGTCGGTGTGGAAGAAGTCTACCTGACCAGCGTCCACGCTCAGGTCAACGCGGAAAGCGACGGCAAGCTGGAGGCGGCGGTATGCACAAGCTGTCACACCGCCCACCGGATCACCCATGCGGAAACGGACGCTTTCGCCCGCGACATCGTGCTGGAGTGCGGCACGTGTCACGAAGACCTGTACGCGACGTATCGCGAGACCTATCACGGGCAGGTGAACCGGCTGGGGTATCGGCGGGCGGCGCGGTGCAGCGACTGCCACGGCGGGCATGACGTGCGCCGGGTCGCCGACGCGGCGTCGCACCTGTCGAGCGAGAACATCGTGGCGACGTGCGGCAAGTGTCATGAGGGCGCCACCGCCAGCTTTGCCGAGTTCATCCCACACGCAGACTTCCGCAAGCCGGGCGACAGCAAGCTGCTCTACGGCATCTGGCTGTACTTCATGATCGTGATGAGCGTCACGTTCACGTTCTTCGGCCTGCACTCGATCTTCTGGTGGGTGCGGGCGCGGGTCGAGCGGCTGCGCAGCGCGTCGCCCGTCCACGGGGGCGCGGCGGCTCACGGCCACAACCCGGGCGAACGGACCATGACCCGGTTCCGGCCGATTCATCGCTTCACACATGCACTGGTGATTACCAGCTTCATGGGCCTGACCATCACGGGCCTGCCGCTGAAGTTCAGCGACCAGCCGTGGGCGCTGACCATCGCCGGGGCATTGGGGGGGGGCAACGCCCTGGGCATTCTGCACCGCATCTTCGCCTGTGTGATGTGCGTCTACGTCTGCATCCACGTCGGCGTCATCTGGCGCTGGGTGCGCGACCAGATGCGGGGCGGGCGGCGTGGATGGCTGTTCGGGCCGGACTCGATGATGCCGCGCTGGAAAGACCTGCGCGACCTGATTGGCATGTTGCGCTGGTTCGTGGGTCTGGGACCGAAGCCGCAGTTCGACCGCTGGACGTACTGGGAGAAGTTCGACTACTGGGCGGACGCCTTCGGGACGGTCATCATCGGCGGCTCGGGCCTGTTGCTGGCGTTTCCGGTCGTCGCGGGGGCGGTGCTGCCGGGTTGGATCTTCAACGTGGCGACGATCGTCCACGGATACGAAGCGCTGCTGGCGGTCGGCTTCATTTTCACCATGCACTTCTTCAACGCCCACTTGCGGGTGGAGAAGTTCCCGACGGACTCGGTGATTTTCACCGGTCGCATCAGCGAGTCGGAGATGAAGGAGGAGCGGCCGCTCCAATACGAGCGGATGGTGCGGGAAGAGTCGATCGAGTCGCTGGTCGCGTCGCCGGTGTCGGGCGGGTTCCACCGGTTCGTGCGCATCATGGGCATCGTGCTGCTGGTCGTCGGGTTGACGATCGTGGGGCTGATCATCTGGGCGGGCGTGACGGGGGTCGTGAGGTAATCGCGATGCGCGAGCAATCCGCCAATCCCGTTCGATCCGAGCGATGCGGCCGCCCGACGCCCTGCGGGCGAAGAAGGGTGAGACGTTTCAACCGCAGTTTGCTGCGTCGTGTTGACCTGCCGTTGCTCCTGCTCGTCATTGGGACACTCGTCCTCATCGGCGGGTGCCGGCGGGGGGCGGAAGCGCCGGGTCCACCCAGCGCGGCCGGAGCGCCCGAGACTGCGGATCATCGCGATGGGGCCGGCGAGAGTGACTTGTCCACGGCACGTGACTCGCAGCGCTCAAGCCCGAAAGCCCCGGAGTCGGTCGCGCCGGCATCGCCGCCGCCGGACGCCGGCGATTGCGCCAACGCCGCCTGTCACGGCGAACTTGCCCGGCGGCCCTTCGTTCATGCACCGCTGGCCGACGGCACATGTGCATCCTGTCATGGGAATGAGGAGCCGGGTCACCAGTTTCCGTTGGCGCAACCGGACCCGCAGCTTTGTCTGCGCTGCCACGACACGTTCGGGCTTAAAGGCCACACCCACGCGCCGCTGAGCCGGAACGGGTGTCTCGTCTGCCACGATCCGCACAGCTCGCACGCGCCGAACCTGCTTGCGGCGGGCGGCGTGGAACTGACCTGCCTGGGTTGTCACGCGCTGGATCGCAAAGCGGTGCTGCACGGGCCGTTCGCCCTGGGCGAATGCACCGCCTGTCACGATCCGCACGAGAGCGACCATCCGAACCTCCTCCGCGGTGGAGACAAGGACGAACACTGCTTCCTCTGCCATGGTGAATCGCGCGAGCACTGGCAGACGGCCGCCAGCTTCCACGAGCCGATGAAGCAGGGGTGCAGCGGATGCCACCTGCCGCACACGTCGGACCATGCCGGCCTGCTCGAAACGCCGGTCGAGGATCTGTGCTTCTCGTGTCACGCCGACGTTCAGCGGACCGTGACCTCCGCCGCCGCGCCGCACGGCGCCGTCATGACCGAGCGGAAGTGTGCCCACTGCCACGACCCCCATGCCGCGCCGGGAGAGTTCCTGCTGCGGAAGGGAACCAAAGAGATCTGCCTGAGTTGTCACGACCGGCCGTTACAGGCGCTGGACGGGATGACGATCCCTGACATGCGGCCGGTGCTGGAGCGCAGCTTCCCGCACGGACCGGTCGAGAGCGGGCAGTGTACCGCCTGTCACGACGTCCACGGCGGGCGGAGCAAGCGGCTGCTGCACGAGCAGTTTCCCGAGTCGTTCTACGGATCATTCGAACTCCGCGTCTACGCGCTGTGCTTCCAGTGCCACGATGCCGACCTGGTCACACAGGAACGCACGGCGACGGCCACCGGCTTTCGCACCGGCGATCGCAACCTGCACTTCGTCCACGTCAACCGCGAAGCAAAGGGCCGAACGTGCCGCACCTGTCACGAGATCCACGGCAGCGACCTGCCGCGGCACATGGCGTCCGAGGTGCCGTTCGAATCGGGCGGGTGGACGCTGCCGATCCGCTTCGAGAAGACCGACACCGGCGGGCGGTGCAGTCCGGGCTGCCACCAGCCATACGACTACGACCGGACGCGGGCCATGCCGAACATCGGCGCGCGACCGGCGCCGGAATCGCCCGCCGCGGGCGAAGACGAGGGAGGACCAGAGTGATGTTAAACACCGCACGGGCCATCCCGGCGATCATGTTACTGGCCGCGCCGCTCGTTCACGCGGCCGCGCCCGATCACCTGCGTCACGTGAACCCTGGCGACCCGCTGCCGGCGTTCGACTGTGCCGGTCTGGGTTCGCAGCGCGTCCGCAGCGCCGACCTGGAGGGCAAGGTTCTGGTGCTGGTCTACGTGGCCGCCCACCAGAGGCAGTCCGATGCGGCGATGACGGCCGCGCATGAGGTCGTCAGCGGGGAGCAGCGAGAGGAGACCGCACTTGTTTTCATGTCGGCGGATTCGGACCAGCAGGCGTGGTTCCGCGAGCGCCAGGGTGTGATCGGCGCCAACGAACCGTTTGCGTTCGACCTGGGTCGCAAGTTCGCCGGGCAGATCGGCCTGATCGTGTATCCCACGACCATCGTGACCAAAGCCGACGGGACGCTTCTGCACGTGATCGCGAGCTGGACGCCGCAGGATCGCCGGCGGCTGGAGGTTTACGTCCGTCACGCGCTGGGAGAATTGAGCGAAGCGCAGTTCATCGAGGAAATGTCCACGCCGGCCGTCGTGGGAGACCTTGCATCGCAACGGTCGGCCAGCCACCGCGCCGCGGCGGCGATCCTGCGCCGGCAGGGTCAACTCGCGGCGGCCACGCAGGAACTGTCGCGAGCGCTGTCGGCGGCGCCTACCGCGTGGGAAGCCGCACTGGACCTGGCGGACCTGCACCTGGCGACGCGCAACGTGGCGGAAGCGGAGCGACTCGTGGCCGACGTGCTGGCGCGCCACCCTGATGTGCCTCGGGCCGCGCTGCTCATGGGGCTGATCGACATCGAGGAGGGGCGATTGGGTGACGCCGAACGGCGACTGCTGCCGCTGCAAAACACCTATCCGGACACGGTTCAGGTGCAATATGCCCTGGGGAGGCTCTTCGCGCAGAAGGGTGACGTGCAGACCGCGGCTGAGCATTACCGCCTTGCCGCTGAGGCCGCGCTGAGTGAACGCTGAACGGCGAGCGGTGCTTTCGCTCGTGTAATGACCATGACTACCACGATCAGAGAAACGCCGGATTACCGTTCGCGATCCTACCTCGCCAGCGAGCTGCGGGCTTCAGCCCGCGCGGAGTTCAGGCCTTTGGTGCGGGTGCGAATCGCGCGCAGCGATCCTGGCGGAGCAGAGGATCAACCGGCGGGGGCGCTCCGCGCCGTTCGCAACCGGCTACGGGTTGGAACCTTCGCGCGGGCCCAAGCCCGCGGCTCGGTCGATCCGGGCTGCGGCGCGCCGCGCGTGGAGCGGGCGCTTGGGCGTCGGACCGTGCTTGCGCTGATCATCCTCGCGGCATTTGGGATCTCCGTGCCGGCTCAGGCCCAGATGCCGCCTGAGAATCTGCGCTGCCTGAATTGCCACGCCAACGCCTCGATCATCCACTCATCCGCCGCGGTCCGCGCCGGCATGGTGCGGCCGTTGGCGCGGGAGGCGCCGCGGGAGGATCCGACGGCGCTGCTGATCGCGACGGATGTCTACCAGACGTCGGCGCATGCGCGGACGGCGTGTACCTCGTGCCACGTGGACTGCGAGACGCTGCCGCACGCGATCCGCACGTCGCCGGCGCAGTGCGGCAGGTGCCACGGCCAACAGCAGTCCGAATACGACGAAAGCGTCCACGGACGCGGACGCGCCGGCGGCGACGCCGCGGCGGCCCGATGCGCGGACTGCCACGGCTCGCACGACATCCTGACGCATCGCAACCCGCAGTCGCGGACGTACAAGCTCCAGCTTCCATTCACGTGCGCGAAGTGCCACGCCAATCCGCGGATGATGGAAGGCGCGGGCGTTCACCAGCCGCACGCGGCCGAGCAGTACATCGACAGCATGCACGGACGGGGGCTCATCAAGGAAGGACTGATCGTCG
The DNA here is from genome assembly GCA_964648365.1 of uncultured Phycisphaeraceae bacterium. Classification (GTDB taxonomy): domain Bacteria; phylum Planctomycetota; class Phycisphaerae; order UBA1845; family UBA1845; genus SURF-32. Next base: position 12,775 of record CAZYLK010000070.1, read on the forward strand.
CTCCTTCATGCAACGACTGTCACGGCGTCCATGCCATGTTTCCGGCGGACGATCCGCGTTCGTCCATCCACAAGAGCAACATGCCGGATACCTGCGGCCGTTGCCACGTCGGCGTGCAGCAGATCTACCGCAACAGTATTCATGGCAAACTGCTGGAAGCCGGCGATCCGCGCGGGCCGGTCTGCGCCACCTGTCACTCCGCCCACGAAATCATCACGCCCACCGAGATCGCGTTCAAGCTGCACAGCGACGAGCGCTGCGGCCAGTGCCACGAAGACCGGCTGGAACGCTACCGCGAGACGTTCCACGGCAAGGCGATGGCGCTCGGCCTGCCCGGCGTGGCGGCGTGCCACGACTGCCACGGCCACCACGACATCGTAGGCGTCAGCGACCCGGGCAGCCGGCTCTATGGCGAAAGCCGATTGCAGACCTGCCGGCAGTGTCATCCAAAGGCGGAAGCGGGGTTCACCAGTTACATCGCCCATGCCGATCACAGCGACCGCGAAAATTACCCGGCGCTCTACTGGACGTTCATGTTCATGACGGCCATCGTGCTGGGCACCTTCGCGTTCTTCGGCGTGCATACGCTGCTGTGGCTGGTGCGCTCGGCGGCGCTCTACTGGCGCGATCCGAAGGCGTTCAAGGAAGCCAAGGTCAAGGCCATTACCGACGACGAAGTTTACATTCGCTTCCGCCCCTTCGAGCGATTCCTTCACCTGCTGGTCGTGGTGAGCTTCCTTCTGCTGGTGGCCACCGGCATGCCGCTGAAGTTCTACGATGCCGCGTGGGCCAAGACGATGGTGCGCTACATGGGCGGGCTGGAATCCGCCGGCACGCTGCACCGCATCGGCGCGGTGATCACGTTTGTCTACTTCGGCCTGCACCTGCTGAGCCTGTCGAAGGCGTTCGTCCGCCGCCGGCACGAGTTCAAGAACCCGAAGACGGGCCGCTACAGCCTGCGGCAGTATCTGAAGGTCGCGTTCGGTCCGGACATGCCGCTGCCCAACTTCGACGACGTGCGCGACTGGTGGGCGCATCAGAAGTGGTTCTTCGGCCGCGGCCCGCGCCCGCAGTTCGACAAGTGGACTTACTGGGAAAAATTTGATTACTTTGCGGTGTTCTGGGGCGTGGCCGTCATCGGCCTCAGCGGGCTGGTGATGTGGTTCCCGGTGGCTTTTACGAAGATTCTGCCCGGCTGGATCATCAACGTGGCCGTGATTATTCACAGCGACGAGGCCCTGCTGGCTGCCGGGTTCATCTTTACGTTCCACTTTTTCAACGTTCACTTCCGCCCCGAAAAGTTTCCAATGGATCCGGTGATCTTTTCAGGTCGCATGAGCCGCACCGAACTGCTCCACGAGCGCAAGCGCTGGCTGGACCGTCTCGAAGGGAGCGGACAACTGGAGAAAATGCGGCTCAAGGACGAATGGTCGCAGTGGAAGCGGGTGATGCATCCGGTGGGCTTCCTGGCGTTCACGATCGGCGTGGCGCTGCTGGTGCTGATCTTCATGGGAATGGGATCGCGGCTGCTGAGCCCGTAAGCGGCTGGCTGTCACCGCTGGTTAACGGGGCGCCGCGCGGCGTCGGACATCACGCCGGGGTGAATGACCTTGAGCGCCACCTGTCGGCGGGGCTGCTCCTGCCACGCCCCAAACACGCTACCCATGCCGCTCCTGCGCAGCACGCCGCGCGCCAGATTCACCCGCGCCCTTCCGCAGGCGACGACGCGCCGGCGCACCCCTAGAATCCGTCCTCAGCGGCCCCCGGCGCCACCCCGCGATCCGAGTCGGATTCGCCCTGAGAAGCGGCGTTCATCGGCCGCCGCTCTTCGAGCAGCGCCGCAGCTTCGGCATCACGGCCAAGCGCGGACAGCGTTCGAGCCACCGCGGTGAGGGTTCGATTGATGTCGGGATGATCGTCCGGCAGGATGCGATGACGGATATCAAGCGTCTCCTGGTAGACCCGCCGGGCGTCCTCGTAACGCTCCATCTGTTCGTACAGGCGCCCCAACTCGAACCGGATCATCGCGGATTCGCGCCGCTGGGTGCCCGAGTGCCGGTCGCATGCGTCGATGGCGCTGAGCAGCCACTGCTCGGCCTCCTCCATCCGGCCGGCCTCTCGCAGAATGACCCCCATCAGGCGCAGCGACAGAGCGTAGTCGATGCTGCCCTCGCCGGCGAAATCCAGAACGAATTGAAGACGTTGCTGCGCATACGACTCGGCCGTCGCCCAATCCTCTCGTGCCATCGCGACGTTGGCCAGCCCGCCGAGCGTGGACATCAGCGCTCCCGGCGCGTCGAGGGTGCGCTGAATCTGCAGCGCCTCCAGCAGCAACGCCTCTTTTTCATCAACATCGGACAGCGTCCCGGCCAGGTTGGCCAGACAGGTCGCCAGCCGGTGCGGACGGCCCGGTTGCGCGCGGGCCAGTTCGACCGCCTGGCGGTACAGGGCCTGCGCTTCGCGGGTGCGACCCATCTTCTTGTAGGTCAAGCCGAGCGAGTTAGTCATCGCCGCGGGCGTCGGCTCCAGGTTATCCGTTCGTGGTACGGCCAGCGCCTTGTTGAGTGTGGCGACGGCCTCGTCGAATCGATTCAGCCCGCGGTAGCTGCGACTCAGTTCCACCAGCGCCTGCGCCAGCGGCTGTCCTTCCGCTTTCGGATCCAGCAGACGAAGTTCGACGGCCCGCTCCAGGTGCGGCAGTGCCAGATCGTCGTAGCGCAGCGAGTGGAAGGCGTCGCCGATAGTGAATCGCAGCGCGGCCTCCACCTCGGGGTAGCCCTCGAATTCCTCGTCGATCCGTTTGCCTGCCAGTTGAAGCGCCTCTTTCATCGTCAGATCGTGGCCGTGGGCGCCCGGTATCGCTGTTGAGATGATCTCCTGCAGGAAGGTCTGAATCTGCACGGACTTCTCATTCTCCATGTTCGCGGCGATGCGCAGATCCTCGGCATGACGGTACAGCAGCGCCATCCACACGCCGAAGCCCAGCACGGCCGCGAACAGCAGGCCGATCAGACCAAACACGACCTTATGCCGCACAACGAGCTTGCGGAACTGATACGCGGTGCTCGGCCGGCGGGCGAGGATCGGCTCGTGGCGAAGAAAACGGGCGATGTCTTCGGCCATTGCGGCGGCGGAAGCGTAGCGCCGCGACGGCTCCTTCTCGAGCGCCTTGGCAGTGATCGTCTCAAGGTCACCGCGGAGCACGCGGCTGAAGCTGCTGATCGGCGTGGGAGGATCCTGCTGAATGATGCGGACCATTTCAGGGATGGACTTGTTACGCACGTCGTATGGCAGCGACCCGGTCAGCGTTTCGTAGGCAATGACCCCCAGCGCGTACACGTCCGCCAGCCCGTCGACGCGGGATGGATCACCGCTGACTTGCTCGGGGCTCATGTAGGGCAGCGTGCCGATGATCTGCCCGACGTGCGTATGGATCGACGTGACCTGCATGTCCGAGTCCGTCGATCGGGCGACGCCGAAGTCGAGGATTTTCACTTTGCCCGCGGCGTCGACGAGGATGTTGTCCGGCTTGAGGTCGCGGTGGACGACTCCTTTGCGGTGGGCGTGGTCTACGGCCTCCGCGATGGCGCCGATCAGGCCGAGCCGGGCCCGCGTGTCGCGGGAGGCGGCGAAGCGTGTGATCGGCACGCCGTCAACGCGCTCCATGGCGAAGTAGGGCCGGCCGTCGTCGGTCGTACCGGCCTCGTAGATCCGGGCGATGCCGGGGTGGCTCATGCGCCCGAGCGCCTCGACTTCCTGCCGGAAGCGCCGCCTCGCCGAGCCGGAGATCACGCCGGGATGAATCACTTTGAGCGCGACGGGCCGGTTGGGGTGCTCCTGCGTGGCCTCATAGACGATCCCCATGCCCCCCTTGCCCAGCAGGCCGGTGATGCGAAACTGGCCGATGCGTTCCGGGAGGTCGGGCTCGGGTTCGTCGGGGCCGAACTGGCTGGGGCCGCCGGCGAGCAGGGCGGCGGGTGCGAACTCCAGCAGGTCGTCGCCCTGATCGTGCTTCTCGAGAAGGGTTTCCACCCGGGCGCGCAGGGCGCCGTCACCAGCGCAGCAGCGATCGAGCACGACGCGACGCTGGTCACCGTGCTGGTCGCGGGCCTCAAGAAAGGCTGCTTTCTGTCGGTTGTAGTCCGATGTCTCCACGGGCGCGGCTCGGGCATACAACGCGCGGCGGCCTCTGGGCGGCCGTTCCGACGCAACACACACCCACAAGTTACGGCGTCACACACGTTTGGCGGCAAGGGCGGCGCCGTTCTGCTTTTCGAGGCCGGTTGGCGCTCAGGACGCGGCGTCTTCCACGGACTCCTGCCCGAGTTCACACCGCAGCCAGGCGCGGGCCATGGACCAGTCGTTGCGAACGGTCCGCTCGGAGACGCCGATGGCGTCGGCTACCTGCGGTTCGGTCAATCCGCCGAAGAATCGTAGTTCAACGACCTTGGCGGCCCGCGGATCAAGCTCCGCCAGCCGCTGAAGCGCCTCGTCGAGATCCAGCAGGTCGACCTGCCGCGTGGCCGCGACGGCCAATGCGCTCGTCAGCGTAATGCGCTGAAGGTCGCCGCCACGCTTCACCCGGTTCTGCGCCCGGGCGTGGTCCACGAGGATCTGCCGCATAGCCATGGCGGCCACGGCGCAGAAGTGCGTCTTGCTTTCGATATTCGGCGTGCGCTCCAGGATCTTCAGGTAGGCCTCGTGCACCAGGGCCGTCGGTTGCAGGAGGATGCGTCCGTTGGCCTGCTCGCGCATGGCCCGGCCGGCGATGGCGCGGAGGTCGTCGTAAACCGCCGCCAGCAGGCGCGACCCGGCTTGAGGATCGCCCTGGATCGCTCGCGACAGCATTTCGGGATCGATTTCGTGCATGGACGGCTCGGATCCACGACGGAAAGTTCAGACTGCGACACGGGCATTGCCGGAACTGGGACGGATTGTCGTCTAATCGGTTGACGGATGCAAGGACTATTTCGTGGCGGGTGGTTACCGCCGGAGGGGCCTTGGCCGTCAGTGACCAACACGTGATGTGCTAACGCCACGCCCGGCTCCCGCTCCCCGCTGTCTCGCGGGGACTGTCCGGCGATTGGGATGCGCGTTCACACTTGTGTCGCGCTGGCGCGAGAGTTGCGCGCCCGCTGGCGTTCGGCGTGCTGGACTTCGGCTCCATCGCCGTCGCTGCGCATCGTGTTGACACTTGCATACGACCGCCAGGAGGAGTGCCCGATGATTACGAGGACGCGAGCGAAGCAGTGGCTGGTGGGCCTGATCTTTGTAATAAGCTTGGGCCTCTTCGCGGGTCCGGCGTATGCGGACGTAACGCCGGATCACGTGTACCAGTTCGACGGCGACCTTGAGGATGCGTTCGGCGGCCCCCCGATGGCCGGACTCGGCGGCAGCATCCAAGGCTCGCGCTACTTCTTCGGCAAAAACCAGGGGCTGGTGCTGACGGGAGCTCTGGCGGACCCCGCTCATTACTCCCTCGAGATGCGCTTCCACATCACGGTCTACGGCGACAGGGCCTGGACCAAGATCGTCGACTTCAAGAACCGTACGTCGGATTCCGGCGCCTATAATGTCGGTGGCGCGATCCATCATTGGCAACCTACGGTCGCAGGCCCGAACGTATTCCCTCTCGGCACAGACGTACAATTCGTCGTTACTCGCGACAGCAGCACGGATCAGGTGCGATTGTATGTCAACGGCAGTCAGGTCATGGCGTTCGCGGATCCCGGCGGAGCCAACATCTTCAGCCAGAACATCATCTCGCTCTTCGCTGACGACCCGCACTCTGGCTTCAACGAGGCCGGCAGCGGATCGGTAGACTATGTGCGGACGTACGACCATCCACTCGATCAGAACGATATCACAGCGCTGTTTGCAGATTTCGACGGTGACGGCGTAGCGTCACCGGACGACAACTGCCCCGACGATGTCAACGCCGACCAGGCTGACGCCGACGGCGATGATTACGGCGACGTCTGCGACAACTGTCCAGACGTCTATAATCCCGACCAGACCGACACCGACGGCAACGGAGTCGGCGACGCCTGCCAGCAACCGGTTTCGTTCAGTGATGATTTCGACAGCTACGCCGACGGCAGTTCCATCGACGGCCAGGGCGGCTGGGAAAACTGGGCCGGGGGTGCCAACCTCGAGAGTTACGTGACCAGCGTCCGGTCCTTCAGCCCGCCCCATTCCCTCGACATCAAAACCATCTCCGATACGGGTCTGCCCCTGAGCGGTATCGATTCCGGTCGCTGGGTCGTTCGGGTAATGCAGTACGTTCCCTCGAACCATTCAGGTGGGAACTCGTACTTCATCCTCCATAGTCAATATCCCAGTAACATCAAATGGAATGTTCAGGTCTACTTTAATGGCGAGGATGGCCTGGTTCTTGATAGCGTAGCGAACGGCGAATCGCTGCCACTGACGGCCGATCAATGGGTTGAGGTTCGAGTCGAGATTGACCTGGATGCCGACACGCAGTTCTTCTATTATGGAGGTCAATTACTCTATCAATCCACGTGGACCAATCACCAGTCGCAGTTCAATCCGAACACACCCTCCACGTTGCAGGGGCTGGATCTCTACGCTGACTTTACTTCCTCGGTCTATTACGACGACGTCTGCATCGCGCCGGATGTCGATACCGACGGCGACGATGTACCCGATGCCTGCGACAACTGCCCGGACGCTCCCAACCCCGACCAGTCCGATACCGACAACGACGGGGAGGGCGACGCGTGTGAGGCGGGCGACATCGACGGCGACGGAATCCTCGACCACGTCGACAACTGCCCCCTCGACCCCAATCCGCTGCAGGAAAATGCTGACGGGGACGACCACGGCGACGCCTGTGACAACTGCCCGGCCGACGCGAACAGCGACCAGGCCGACACGGATGGCGACGACGCTGGTGACGCCTGCGACAACTGCCTGACGGACCACAACCCGGACCAGGCAGACGCTGACGCCGACGACGTGGGCGACGTCTGTGACAACTGCCCGGATGACTTCAATGCCGATCAGGCGGACGGAGACGGCGATACGCTCGGCGACGTCTGTGACGACTGCCCCGCGGACGGCGACAACGACATCGACGCGGACGACGTCTGCGGCGACGTGGACAACTGCCCCGTCGACAGTAACCCCGGGCAGGAGGACTCAGACGGCGACACGCTCGGCGATGCCTGCGAGAATTGCCCGTTGGATCACAACCCGGACCAGGCGGACGGCGACGGCGACGGGGTCGGCGACGTTTGTGACAACTGTCCGGGCATTCCCAACGCCAACCAGTTGGATCTGGACGGCAACGACATCGGCGACGCCTGCGAGGGCGATTATCCGGTCAGCGTCCGCCTCATCGTGAATCATGCCGACTGCAGCGGCAACGCGACGTTTGCGATCGCCATCGAGGATACGCAGGCGGGTGTATTCAACTCTACCAATCCGTGTGGGTGTCAGTCGGAGGGACCAAGACTCGACGTCACATTGACCGACGCGGACACCCTGGCGCTTGTCGGGCCGACGGGTTGCACACAGGTTTCAGTGACGACGGCCGGCGGCGGATACTACCTGGCGTATATTCGCGTAATCATTGAGCGGGCGATCAGCGGCGCGGAGGACATGTGCGTCTACGACCAGCACGGTTCCACGCCGTGCGTCCGCAGCGGCTGCATCAATACGTGGCAGTTCTTCCGCAGTGTTGAGACCTACAAAGCCCTGCCCGACATCGACAACGACAACATCCCCGATTGCCGCGATACGGACACGGATGGCGACGGGGTCAACGACGACGACGACAACTGTCCTTACACGAGCAATGCCGGTCAGGAAGACGCCGACTCGGACGACGTGGGCAACGTCTGCGATAACTGCCCGGCTTCGGCAAACACGGATCAAAGCGACGCCGATAGCGACGGGCCCGGTGACGCGTGTGATAACTGTCCGAACCATGCTAACAATGATCAGCAGGACGGCGACGTGGACGGCGTGGGCAACGCGTGTGACAACTGCCTGTCGGAGTATAATCCCGATCAGGAGGACGGCGACGATGATCTCGTCGGCGACGCATGCGATACTTGCCCCCTTGCACCGAATCCCGCACAGCAGGAGGACGTGGCCTGCATTCACTTCCCGGGCGGTGGCGTCAACGGCGACCTCAACGCATGTGTCGATCTTCTGCCGGGCGCGGAGGAGGGCGACATTACCATTTCCGAGTTAGCTGGCGACGGCGCTCCGACGGCGATCAGTTTTGAAGTCCTCAACACATCCTGTGCTGACGGCGACAACTTCACATTCTACTTGAATGGGCACCAGTTGTTGACGAGCTCGGCCGACCCCACGAACGGTTGTAACTGCCGGCCGCCCCTCCAGCAGATTCTATACGAGGACGCCGAAACACTGGCTCAGTTGTGGCAGACCGGCGCCGACAATACACTTCGCATCGTCAAGTCGGGAAACCAATCCAACGCGTTCGCATGGGCTCGGGCCGTCCTGACGACGCAGAGTACCAGCGAAACCGTCTGTATTTACGATCTGAACGGTGGCGGCTGCCCCGGCGGAAACGATCTGTGCGGCAATGGTTACGACTTTGGCAACTTTGATCGTAGCACGGTCTTTCTGGATCCCTTGAATGCCTCGACGACCGTCGTCGTAGTTCCGTACGGAAACTCCCTTATCCCGGACGCGGTGGATTTGACTGCCGTGTCAGATGGAGTCGCTACGCTGTGTGTCACTTCGACGCCGCTGGGTTCTGAAGATTGCCAGCCCTTTAGCAAGGCGGGCGAGGACACGATGGTCTTTAATCAGGTGATCTGTCTCGGGCTGGATGACGCCGATAATGACGGCGTTATTGACCAGGATGACAACTGTCCGCTGGCGCACAACCCGGGTCAGGTCGATCAGGACGGTGACGGTTACGGAGATGTCTGTGACAACTGCCCCCTGGCCGCTAATGAGGGGCAGGAAAACGGCGACAACGACTCCCACGGCGACCTGTGCGACAATTGCCCCTCTGCGGACAACGACGACCAGGTGGATCAGGACAGTGACACGCTCGGCGACGCCTGCGACCCGTGTCCGCTCGACGCGAATCCGAGTCCGATCGACAGCGACAGCGACGGCATAGGAGACGATTGCGATAATTGTCCGGTGGACGCCAACGCCGAGCAGGAGAACGCCGACGACGATGAGTTCGGCGATGCCTGCGACGTGTGTCCCTTCGACGCTCAGGACGATGCCGACCAGGACGGCCTGTGCGCCGACGTCGACAACTGTCCCGCTGCCTACAACCCCGATCAGTTCGACTTTGACGGCGACGACCACGGCGACGCCTGCGACAACTGCCCCGAGACCGAAAACAACGATCAGAACAACGGCGACAACGATTCCCACGGCGACGCCTGCGACAACTGTCCCAGTGTCACCAATGAGGATCAGGCCGACAGCGACTTCGAAGGTCCGGACGGCGTCGGCGATGCGTGCGACAACTGCGAGTTCGCGCTCAATCCGGAGCAGGAAAACGCGGACGGCGACGCATTCGGCGACGTGTGCGACGAATGCCCGGACGACCCGCTCAACGACCCGGACAACGATGACGTTTGCGACGGCACGGACAACTGTCGCGGCGTGTACAACCCGGACCAGATCGACGACGACCTGGACGACGTTGGCGATGACTGCGACAACTGCCTGGGCCTTTCCAACCCGGATCAGACCAACGCCGACGGCGACGACCTCGGCGACGACTGTGAAATCTGCGACAACGATCCCAACAAGTTCGACCCGGGTGTCTGCGGATGCGGCGTCCCGGACGGCAGTGGCGACGTGCCGCACGCGCTGAGCTTCGATGAGCTTACGTACGAGGTCGTGGTGCCGGTGGACGATCAGACGCCTTATCAGGTGCTGGTCCGCAACAACGGCCAGTGCCCGACACTGCTGGAGTCCGTCGACGTTGCGCCGGTGAACGGCCTGGCCGTCAGCGTAGTCCCCTTCGCGCCGGCCGTCATCGCCTCCGGCCAGACCAAACTGATCGGCTTCAGCGTCGACAGCGACGGGTCCGAGGACGGCGACTACGTCATGCTGTTGCAGCTTGCGGGTGGGGACGGCGCCTCGGCCTCGGCCACGCTGATTGTCCACGTCAGCGCCTTGCTCAAGCCCGACCTGGCCGTCAGCAACTTCGGCGTTTCCCCGAACGTCGTGCCCATCGAACCGGGATCACCGATCACGTTTTCCGCGACGGTGCGGAACGCGGGCACGGCCACCGCCGATGCGCCGATCCAGGTGAACTTCTTCCAGGGCGCCGGCGAGGTGCTCGGCTCGGACACGCTCGGTGCATTGGCCATCAACTCGGCCACCGGAACGCAGCTCACGCTGCCCAACGGCCTCCCCGAGGGGATTTACCGGATCACGATCGAAGTCGCGTCGCCCGTCGGCGGCGAGTTGACGACCGTGAACAACAGCAGTTCGATCTTCATTCAGGTCGGACACATCTTCGACCTCGAAGACGTTGTGATGGTCGTCAGTGGCAACCTGTATGAAACCTGCGGCGCCTTCGATCGTTTCCGCGGCTACGCCGAGTACGTGGCCTCGACGATCGACCACGAAGGCAACCCCACGGTGGCCCGCTTCCGCGTGCAGGGCGCGCAGGTCACGGTTGAGGAGGTGGACGAAGTCGGCAACGTGCTCGCCACGCTGGGCGGCGGCCACACGAACATCCACGGCCACTACGACGTGGCCGTGCCGAAGCAGTCGAATGGCGTGCATCACTACCGCGTGCGCGTGGACGACACGGCCATCGTGGGCGAACGGCTCGTGCTTGACAACGTATCCCAGCCCGACTGCAACCCCGGCGGCGGCGGACCTCCTCCACCACCCGCCGGCGGTGGCGGCGGCGGTGGCACGCCGCCCCCAGGCACACCCAATCGCCAGATGTACCTGTGTACGGGGTCGTCGAGTCTTTCGATCCAGGATCCGACGTGCAGCTTCCTCGAAAACGAATATCCGCAGGAGGGTGACACGCGCTGCGTCGGTGTGGTGGCCAACTACTCCGAAAGCAACGTGCAGGAGGCCGGCTACGACGATGCCTCGGTGGAGTTCCTGGAACTCGTGCCGCCCGCCCTGTCGCCCGCAAGAACCTGGAGCGTGCCGATCCCGTTTGGTGGCTCCGGTACCAAGTCTGCCAAGGCCCAGGTTACGGCCAGTAACAGCCCCGGCGAAGTCGTGCTCCGGGCGCGGATCGGGGGCGCGCCATCGACGGACGACCTCACCAACAACGAGGTTACTCGCGTATTCCGTACGGCTGACGGTCAAGGCAACGTGCCGAACGAGGTAGACATCGAGATTCGCCAGCTTCAGTTGAGCGGCCCCTGCAATTCGAGCAGGCTCTCGGCCAGCGGCACCGCCGTCTACTACTCCAGCAGCATCGCGGCCACGGGCGAGTACCCGGTCGTCTGCGGCGTGGTCACGCTTCGGCTGCACGACGCTCAGGGCAACCAGATCGCGAGCGCTTCGGGCGCCAAGACCAACAACCAGGGACAGTTCTACATCTCGTTGAACATCCCCAATCCGCCGCTCGCGGGTGGCGCGTATACCGTCCGGGTTGAAGTCACTGACGGCACGGAGACGGGATCGATCTCGACGGCCGCACGTTGTCCGGACGTGATCGTCCCGCCGCTCGCGCCTGCGCCGACGGGAAAGTACATCTACTCAGAGCACATTTTCCCGCTCGGCGACGACGAGTGCACCGATCCGCTCTTCAACAATCCGCCGGTGGATGAAGACATCAGCGTGGCGTTCACGCCGCACTACTTCGGACCGGACGCGCGAACGGGTGAACAGCTCGTCTTCAGCGTGTACAAGCCGGTTGGCGAGAACTTCAACCTGGTCCACACGTCCGTCAGCGACCCGTTCAACGTGAACGCCGGCGGCGGTGTGGTTGAGGTCTGCCTGCCGTGGACACCGAGCGACTTCGGTACCCACATCCTCCAGGGCGTGCTGCCGCTGTCCTTCCAGGGCGACGACCCGCTGGATAACGCGGCCACCCAACTGATCGGCGTCGGCGATCCCAACTGTTCCTACGTGCTCGATCCGGTTCGAGTCGACCTGCTTTGGGGCGAGAGTACCGAGGTTGCCCTGACCGGCACCAACGATTCCGGCGCCACGGTGCAGAACTCCGTCATCTTCCGCGACCTGCCGCCCAACGTGGCCCTTCCGGATGGCATTGAGCTTAGTCTCGACGTGCCGAATCCGGTCGCGTGGCCGCTCGGATCGACGCAGCGCGCCGTCCTCGTGGAAGTCGGGCCGGAAGCGGCGCTTGGCTACCACCAGGTGCTGGTCCAGGAGGCTGGCGATTGTCCAGGCATGCAACTGCTGACCATCGCCGTGATCAACACTCCGGCCGGTCAGGACGTATCCGTGGCCGTCGCCAATGATGCCTCCGTCCAGTACGGCGGCGTGGACCGCGGCGGCGTGACGATCGACCGCACCAGCGACAGCGGTCCGCCTCCGCCGGGCGGCTACAAGGTAGGCCAGAACCAGAAGTACCACGACATCGTCACCGATGTCCCGTGGACCGGCCACATCGAAGTCTGCCTGGCCTACAACGACCAGGACTACGACAACGAGCCGCTGCTGGCGCTGTTCCACTATGTCGGCGGCCAGTGGGTGGACATCACGACGTTCCACGACACGGACGCCAACATCATCTGTGGCAGCGATACGTCCCTGTCGCCCTTCGCGGTATTCGAAGGTACGTGCGATGAGAACGGCGGCGACGGCGACGAAGACGGCGTCTGCACCGCCATCGACAACTGCCCGGACACCGCCAACCCCGGCCAGGAGGACGGCGATGCCGACGGAGTAGGCGATGCGTGCGATAACTGCGCAACCACCGCCAACCCCGACCAGGCCGACGGCGATGAAGATGGTCGCGGCGACGCCTGCGACAACTGCCCGCTGGATGCCAATCCCGAGCAGCAGGATGGCGACGGCGACGGTGTCGGGGACGGGTGCGATAACTGTCCGGAAGACCCGAATCCGGGCCAGGAAGACGGCGACAACAACGGCGTCGGCGACGCCTGCGACCAGCAGGGCGAAGCTCGCCCCGGCGACGTGAACGGCGACCAGGTCGTGAATCGGTGCGATTTGAATCTCATCGTCGCGGCCAGGAACACCCCCGCGAGCGGGCCGGACGACCCGCGTGATCTGAACCACGACATGTGGATTACGGTCGCGGATTCGAGAATCCTCGTAACGCTTTGTGATGAAAGGGGTTGCGGTTCATGTCCGTGATCGGCTGCGACGTGCCGCCGAGGGGCGGCGCCGTCAGGTCTGCGGTGGCAGGGACGGTCGCGGCTGGACGGCTCCGCACATCGCGAGTTCTGCGTCCTCAGCGCCCGGATCGGCATCGTTGCCGGATTCATGGCACGACGTCGTGATAGGTAGGTCAGGAGAGACTTGAAGTAGCCGGGAATTGTCCCTGTGCGCCATTGGCCCGCGAGGGTTGGTTCTTGAGTGCGCCTCGCAGATCCCAAGCCACGCTGGAGGAGGAGTCATGCAACTGAGATGCCGTCATTGGGTAGTCGGCGCGGCGTTGGCCGGCTGTCTGGGATTGACCGCTCGTGCCGACATTAACTTCGATGTCGTAACGCCGGGCCCGTTCGAAGTCGGTAATCTGATTGACGTCAGGGTCAGCGTTGATGATCTTGTCGACTTGGGCGCTCCATCGCTTGGTGCGTTCGCGTTCGATGTTGTCTTCGACGACAACATTCTCAACTTCGACTCGATTGTGTTTGGTGACACCGATCTCGGCGATCAGCTTGATCTCGAAGGCTTCGGTCCGCTGTACGTCGACTTGGACTTGGGAAACGCCGTCTATGTCGAGGGCCTGTCCTTTGATGCCATTTCGACGCTCAACGCTGATCAGGCGGGCGATTTTGTTCTGTTCACGTTGACGTTCCTGGCTACGGGTACCGGGACGAGCGCCTTGGAGGCCTCTTACCTTGGCGCCGGTACCGGCCTGCTCGATGCGGAGGGCAACGAGCTCGATTTCTTCCAGAACAGCGGTGAGGTGACGGTCATTCCTGCGCCGGGTGCCGCGATGCTGGCTATGATCGGCGTCGGATTCCTGCTGCGTCGCCAGCGACGTCACGTCTGACCACTCCGGATGGCGGCCGGTCCGTCGGTTTACGCGGTCAGCCAAGGCCGCGATTCGGATCCGTACGGGTTCGATGTCGAGGCGGCACCGTTCGCGTCAGGGACAGTCGGCGAGTCGTCACACCGGGCCGTGGCGCGCCGGATTGGCCGGGCCAGCGTGGGTTCACGCCCTCCGTCGCTGTCGCCACCCGCCGAGCGATCGCGTTGCGGTTCGGCGTTGCTCGGCAGGCAGATTCGTGGACAATCGAAGGCCCGGAATATCCGCCGCCCGCTGATCACACGGACTCGCCGCATTCCGGGCATCGGCCGCTGATGTTGCCGGTGAGGTCGTACCCGCACTTTCGGCAATGGCCGGGCAGGGCGATCGCGCCAGGGCGCAGGCGGTAGGCGATCGCCGCAAACACGACAAACGGCATCCACAGGGGCAGGACGAATTCGCCCCCGCCGAAGTCGCGCGGAATCAGCGCGTAATCGAAGCCGAATTCGCGTCGAGCCCACACCCACTCCAGATCCTGCTGGCTGCGATCCTCCCCCCAGCCGAAGCCGCCGCGGCCAAATGCGGGCCCCTGCCCGCGGTAGACCACGCCGCCGACGCCAAAGCCGCCCGCCACGAACAGCGCGACACAACCCGCGCACGCGGCCACACAGATCCGAAACGCCCACGGTCTGGCCCATTGCGTTCGCATTCGCGCATCATACCACGCACGCGCGAAGGCGGTCCTGCGCGGAACGCGCCGCTTCGGGAGTCAAGTGGGACGCAAGGCGTCGAAGACGGCCAGCCGCCGGAGCGTCCGGGGTTGGAGGAAGTACTCAAGAATGCCTCGTCGACGCCCGCCCGTTGCCCGCAGTGGCCCGCTCCGAATGAAAGCGATACCCATCCGGCCGCCGGGCCGGCCCGCAACTGTGACGTTCAGCCGGGCTTACGTCACTGGGCGATACAGGACTCGAACCTGTGACCTCTCGGGTGTGATCCGAACGCTCTAGCCAACTGAGCTAATCGCCCTG
>CAZYLK010000071.1:0-27881 GCA_964648365.1 uncultured Phycisphaeraceae bacterium
GAACACACGTTCACCGGCAACGGGACGATCCGCCTGAAGAACAACGCTACGTCGCTGATCGTGGAAGCGACTGACGGCGACGACCTGCTGATCCTGGAGACCGACTGCGGGGCGTCACCGCTCGACCAGGCGTGCTCGATGACCCTGGCCGGCGAAGGGGAAGTCGCCGTGGCGCTCGACAACCGGGCCTACGTGATCGCGGACTCAGATGAGTTGCCCAGCACCGAAATCGCGCTGCACCTGACCACCAGACCCAAGACGACGGACGCCGAGTCGGACGCGTTCTGGATCGCCGAGAACGGCGGGAACCTGTTCGTCGAAACCCTGGTCACCGGTCCGGGTGAATGGCAGGTCAAAGACGTCGATTGCACCGACGACTGCGACACCCGCGGCACCGGCTGTAACGGGCTCATCAAGGTTGTGGCGGAGACGGACGGCTGCGTGGTCGGCACGGGCAACGTCATCCTCGAGGCGGGCTGCCAAGGCGACGTCGGCGCTCACGCCCTGAAGGTCGAGGGAAACGTATTCTGCACGACCGGGCGGCTGACATGGAGATCCGTCAACGTCGAGCCGGATGATGAGCTGTCGACGCCGGGTATCCGCGTCTCCGCAGACGCCGCTGCCAAATTTGGCCTCAGCGAGGCCTGTGACGCCGTGAACGACTGCTCCTGATCAGGCGATCAGGCAGCCGAGCCCATCGAACGGCGTCGTGATCGAGTTCCCCGCCCCCCGCGAGCATCCCGCCCGCGGGGGGCTCTCTGTTACGCCGCCGCCGGCGGCTGCCGGTCGGTGGGGGGGGTGATCGGCGGGGCGCTGCTGGACGGCGTTCGGGCGGGAATAGTGCCGCTGCTTTACAGTCGCGGTTCGGATCGGCCGGTACAGTAGAAGAACGGCGGAATTGTAAGGGCCGCGACGGTGGGCGAGTGGCCGTTGCGGACCGTCTTTTCGCGGGCCATGCCCAGGGCGTGGTCGATTGACGGCGCCCAGCTTACGCCCAGGCGGCGGGCGGCGCGGTCATCGGGCGGGCTGACGATGATGACGTCGGAGAGGTAATCGAACGCGTACGTCGCCCAGTTCCATACCGTAAACGGGTGGAATCCGTGGTGGGCGTAGCGGTTGCGATAGCACTCGATAAGTTCCGGATCGCGGGCGAAGGATTCCTGGAATCCCTGCTTCATCTCGAACGGGTCGGTTGTTTGCGTCAACACCTCGTCGTAGAAGCGCTGGTAAGCGACGTGGTACTCCGGATGGAAGACCTCGAAGACCGGGTTAAGGATGATGACCACGCCGCCTTTCTTGACCAGCGGGCGGTCGTAGAACCAGTTGAAGATGTAGCCCAGCACGTCGCTGACCACCAGCACCGGGTTGATGCGGGCGTCGATCGAGTACGGGCTGAGGTCGGGCAGGCCGAAGACCATCACGTCGTACTGCTTCGGCGCCTCGACGGACATCTGCCGCGTCATCACGTCGAGCGTCTTCGCGTGAACGTCGTCGATGGCGCCGGCGTGGATGGCGACCGGGTCGTAGGCGCCCTTGACGCTGCGGAGGATCGCCTTGCGTACGGGTTCGGGCGTGATCTTCATCGAGAGCGGCGTGGCGAACTTCAGGAACCGCTCGGCGACGTTACAGCGCTCGTCCGGCTTGCCCAGCCAGGCCAGGTGGGGGGGGTAGGTCGCGTTGTTCATGGCGGCTTCCATCACCATGATCTTCGCCTTCGTCAGGATTACGCGGCTGATCCGCTCAATGCTGGCGTGCATGTTCGAGCCGCAGGGCTGCATGACGTGCGGGCAGTCGCGGGTCATGATCGGGTTGTGGTGGGGGGCGATCGAGTCGTACGTGCCCAGCCCCACGGCCACCGACTTATGCCCGCCGTTGAGCGGAATCTGGATCGAATCGACGTAGATCACTAGGTCGCAGTCGATGACCCGTCGATCGACCTGCACCGGCTCGCCTTCGCTGGTCGTGCCCAGGTCGGCGATGTTGGCTCGGTCCTCCGCGTCAAAGTTGGCCAGGCGGTCCGGATAAAACTCGGCCATGATCTTCGGGCCGACCATCCGCGCCAGCTCGTGCCGCTTCATCTTCCGGTGCAGCGCCACCGCGCAGAGCAGGGTGATGTTCCCGCGCTGGACCCCGCACTCGTCGAGCATCCCGAGCAGCGTTTCGATGGCCTGCTGGCGGATGTCGGGCCGGGTCGTCGGGGGGAAGGGCTGGCAGTTGTCGTCGAAGGCGATCAGCACTTTCGACGAGGCATTCACGTACTCGCGCAGCGGCGGCATGCCCAGTGGCCGCTCGAACGCCCTGCGCACCGCCTCGGGAACGCTGCGCTTCGGGATGCCCTTGATGGGGGGTGGAGCGAAGAGAATATCGGACCCGTCGGGCAGGTCGGGGGCGATAATGTTGTTGCCGCTATAGGTGAGGTACTTCATGCGATCCCGTCCCGGCGACTCGACCGCGCCAACCGCCGGTCGGAAAGGGGGGATTGTACG
This sequence comes from uncultured Phycisphaeraceae bacterium, assembly GCA_964648365.1. Classification (GTDB taxonomy): domain Bacteria; phylum Planctomycetota; class Phycisphaerae; order UBA1845; family UBA1845; genus SURF-32. The sequence goes on from CAZYLK010000071.1 coordinate 2,487, forward strand.
CCGCGGGGGCGGGCGGACAACGTGCCGCGATCGGCTCGGGCGGGGTTCCGGCGTTCCAAAAAAAAATATTCCGAATAATGGCGTTGCGCGGGCGGGTCGCGCGAGACTGTAGGGACGGAAGGCGGTTTCTGTGGGCCGGCGTCGGTCTGCGGGGGCCGCGCGCGGGACGATGGCCGCGGGGTCGCGGCTCGTTCGCGCTACGGACGGGTGAGGAATTGTGATAAGATGGGCGTGCGCTACGGGATACGGTGTTCGCAGGCCGCGGGGGGCGTTCCTGTCACCTGCGTTGCGGCTGAGAACGGGCACCGAACACCACCGAAAGACGGGGAGCTTCTCATGGACCAGTTGCCGAGTCATTCAGCGGCGTTGTGCAGTTTCCGTCGTTTGTTGCAGGGTGATCGCACCGGGGGGTGTTCGATCAGTGCCGACGGCAAGCAGGCTCACCGGCTGGGAACCGGTGCCACACAGCCAAGAAGACACCGGTTGCAAACCGGTGCCACACCGGATTGCCGGTTAGAAACCGGTGGCACACAGAGAAGGAAACACCGGTTAGAAACCGGTGCCGCACCGGATGATCGGTTGGAAACCGGTGCCACGCAGAGAAGAAGACACCGGTTGCAAACCGGTGCCGCACCGGATGATCGGTTGGAAACCGGTGCCACACAGAGAAGGAAACACCGGTTACAAACCGGTGCCACAGGTGCCACACGTGGCGGATGGCTCGCGGCCGTTCTGACTCTGATGGTCGTGGGCATGAGTGGTTCGCCGGTGGCGGCGCAGCCGCAGTTTGACGTGTACGAGGTGACGTCGCTGCAGCAGAACAACCGCGACCCGGACCTGAGTGGCACGACGTACGTGTGGGAGTCCGGGCCGGTGGGCAGCGCGGTCATCAAGATGTGGCGCGAGGGCGACCCCGACCCGGTGACGATCTCTACCGCGAGCAACAACGACGGGCCGCGGATCGACGGCGGCCGGGTCGTGTGGCGGTTTAAGAACCGAAATGACTTTGACATCGCTCTGTGGGAAGGCGGGCAGATCACCGAACTGACCGACGTGGATTATGTGGCCGAGGCGTTCGGCAGCGGTGAGCAGCAGGTGGTCGAGTTCGGGCAGGCGGCCGTGGACACCGTTTACGTCCAAAGCGCCGGCTACGTGCTGGACGTCAATGTTCACGTCGTGATTCCGCACGAGCGCGTCGGCGACGTGCGCATCTGGCTGGAACACCGCGGCACGCAGGTGCTGCTGGTGGACCAGGTCTGCGGCGACACGGTCGACTTCCAGTGTACTACGCTGGATGACGAGGGCGACTCCAACTTCAACGATCACTGCGAAGCGGGCATGTGCCGGACGTACGTTCCCAGCAACGCGCTGAGCGCGTTCGACGGCATGGCGGCCGGCGGCGACTGGACGCTGACCGTCGAGGACATGGCCGAAGGCAACTCGGGCGTGTTCGACTCGTGGCGCATCGAGGTGCTCTGCCAGCCGACGGACCGAGACGATAATGCGCCTGACGCGGGCGGCGGCGACGTGGTGTGGCTGTCTCAGGAGCAAAACGGCCTGGTGCTGTTCGACGGGGAGTCGCGCCGGCGGATCAGCGCGGAAAAGCCGGACTACGACGATTACCCGGTGATCGCCGACGGCCTGCTGGCGTGGGAGTCGCGCGTCGCGAACAACGCTCAGGTATTCATGTGGACCGGTGACGAGGTGCTCCAACTCACCAGCCGTGATTACCACAGCCTGCGCCCGGCGACCGACGGGCACGCGATCGTCTGGTACACAAGCAACGCCCCCCCCGACGAGACCGGCATCTGGCGCTGGACGCCGGAAAACGGCGCACAGCGGATCGTTGAAGTCGGCTTTCAGCCGAGCGTCTCGGGTGAGGTGGTGGCCTACATCGGCACCGACGGCAACGACAACGAGGTCTTCATCTATTATCGCGGCAACACCTATCAGGTCAGCGACAACACGCTGACGGATTACGAGCCGGAGATCGACGGCGACCGGATCGTGTGGCACGCCACCGACGGGAACGGCAACTACCAGATCTTCCGGGCCGAGATTCAGGGCATCGGCGGCGACGCGGTAGGGGCCTGCTGCATTCAGTACGACTGCGAAGTCACGACGGAGGCGGACTGCGTGTCGCGCGAGGGGACGTTCCACGGCGCCGAGACGCTCTGCACGGGCAACCCATGCCCCGTTGGCCCGGCGTCCACGTGGTCCACGGATCGGCACGACGCCCGGCGCAGCGGCCGCACCGACGCGGTGATCCCGGATGAGCCGGAGCTGATCTGGTCGATCCTCAAGGGATCGGGCGATCCGCAGATGCCGCCGATCATCGGCCCGGACGGCCGCATTCACGTCGGCGTCGACCGCGGGACCGCTCAGATCAGTCCGGAAGGCGATCTTCTGTCGCTGCAAAACCTCGGCAATCATCCGCAGACGCCGCCGACGATCCGCGAGGATGGCCAGTTCTTCGGCCCGCCGGGCGGTATGACCAAGCGCGACCCCGATACTCACGAGCAGGTGTGCAATGCCGACTTTGCGACGTACGTTGCGCCGACGCTCGGCGAAGACGGATTCGTGTACGGCGTCGTGCGCGGCCTGGGCGAAGATCCGTGGACGGTGCGCAAGATGGCGCCCGACTGCGGTGAAGAATGGGCATGGGGCGGCCGCGGCGAACGGCCGGTCGCGCCGCCCGCGATCGGACCGGATGGCGGGATCGTCGTTCGGGCACGGGACGAGGTCGTCAAGCTCAGCCCCGACGGCCTGGAACTGTGGGCCTATCCGACGCGCGGTCGCGACGGCGGCGTGGTGATCGCGGACGATGGCACGATCTACTTCGTGTCGCCGGGCATCACCTGTCCCTTTGGTGAAGAGTGCAACGTCGGCGAGGGGATGTGCCCCGGCGGCAATGACGTCTGCGATCCGTCGGTCCTGACGGCGCTCGATCCGGACGGCACGCTGCTGTGGACGCACGAGTACTTCGATACGGTCATGCTGCTCGATGCGCCGCGCCCGGCAGTCGGTGAGGATGGGTCCGTCTACGTCTGTGGCATCCACGATTACGGCGACATCCGGGAAACCGTGCTGACGGCCGTCTCGTCGAGCGGCGTCGAATTGTTTACGGCGCTGGAACCCGAGGGCGGCGACGGCTTCGCGCCGGTGATCGACGGCGAAGGCACGGTGCTGATGACGACGCGCAACGGCGCGATCATCGCGCTGGACGGCATGTCGGGTGAGGAACTCTGGCGGACGTACGCTGGAACCGTTCCGGGTGAATCCGACGTGGTGATCGGCCAGGATGGCGGCGGCGCGCCCGTCAGCGAGCAGGATCCCGAGATTCAGAGCACGATCTTCGTCAGCCAGGAGGGCACGGTCGAAGACGTCAACGTCCACCTCAACGTGCCGCACTCGCGCGTCGGCGATCTCAAGGTCTTCCTCAAGCACGACGACAGCGGCGAAGTGCTGATGTTCGAGCAGAACTGCGGCGATTACCAGGACTTCGCCTGCACCACGTTCGACGACGACGCCACGCGCGATTTCGAAAACGACTGCGAGAACGGCTTCTGCCACGCCTATCGGCCGGTGATTCCGCTGGCGTTGTTCATCGGGATGGAATCCCACGGCGACTGGACGCTGGTGATCCGTGACGTCGAGCCGGGCAATGCGGGAACTTTCGAAAGCTGGCAACTCGAGCTGAAGGTGCGGCGCACCCAGCAGGACGATCTCATCGCCGCTCCGGCTGCGATCGCCGAGGACGGCACGATCTACGTCGTGACCGAGAAGGGCTACCTGAAGGCGTTCGGCGAAGGCTGCCCGGCCGAGCCGGAGATTGTTCCGCCGTTCGTATTCCGACTGGTCGCCGAAAAGGAAGAGTCGATCAACGGCATCGAGATCGACCAGTTCGAGTCGTTTGACCTGTCCGACGACGGGCGGGTGGCGTTCGTGGCCCGTACGTCCGGACTGAACGACACGACGGTGTTCGTCGAGCAGCAGGACGGCACGTTCAAGGATTACGCCCGCGGGTCGGTCGTCGACGGCCAGACGCTCGATGACGCGTTCCAGCCGCGATTCGACGCGGCCGGCAATGTGTACATGCCAGCGACGACCGCCGACGAGGGCGGGGCGGTGTTCATCAACGACATTTACTATCTCGGCCTGCCCAAGCGCGAGGCGTCGCTGGCCCCGGTGGTCATCGACGAAGTGGCGGATTCGCTGTTTGACCTGACGCCCACGGGGGATGTCACCCTCTACGGCCGCGAGTTTCAGCAGGATCCGTACGGCGTGCTCCGGTTGCGCGTACAGAACGAGCAGGTCGAATCCGTGCTCGCGGTTGGCCGTGTCGTGGATGAACTCGGCAGCTTCGACATCGACACCGACTTGCGGCATCACCGCCAGATCAACGCCGGCGGGGACTTCATTGCCGCGGGGCAGAAGGGGCTCGCGATCAACGGCCGTCTCGTGCAGCGCGTCGGGCAGCGCGTGGGCGAACATCCGATCAGCGATCTGCGCTCGCCGCAGGTGACGGACGAAGGCGCGTTTTATTACCTCTCCGGCGGCGGCGAGCATCACGGCGTTTTCGATGCGGTGCATCGGCGCATCGGCGCCGGCGACGTGGTGGACGGGTACACCATCTCCGTCATCGACCGCTTTGAGGCCAGCAACGGCGATCACATCGCCTGCGCGGTCGTGCTCAACGACGGTCGCCGGGCCATCTTCCGCGACGATAGGGCGGTGGCCGTGCCGAACGTGACCGAGATCAACGGCCACGTCGTGCAGGACATCTTTAACGACAGCCTGACGCACAACGACGCCGGCGAGGTCGCCTTCATGGCTCGCGTCGACGGCGCCAAGGGCGTCTTCGTCGCCTGGCCGAACCCCGATCCGGGTCCGCCCTTCCTGTATCGCAAGGCGCTCGCCCAGGGCGATGCTGTCCGCGGCGACAACCCCGTCTCCGACCTGTATCGCATCGACATGTCGCCGGCCGGGCTGGTCTCGGCACGCGGGACGGTTGAACGTCGGGCCGAGGTTGCTCCGCTGAGCATCGACGAGTTCGGCAACGGCACGCACTTCGCCGTCTCCAACGACCGGCACTACCAGATCTTCGGCCGCATCAACGACGGCGATCCGTTCAAGCTGGCCATCGTCGATGCGTCCGTTCCATCGGTGGACGTCCAGTTCGGCGTTGGCGACACCATCGAAGACATTCTCGTCTCCGCGATCGGAAGCGGCACGTTCGAGCAGTGCCTGATCAACGACAGCGGCGTGACCGTCACGGCCGTGACCGACAATCGCAATCCGCGCCGCACGGCGATCGTTACGCCGGACGAGGTGCTGGTGAAGACCGGCGACTTTATCGACGGCAACGAGATCGTCGACGTTTCGCGGCCGGAGATCACCGACGCGGGGCAGGTCGCGTTCCGCGCGACGTACATCCCGCATCTGGGTCGCGTGAAGGTCAACCGCTACGACGACGCGATCGGCTTCGCCGTCAGCGACGGCGGCGTCTTCCAGGTCAGCGCCCGCTTCGTGGAAAACGGGCCGTATGCGCTGTCTACCGTGGTCGTCGATCCGCCGTCTGTGGCCGCGCGCATCAACCTCAAGGACGTCATCGACGGCTTCGAGGTCGATGAAATCGCCAGCGGGCTTTATGAGGACAAGCTGCTCGCCGACGACGGCACGCCTGTCGCGGCCGCGGTCGATTATGCCGGCCAGACCGTCTACGGCATCGTCACGCCGGACCAGCTTATCGCCCGCACCGGCGACGTGATCGACGGTTACATGCTGACCGTCGTGAACCGGCCGTGCGTCAGTGGCAGCGGCACCGTCATTTTCCGCGCTGAGTACGACAACGAGGGCGATCGCGGCAGCGGCATTTTCACGCCGACGATCCGCGTGCTCGGCACGGGTGATTTCGTCGACGGCGTCCGGGTTAACCGCGTCCATACGGCGTCGGTGAACGACGCCGGCCGCGTCGCCACATGCCTCGAACGCGCGGATGGCGCGAACGCGATCTACCTCGACGGCGCGGCCGTCCTGGTGGAGGATCAGACGCAACTGGACGGCAACGTCGTCCGCGGCATTTACGACTTACAGATTCGCCTCAACGATGCGGGACAGGTGGCCTTCGGCGCATGGACCGACGGCGGCGTCACGGCCGTGTGGGTCGCCACGCCGACGGGCGTGCCGGAGGATCCGTTCACCTATCGCCGCGTGCTGGCCAAGGACCAGTTCGTCGGCGACGTGAAGTTCCACCTGCTCACCGACTTCCGCCTCGGCGACGACGGCCTGATGACGCTGTACTCGAAGCAGAACGGCAACGACAAGGACTCGATCTTCATCGAGACGTCGGAGGGCGCCTTCGAGGCGTGGCAGGCCGGGGACGGCCTGGGCGGCTACAGCGTGGTGAAGTTCGGCTTCGCCCCGCGCGTTGATGCCGACGGGCACGTGTACATGCCGGTGAACTTCCAGGACGTGGCCCAGACGGTGCTTGTCGATGGCGTGCCGATCCTGGAAGGCGCATCGAGCGGCAACGTGTTGAGCGGCGTCTTCGATTTAAGCCAGCGGCTCATCGGCCGTGGCGACGATCTGGGCGATTCGACCGTCCAGAGCGTCTTCCGGGCATCGATCAACAACGACGGCGACGTCGCCGCCGCGGTCCAGCGCATGGACGGGCGCGACGGCGTTTATCTGAATGGCCGTCCGGTCGTGGTCGAGCAGATCACCATGCTGGAGGGGGGCCTGGTCAGCACGGTTCACCAGGAACTCGTGCGCCTCAACGACGCCGGCCAGGTGGCCTTCATCGCCCGCGGGCCTTCCGGCTTTGATGCTGTCTGGGTCGCGACGCTTACCGGTTCGGAGCCGCCGTTTACCTACCGCAAGGCGGCGCAGCAGGGTTCCACCTACGACGGAATCGTCATGGCGCCCTTCCGCGACTTCCATTTGAGCGAAGCGGGCCTGGTGACCATTTTCGCCCGCACGCCGAACATGATCTTCGTCGAGACGTCGGAAGGTGTCTTCGACGGCTGGACGCAAGGCGACACGCTCTACGGCCACGTCACCACCGGTTTCGGCAGTGCGCCGCGGATGGATTCGTCCGGGCGGCTCGTCGTCAACGCCAGCATCGCCGGGGCGGGGCCGGTCATCTTCGAAGATGGCCAGCCGATCATCCAGAGCCGCAACTTCAGCACGACGGAAGCCCAGATCGTCGAAACGGCACCGGGCGTCTTTGCCGCCCACTTCGACGGCGAGTCGATGGGCGGGCTGACCGCGCGCACCGGACCGGTGGCGCCGCGCGTGGATGACGACGGACACGTGTATCACCTGCTCAGCACCCTCGAAGCCGGTTCAACGCTGTTCCGCGACGGCCAGCCGCTGGTGCAGCTTGCCGGCCAGAACGCCACCGCGCCGATCCTGCTGCACAAGTGGAACGCCAACTTCGAGCTGTTCGACATCTCGTCCGGCGACTACGTGCTGCTGTACGGCCAGGCCGAGCCGAGCAACAACGACTGGCTGCTGCGCATTGACGCCGTTAACGAAACCGTCGAGCAGGTCTTTGACAACGGCCACTTCTATGAAGGCTGGAGCATCGACCAGATCGACGCGACGCGGCTCGACGAGCGGCACACGGACAACGCCTCCTCTGCGTTCGTCGTCTCCGGCGAAGGCCGACAGGGCGTGATGTACGAAGGCGAGATCGCCATCCGCGACGGCGATGTCGTCGACGGCCTGACGCTCGACAGCTTCCGCGATCCGCAGCTTGACGGTTTCGAGCCGGTCTTCATCGCCGGCTACCAGGGCGGCAACGGCATCTTCGATACGCAGCAGTCCTACGTCGCCACCGGCGATATCGTGGATGGCTGCATGATCAGCCGCGTCGGCGCGCACTCGCACGTGGATGGCGTCAGCGCGTTCAGCGCCACGTTGTCCGACGAAAGTGTGGGCGTCTTCCGCGGCGACGCCGTCGTGGCGGTCGAAGGCGTGACGGAGGTCGGCGGGCGGCTGATCACGCGGATCGACCCGTCGGTCGTGCGGATGAACGACGCGGGCGACGTGTCGTTCGTGGCGGAGTTTGCGGAGGGTCCGGTGGCGGCGCTGGTCGCATCCGGGCCGAACGGGAATCTGTCCTTCCGAGTGGCCGCGGCCGTGGGCGATACGCTGGGTGCGGTCACACTCGACTTCGACGCCAGCGGGCTGCACTGCCTGCGCGAGGACGTTGAGGGAATCGCTTACTTCGCGGCGAAGTCGGATGAAGGCACGCAGACCGTCTTCCAGGATGGCAACGCGATCATCCAGCAGGCGTCGCCGAACGCGACCGCGCCGACCACCTTGTACGAACTCGACGCCGGCCTGCTGGCGATCGGCGACGACGAGCACGTCGCGGTGTCCGGTCGCGTCAACCAGGGCGACGAGTTCGGCATCGTGGTGGCGGATCTGAAGCGCGGTGTGCTTTCCACGCCGATCCAGATCAACGGCTCCATCCGCGGTGCCGGCAAGATCGCCGCGATTCACTTCGACCCTCGGGACGAAAACCACCTGAACAGCGGCGAGTTCCTTGCGTTTGTGGTCGATTCGACGCGCGAGGGCGTTCAGGCCGTGATGAACGGTCGCGGCACGCTCATCAAGACGGGCGATGACTTCGAGCAGTACATGCTGGAGACCCTGGCGCAAGCCCAGGTCACCGAGGACACGCACTTCTACTTCATGGCGACCGCCACGCACCCGGACTTCGGCGCCGGGGAGGGCATCTTCCGGATGCCCGACACGCGCGTGATCGGCAGCGGCGACCTGATCATCACGTACATCGTCGAAGCCATCGACACGTACTCCGCCCTCGACGGCGAGACACTGGCCATGATCGCCACGGCCGCCGAGGAGGAAGGCCCCACGGTCCGCGGCGTCTTCATGCCGGATCGACCGGTCGCGGTGGAAGGTGCAACGTTGATTGAGGGCAGCCCGCTGACCGCCGTGTCGCCGACCATCGTCCGCATGAACCGCGGGCGGCAGATCGCGTTCGTCGGGTCCGTCGACGGCGGGCCGCTGACGCTGTTCGTCGCCACCGATGACGGCAACAACGGCTTCGACTTCCGCCGCGTGGCATCGATCGGCGACGTGATCGAAGGCGCCACCGTCGAAAGCTTCGACGACTTCCGCCTGGCGGACAGCGGCCTGTGCCGGTTCGTTTCGCTCGGCCAGACGCCGGCGCAATTCGTCGAGACGGAGGAGGGCCAGTTCGCGGTCACGCTGACGGGCGTCTCTATCGGCGGGCGTCGCGTCCTGTCGATCGACGAGCTGCGCATGGACGAGGCCTCGCGCGTGGCGTTCCGCTCCGGCGAGACGCCCGAGACCATGACGCTGTTCCGCGAAATCTCCGACGACCGGTTCGCCACCATCCGCCACGGCCAGCGCATCCACGGCCTGCGGACCGACTTTACGCTCGGCCTGCCGTTTACGCCGCGGATCGACGCACTCGGCCGTGAGGTGCTCAACGTGCCGGTCGCGCCGGTCGGGCCGCTGGTGTTCATCGATCGCCAGCCGCTGCTTCACGCGGCCTACACGCCCGAAAGCGAGTCGATCGTGCAGATCGGCCGGGTGGATCAACGCGGCTACGTCGATCCCAACGATGAGGGCAAGTTCCTGATCGTCGGCGCCGTCGAGCCGGACGGGCCGCGTGCGCTGTTGTCGGTCGATACGAACACGAACGAGGTCACGCCGCTGCTGCAAATCGGCGATACCATCGACGACCTGATCGTCGATGCCATCGAAGTCGTCGATCGGGATGGCTATGGCAACGACGGCGAGCCGGTGCTGATGATCCGCGATTACCTCACCCCGGCCGTGGTCACGCCGCAACGCGTGATCGTGACGCTGGGCGATACGATCGGGGACGAGGAGATTACCGAACTGAAACTGCCGCGCCGGGGCGAAGGCAGCAGCCGGTACTTCATTGCCAACCGCAACCTCTACCGCGAGGACGGCGAAGGCATTTCCGAGCTGATCGACACGTACGACGTGGCCGCGGGCCAGCCCGTGCTGGAGGTCGCCAATTACACGGTCGACGAGGAGGGTCTGGTGGTCTACTCCGCCCGTCTGCCCGGCCTGCGGGTGGGCATCTTCGCGGGTGAGGATCCGGTCGCGGTGGACGAGGTGACCCGGATCGACGATCGGCTGGTGCTGGAGATCGGTTCCTGGCAGGGCCCCGACCGGTACGAGGCCATCACCAACAACAACGGCCAGGTCGCGTTTGTGGCGCGGGTCGACAGCCGCCAGCGGGCCATCTACGTTGCGTCGCGCCTGCGGCCGATGGACGCCAATGGTGACTGCCACGTGGACCTGCTCGATCTGTCGACGTTCCGCGGGTGTCTGACCGGCCCGGGCGAAGCCATGCGGCCCGAGTGCGCCATATTCGACGTCAACAACGACTGCACGTGCGACATGCGGGACTATGGCCTGTTCCAGGAGTACTACACCGGGGAGGAGTTTATTCCCGACTGCCCTGCGAGGCCGTAGGGGAGGAATGGCGAATGGCGAATAGCGAATAACGAATGAGGAAGGTGCGGTCCGCGCTGCGCACAACAATCCGAACCGCGACCGTCAGGGAGCGGCCGCGTGGTGGGTGGGCTGTGCATCGGGAACAGGCGATCGGCTCAGGCTCGGGACGGATGTACGACATCTCTGATTTGCGTGAGTCTTGCATCACGGTTGTCATAACGCTCCTCGGGTGCGCCTTGCCCGGCTGCTGCCAGGGCATCTTCGGCCCGCCTCCGTCGATCAAGTGTCCGGAGACTGCCGTCGTGGGCGACGAGGTGGTCCTCACCGTCCGCAACGTGGACGATGGCCTTCATTGGACGCAGCGCAGCGACGATGGCGCCGGGGGAGTGTTCATCGTGGACGACATGGAACTGGAGGAGTTCCGCGGCGGGCCCGATGGGGATTCGCGAACGCACGAAATCGTGTTCCGAGCCCAGCGCGCGGGGACCGTCGTCATCACGGCCGAGGAAGTCTTCATCGGTCCGCCGATCTGCTTCCCGCCGTATCCGCGGATGAGTTCCGTTGCATGTGAGGTGACCATTGTCGGCGCCCCGTGCGAGACCGATGCCGACTGTGATGACGGCCTGTTCTGCAATGGCTTGGAAGTGTGCTTCAACGACTTGTGCTATGCCGGCGAGCCCTCTTGCGGAGGTGAAGGTGAGTGCTATTGCTGGGAGGAAATCCAGGCGTGTGTCGATCCCTGCTTCACCGATGAAAGCTGCGACGACGGCGAGTTCTGCAATGGCGAGGAATGGTGCGACGGCTGCCAATGTCAGGCGGGCGAGCCGCCGTGCGAGGAGTGCGACGAGGAAACCGGTTGCCGCCCGTGAGTTGGCGCGGCGACCCGCTCATGGGGCTGAGTTCAGGCGTGCGCCTTGTTTGAGCGGCGCCTGACCGGACGGTGTATCGATCTCAGATTGTCCAGTGCAACGGCCTCGATTTCGTCGGGCATCGCGAGCGGCCTCCGGAACAAGGTTGCCTACTTGATCGTCACCCATCCCTTGCGGAAGTCGATGGAAAGGAGCGTTCCTCGGAAGAAGTCGAGGCCGAGGAGACCGTCGACGGACGCGGTGGGTGGCATCGTGTGACACAAGACGGGGAAGTCGGCACGTTCCTGTCCGAATGCCTGGATACGCGCCGCGGGAATCTTGGGAGCAAACTCGACGCCGCTGGCGGTCGTGACGCGCACGCGCTCCGTTGCGGCGGCGGGATCAAACCCGACCGTGACCATGATCGCCGTACGAACCACCGTCTGCGTGGCGCCCGTATCGAGTGCCAGCCGGACGCGTGCCTTGCCACGCGGCCCCGTCAGCATTGCCGGTACACAGATCAGCCCACGGCTGCTGTCGAAGGGGAGCTTTTTCATAGGATGACCGCGGTGCCGTCCGGAATCTCGCCCGTATACATGAACGCCGTGCTCTTGAGCTTCAACTTCACGGCGCACTGATCTACCTCGTCCCGATCCTTGCTGTGGCACACCACCCGCCCGCGGATGACCTCAAGCTGGTCGTCCAGTTCCGGGTCGGCCACCAGGATCCACTCCGACGGATACCGCTCCTCGATTTCAGCCAGCGTGAGAATCTCGTCCATCGTCGTACTCCCGCGGGTCGCGCGCCAGCGTTCGGCGGCTGCGACCGACGATGGAGTTTACGCCGAAAACGGCGGTGAATCCACGCGGGCGCGTCATCTTGGGCGCAGGGGTGAGCATGACAGCTTCGGCAGGTGCCGCGGCAGGTTCGGCGGGTGGCACGGTCTCGTCTTCGAGGCCGTGGCCAAGCGCGGATCGTCAGCGCAAAAAGCGGCGGGCCGAAGCCCGCCGCTTGTGAATGTCAGTCGTTCTTACCGGTTCAAAACCCGGTGCCACACTCTGCGCTCATCCGCAGCACGCCGGTGCCAGACCCGAACATCCACCGGTTACAAACCGGTGCCACAAAACACCAGACCCGGAGATCCACCAGCTGCAAACCGGTGCCACAAAACACCAAGCCCGGATTTCCACCGGTTACAAACCGGTGCCACACAGTGCCGCGCCGGGAGCTCCCGCTTGCCGCTATTCCTCCTTCTCCGCCAGCTTTGCCAGCACGCCGAAGTCTTCCAGCGTCGTCGTATCGCCTTTGACCTCGCCGCTGGTGGCGATTTCGACCAGCAGGCGGCGCATGATCTTGCCGCTGCGGGTCTTGGGCAAAGCGTCGGTGAAGCGAAGCTGGGACGGCTTGGCGAGCTTGCCCACCGTGTGCGAGACGTGGTCGAGGATCGCCTTCTTCATCGCCTCCGACGGATCGTTGCCCTTCTTGAGCGTCACGAACGCGGCGATCGCCTGGCCGGTCAGTTCATCCGGGATGCCGACCACGGCCGCTTCCGCCACGCTCTGGTGCGACACCAGCGCCGACTCCACCTCGGCCGTGCCCAGCCGGTGGCCGGAGACTTTGATCACGTCGTCGATGCGGCCCATGATCCAGTAGTAGCCGTCCTCGTCGCAGCGGGCGCTGTCGCCCGCGAAGTAGACGCCCTGAATCTCGCTCCAGTACTGCTTGAGGAAGCGCTCGCGATCGCCGTAGATGCCGCGCAACATGCCCGGCCAGGGCTTCTTGATGGTCAGGAACCCACCGACGTTGGCAGGTTGTTCCCGCCCGTCTCTGTCCATGATGGCCGGGGCGACGCCGAAGAAGGGCAGCGTGGCCGAGCCCGGCTTGGTGGGCGTCACGCCCGGCAGCGGGGTGATCATCACACCGCCGGTTTCCGTCTGCCACCAGGTGTCCACGATCGGGCAGCGCTCCTTGCCGATGGTGCGGTGATACCACATCCACGCTTCCGGGTTGATCGGTTCACCCACGGTCCCGAGCAGCTTGAGCGTCGACAGGTTGTGCTTGTTCGGGTGCTCGTCCCCCTGCCGCATGAAGGCGCGCAGGGCGGTGGGGGCGGTGTAGAACTTGGTGACCTTGTGCCGCTCGATGATGTCCCAGAACCGGTCCCAGTCCGGGTGATTCGGCGCGCCTTCGTACATGAGCGACGTGACGCCGTTGGCGAGAATTCCATACACGATGTACGAGTGGCCGGTGACCCAGCCGATGTCGGCCGTGCACCAGTACACGTCGTCGGGCTTGAGGTCGAAGATGTACTTGGCGGAAAGCTGTGTGTAGACGTTGTAGCCTGCGGTCGTGTGATGGATGCCCTTGGGCTTGCCGGTGCTTCCGGACGTGTAGAGCAGGTAGAGCATGTGCTCCGCGTCCAGCGGGACTGCCGGGCAGTGGTCGTCCGCGCCCTTGATCGCGTCGTGCCACCAGACGTCGCGCTGGTCGTTCCACTTGACCGGCAGATCTTTGCCGATGCGCTGGAACACGACCACCTTCTTGATCAGCGCGGTCTTCTCGCAGGCTTCGTCCACGTTCTGCTTGAGCGGCACGACCTTGCCGCGCCGCCAGCCGCCGTCGGCGGTGATGACGTATTCCGATTTGGCGTCCTCGACGCGATCGGCGATCGCCTGAGCCGTAAAGCCGCCGAAGATGACCGAGTGCGGCGCGCCGATGCGGGCGCAGGCGAGCATGGCGATCGCCAGCTCCGGGATCATCGGCATGTAGATGGTGACGCGGTCGTCCTTCTTGACGCCCAGCTTCTTGAGCGCCGAGGCGAAGTGGCAGACCTCCTTGCGCAGCTCGGTGTAGCTGATCTTGCGGATGTCGCCCGGTTCGCCTTCGAACAGGATGGCCGTGTGGTCGCCCCGTCCGCGCTCGATCTGACGGTCCAGGCAGTTGTAGGACATGTTGGTCTGTCCGCCGACGAACCACTTGGCGTCCGGCAGCTTCCATTCGCAGACCCTGTCCCATTTCTTGAACCAGTGCAGATTCTCGGCCGCCTCGCCCCAGAACCCGGCCGGATCCTCGATCGAGCGAGCGTGCATCCGGCGGTACTCGTCCAGGCTCTTGATGTGGGCCTGCGCCGCGAAGCCCGCCGGCGGCGGGAACTTGCGTCCTTCTTTCATGAGGTTGCTGATACCGGTGGATTCTGCGGTCGTCATGAGATGAAACCTCCGAGGACAGTGGGAACTGATGTCTGGCCCGCGGCGGGAACCTGCCCGGACGGGCCTCTGCCGCTCGCTGGACCACATGCCGGAGGACGTCGCGTCCTGGTCCGGTCGATCCGGGCGCGGGGGTGTCGACACGGCGTCGTGCCGAAGAGCGCGCAGCTCGTCCACCGCCGAGCAGCGTAATCTGCCTTACACGCCGCGTACCAGGGGTCCGCGGCCAACGCACCGGCCTCTACCCCGCCTTCAGCGTACTGACTACCTCGGCCATTTTCTTGGCCGCGTCGCCGAAGAGCATGTAGGTGTTGGGCCGGCCGAAGAGTTCATTATCCACCCCGGCGAAGCCCGGATTGAGGCTGCGCTTGCTGACGATCACCGTCTTCGCCTTATAGGCGTTCAGAATCGGCATGTCGATCGTCGGGTTAACCACGTCGTTGGCGCCAATGACCAGGGCCACGTCGCAGCGGTCGAATTCGGGGTTGATGTCGTCCAGATCGAAGAGCTGCGGATAGGGCACGTTCGCCTCCGCCAGCAGCACGTTCATGTGGCCGGGCATGCGGCCGGCGACGGGGTGGATCGCGTACTTCACCTGCACGCCCGACTTGCCGAGCAGTTCGCCCAGTTCGCGGACGACGTGCTGCGCCTGGGCGACCGCCATGCCGTAGCCGGGGATGACGATGACCAGCTTGGCGTTCTGCATCACCACGGCCGAGTCCTCAGCGCTGATCTCGCGGATGGTCACGCCTTCCTTGGCGGTGGTCGAGCCGGGGCCGGAATCGGCGGTGCCGACGCCGGCGAACAGCACGTTGGCCAGCGACCGGTTCATGCCCTTGCACATGATGTTGGTCAGGATCAGGCCGGCCGCGCCGACCAGCGAACCGCTGATGATCAAGGCCTGGTTGTTGAGCACGAAGCCGGTCATGGACGCCGCCAGGCCGGAGTAGGAGTTCAGCAGAGAGATGACCACGGGCATGTCCGCCCCGCCGATGGGCATGGTCAGGATCACGCCGAGCACGGACGAGACAAGGAACAGGACGATCAGCCAGCCGACGCCGGTGCCGGTTCGGGCAAAGAGATAGACCAGTACCGCCGACACCAGCACAGACGCAACAAAGGTCACTGCACCGCCGGGGAGCTTGACCGGTGCGCCCGATATCTTGCCGTCCAGCTTGGCCCACGCGACCAGACTGCCGGTGAGCGTCACCATGCCGATCAGTACGCTCAGCCCCACGGCCGTGCCGGTGATTTCGTTGACGGCGCCTTCCTGGGAGCCGTAGTCCGCCAGCGCCACCAGCGCCGAGCCCAGCCCGCCGAACCCGTTGAAGATGGCGACAAGCTGCGGCATGGCCGTCATCTTGACGGCCACCGACCACCACGCGCCCACGGCGGCCCCGATCGCCAATCCGAGAACGATCTGCCACCAGTGCAGAATGTTGAACGCGACCAGCGTGACCAGCACGGCGACTGCCATGCCGACGGCGCCGATGCGATTGCCCTGCAGCGCAGTTTTCGGCGAACTCATCTTCTTGAGGCCGAAGATGAAGCAGGACGCGGCCAGCAGATAGACCAGGTTGACCCACCAGGGCAGCCCGGCGACGGCCGCGGGAACGGCCTCGACCTGGGCCAGCAGAGAAGCGTTTGCGAGCGTATTCATAGGAGCTGTCGGTTCCGGTTGCGGGAAAGTGTGCCTGCGTCAACGTCGCCTCGGACGCGCGGGTCGCGTCAGGCGGGCGATCCGTTCACGAAGTCAGCGCTTGAACATCTTGAGCATCCGGTCGGTCACCATGAAGCCGCCGACGACGTTTACCGTCGCCGCGATCAGCGCGATAAAGCCGAGAATGCGGGCGAAGACCGACACGTGTTCGCCCTCGATCCCCACGCACACGAGTGCGCCGACGATCGTAATGCCGGAAATGGCGTTCGCGCCGGACATCAGCGGCGTGTGCAGCGTGGGCGGCACCTTGGAAATCACCTCAAAGCCGATGAACACGGCCAGGATGAATACGACCAGACATGCCGAAAGGACTTCTGGAGTCATGCGTTCATCGCCTTCTTCGTCAGTTCATGGACGACCTCGCCGTTGTGAACGATCAGGGCGCCCTTGATGATTTCGTCTTCCAGGTTCAGGTCGCACTTGCCTTCCTTCGTGTACTCGGTGCCGAAGGAGGTGAGGTTGCGCGACCACATCATCGAGGCGTGGACCGGCATCGAGGCCGGCAGGTTTAACTCGCCGATGATGGTGACGCCTTCCTTGATGACGGTCTTGCCCGGCTCGCAAAGCTCGCAGTTGCCGCCCTGTTCGGCCGCCAGATCCACCACCACTGAGCCGGCTTTCATCCCTTTGACGGCCGCGGCCGTGATGAGGAGCGGCGCCTTCTTGCCGAAAACCTGCGCGGTGGTGATGACTAGATCCTGATCGGCCGACACACGGGCCAGTTCCGACCGCTGCCGGGTCAGGAACTCGTCGCTGAGTTGCTTGGCGTAGCCGCCGGCCGTCTGGGCGTCCTCCTTGGGAACGTCCAGTTCGACGAAGTTCGCGCCGAGGCTTTCGACCTGCTCCTTGACCACCGCACGGGCGTCGTAAGCATCCACGACCGCGCCGAGGCGCTTGGCCGTAGCGATGGCCTGCAAGCCTGCGACGCCGGCGCCCAGCACGAACACCTTCGACGGGCGGATCGTGCCGGCGGCCGTCATAAACATCGGCAGGAATTTGTGCAGCGCGGCCGCACCCATCAGCACGGCCTTGTAGCCGGCGATGGTCGCCATGCTGGAGAGCGTGTCCATCTTCTGCGCCCGCGTCGTGCGCGGGATGCAGTCGGTCGAAAACGCGCTGACTTTCGCCTTGGCCAGCGCAGCCATCGAATCCGTGTTGACGATCGGGAAGAGGCCGCCGAGCAGGATCGCGCCGGCCTTCATCATGGCCGCTTCGTGCGCCCCGGCCGCGTCGTTCATGACCGGGTGCCGCACTTTCAGCACGAAGTCGGCATCGCCGAGGAGTTTCTTCACGTCCGGCTCGATCTTCGCCCCGGCCGCGGTGTAGTCGACGTCGGCGAAATGTGCCGCGTTGCCCGCCCCCGCCTGAACCGTCACTTCAACGCCGACTTTGACCAGCTTTGCAACCGATTCAGGAATCAGCGCGACGCGCGTTTCGCCGGGGATGATCTCCGTTGGAACTGCCAGTTTCATGGCCACCTCGTTTATCTGCGAATCCGGGCTGACGACGGTCGGGGCCGGCCGCTCGGCGGCGATTCAGGCCGCCGGGTCGAAGACCCCCGCATTCCATCGGCGACGGACGATCTCGCTATAATTCTGCAACGCCACCCCCGCGCCTGTTGGGGTAACCGCGCCATTCCCCGCCGGGTCCACGCCAAAGCCCGCCACGGGCCTGCCATGATAGCCCCCGGCGGCGGAATGGGAAGCATACGGCGTGCCAGATACGGTCCGCGTACGGTGGGCGGGCCGCGCCGGCGGCGTCGTGGCATGGCCTTCCAGCCCGCGCGCAGACCCGTGCAAGGGCTCATCACGGGCAGGATGCCCGTGGCACGCGCGCCGCCCGGCTCTCCAGGCTCCCGGTCGATCGGGTTACGCGACCGATGCGGTACGGTGAGGGAACTGCGTCGGCGTGGGCGCTTCGTTTCGGCAGGCTACTTGCGGCCGATGACGTTGCAGAGTGCGAGCAGGACAAAGGCGGCGACGGTCGCGCCGATAACGGAGAGGAACGGGAACGGGAAGATCATAGGCCCGGTGAAACACAGCGCGAAGGTGAGTGCGCCCCAGATGACCGTCGAGCGTCCTTCGGAATCCGCGACCTTGCCGATGAACACGGCCGCCGCCAGGCTGGGCAAGATATAGAGCACTGTGCCTCTCCTGGGTTCTGGCTGAACGGCCGCGCCGCCTTGTCTTTCTGCGACGTTGCCCCGCGTAGCGGACTCGGCGAAACTGCGCCGCCGACAGGGGCGACGCGGAGCGAATGGTACTCTATTCCGGCGTCCCGGCCGGACAAGTGGATGGGGCGCTCGGCCGCCGCCATGCAGCCGCCGTGCAGCCGCCGTGGAAGCGCTCGCCCCTGGAGCCGGACAGGCTGGGTTATGCCAGGCAAATCCGTCGTCACACCGCCGCTGATCACCGAAGCCCAGCTCGACGCCCGCGTGCGCGCAATGGCCGGCGAAATCGTCGCTTCGTACGGCGATGGCGCGAGCCTGACCATCGTCGCCATCCTCAACGGGGCCGTGGTTTTCCTGGCCGACCTGATCCGCCGAATGCCTGTCGATCTGGAGTTCGGCCTGATCGCGGTGTCCAGCTACCCCGGCGCGGCCACGGAGCCGGTCGCCGCCCGCGTCACCCGACAGTTGGCCGTCGACGTAGCCGGCCGCGATGTGCTGATCGTCGACGACATCCTCGATACCGGCGGGACGCTGCGGCTGGTCCAGGACGAACTCCGCCGTCGCGGACCCCGCTCGGTCAAGACGGCCGTACTGCTCCGCAAACAGGGCAAGCAGTCCGCGACGCCAGGCGCGGCGGCCGCCACCGCCGACTTCATCGGCTTCGACGTGCCCGACGTGTGGGTCGTGGGCTACGGGCTGGACTTCGACAACCGGTTTCGGAATCTGCCGTACATTGCGGAGTTGCGGTGCGCGTGAGGACGGACAGTTCGGCCTCGCTAGACCTTCGGCCGCCGGATACCGCCCTTGCGCTTGAGGCCAAAGCCGAACAGGTAGATGTCCGGTACGTGGATGCGCCGATCTCGCGTCTCCCGCAGAATCCCCAGGCTGATCAGGTAGTCGATCAGTCGGTCCTTGTTCTCGCGAACGTATTCTGGAAACTGATCCCACTCAATGTTGCGACAGCACTTGCGGAAGTCCTCGCGCCTGATGGGAACAATGTTCCCTTTGAGATCAGCAGCCAGTGCTGCTATCCACGCGTACTCCTCCTTGAGCTCCGTGATCCGATCCTCCGAGACGTCCATCAACGCGCCAGAAATCTGCTCGGGCGAGAGGAGCTTGTCGGCAGGGGGTTCGTCAAGCTGGCGCGTGGCTGACGATCGAAAGAGCGTGAGGAACGATCGTGGAGAAATATCGCCGCGGGAGTCCTGGAGGTGATTCAGAAACCACCGATAGGTCTCGCCGCGACGCTTATCTGAACCCATGTACTGCCCGACGAGGAGCCTCATGACTGCACGATGATCATCCTCGTCAGTGATCGGCACGACGCCGAACGGGCTCTTGGATGGGAGCTTCTCCTTTGCCACTTCGCGGCGTATGAGCTTCTCCCACTCCTTTCCATGATCACCGTTGAGCAGCCGCTTCAGTACGAGTCGGTATAAATTGTCGGCGCTCCATCTCAGCGTCACGGAAAGCGGTCGCAGCTTGGAGCTGTCCGTGAAAGCGAACTCCTCGGCCGCGAAGATATCCGTGCGAAGGAACACTTTGCAGCGAATGGAACTCCATCGCCGATGCCCCTTCAGCCAGAACGCCAGCAAGTCCCGGATAAGGGGGTATGCGTCGGGGAGCTTCGCGACAAGCTGATCGAGATCGTCGTACGTAATGGTTAACGTATAGTCCAGGCGTTCCAGGAGCGCATCCGCTTCATCGACGGCAAGGTGGACGGCTTCCAGGTTCGCGGCTACTGCGTTCAACCAGGCGGATGGTGCGGGCAGTGATTGTAAGAAAACACCGCTGACCACGTCGCCCAGCCTGGCGCTCATCACCTCTGACGTGTCACTTCGCCGGAGCAGGACGCCCACAAGCATGCCCAGCCAGAAACTGCCGGCGTCATCCAGCGTGCCCGTGGTACAATTCTCCTCGATAACGCCGGTGGGCGGAAACATCCGTCCGCTCAGGGTGAAGCCCTTATCGTAGACGACCTTTCGCCGTCGGATTCGGGCTTGAGGCGTGGTGGGACCGGCCAGCGCCTCCGGATCGTCCAGGGCGTTCAGGACGTTGAAGAGCTGCGTCTTGCCAACACCCCTTCCTCCTAGCACCAGCAACGTATCGCGGTCGAGAACTCGACGGTGTTCCGCAATGGGCAGATGCCGGCGCAGCAGTTCGTCGGGGGCCGATGGGCCGAGTTCAGCGGCGGTGCCCAGCCGAGCGAGGTCACTCAAGAGCAACGTCTGGTCGTGATCCTTGGTGGTGCTACGAGGCATCTTCGGTGGCTCTGTCCTGGAGCTTTGCTATTCGGTCAGCCAGCTCGGCATACGGCTTATCCATCAGTATCTCAGCTACGTCGGTGAGCGATTGAAAGCCCGACAGCCGAGTGTCCAGCGGAATGTGGAACGGATTGTGCAGTTCCTCTTCGGCGCCGATGTCCGGCACGTCGTTCTCGTCATAGAATTCTTCGCAGAATACGTCGTAAGCCGTTTGCAGGAAGCGGGCACGCGAGTCATCCCGGCGCGGACCCGGAGCGCGTTCCTCCATCGCCTGAACGACCAGACACGGCGTTCGCGACAGACGGCCCAATCGCCGCACAATATGGCGGAGGCCATCCCAGCTTTGCTGTGAGTCCAGCCCGAATAGGACGTTTGCGTGCGAGACCTGCTGGACGGCCATTCCGCCCAACTCGTGAAACCCGGCACGGCAATCGACCAGAAACACGTCTGGACGGACCTCGCGCCGCACGTGACTGAGGAGGTCGCGCAGAGGGTTTGGAGCACTTAGGTCATGCGCGGCGAGCAACTCGTAGTCCAGCCGCGCGAGCTTCTCCAGATACCACTGATCGACGGTGCCCGCCGGAACGCAGACGATCGGTTCTCCACCGTCGCCAATCAATGCAGGATCGCTCTGTCGGGTCAAGTATGCTTCGATGTCGGGGTTGAAAGAGTTGCTTCCGAGCATCCGTTCCAGGAGATAGTCCAGCACCCCGCAGTTCAGGGCGGTTCCGCTCAGTAGCGAGCCCAGCCCCGGAGACTCCAGATCCAGATCCACAACGCACACGCGACGACCGGCGCGAGCGAAGTGAATCGCCGTCGCACAGAGCGCCGTCGAGCGCCCGACGCCGCCCTTATGGGAATACCAGGCGACGATGCCTGGAGTCTGCGACTTCAAGGGCCATGGGGGGTCATGGACTCCCGAGGTCCAGGCCGATTTTGCCACATGCCGCTCAACAATGGTCCAGCCGGGATAGCTGCTCTGAGGGTCGATGGGAACCGCGTCATTGCGAACCCCTGCGAGAACCTGAGCGAACTCTGACTTCGGATCATCCACCTCGACAACGCCGCCCCAGAATGGCGCGAGTTCCCTCTCGAACTGCTCCGCAAGGGAGCCGCAACGGGCCTCTACCTCCGCCTGCTCAGACTCTCGGGATTGAAGAAAAAAACGCACGCGACCGCGCAGGTCTCGCAGAACGAGCACGCCCGCGAGCCTCTCGTCGATGCCGGAGGATGCGATCACCTTGCGGGCTGCTGGGAGTACGTCTTGAAAGTGGATCATGCCGGCAGCCGCTCCATGTAGCCATCGAGAACCAACGCGAGAACGGTCTTCCTGAACACCTCGGCCGCGCAGGTTACGATTCGCTCCGCCTGCGGGTAAGACGCAGCGCCCGTTCTCGCATAGCGCAGCCCCGGCTTCCAAGCGCTACGAATCGACAATACATCGGGGTCGAGATCGACAGGATATTGACGCGCCGACGCGCTCAGATCGGCGGCCAGAGCGAGGGCGCGCGCGGGGAGCTGATCGAGGTGGAACCACATCCGAAAGCCGGCCTGCGTCATCACCGCCTTGACGCCGCATTCGGCAGCGTAGCCGGCAAGATAGGCCGCATTGTCAGGTCGCGCCGCCGACAGAAGCGTCTGCGCGTCGCTAAGGTGTCGCCTGGCGGCAGAAGCGTAGCTCTCGTCCATAATCGCGATTATAGGTGCATCAGCCGTTTGCGATACCCGCGGGAGCAGGGGGTAAGGTGTCGATCGTGCATGCAACTCATCGCGAACTCCGGGGCGCCGTGCAGACTTGCCCTCCGCGACTACCATGACCTAAAACCCGGCAGTGGACTCCCGCAGAGCCGCGCTCCGTCGCGGGAGCCCCGTCACCGGGCTGCTGAGTACGAGTGTTCGCATGAACCGCACCCTCACCATCCTCCTCGGCCTCCTGTTCTGGCTTGCCGTCGGCTGGCTGGGGGGGGCTTCGGCGTGGCGGGTGTACGAGTGTGCGGCCGTCGAGACGACGGCGGTGACGCTGGCGCCCCTCAATCCGGGGCCGGAGCAGACGACCCCATCGCCGGGGCAGGACGTCTCAGGCCTCGCGCCGGGAGACGCGGTCTTCGTGCTTGATCCCGCCGGGCTGCGCCGGGTCGGGGAGGTCGGGGCCGTCGATGTGACCGCGGGGCGGGTGATCGTTCAGCTCCACCCGGCCGCGGCCGCGAGCCTGAATGCATCCACGCGGGCGACGTGCTGGCGGACGCCGCTCGACGCTGAGCACGCCTTGACCGCGCTGTTTCCCGATGACGTTCAGGCCCGCATCGCCCAGCGCTGGCAGGAAGCGTGGACGGCGCACCAGGAAGATCTGGTGGCCGCGTGGAAGCCGATCGCGGCCGACCTGATGCGGGGCTACCTCGAATTGATCGTCGACGATCTGGAACGGTCCCTGTCGGCGCACGAAGGCGAGTTGAAACAGATCGGTCGCGTCCACGCCGACGCCTTCATGGCCGAGTGGCCCGCGATCCAGGCGCGGCTCAGCCCGATCCTGCAGCAGCACCTGACGCCCGTCCTTGGCGAACTCATGGACGACGCTGTCGACGACGCGCCCAAGGCCCGCATCGCGTGGAGCCTGGCCCGCGGACGAACCACCGTCGCCTACGAGCAGATGCTCGACTGGCTCTCGGAATACCTCGCCAACATGCCCGAGGCCGATCGCCAGCGGTTGCGCGAGGCGTTGCGCCGCTCATGGGACGCGGCCCTGGCCGACGAGGCGCTGGTCGAACACTTCCGCAAGCTCGGCCGCCAGGTCCGTGACGATCCCGAAGTCTCGCGCGTGCTGCTCGACATCTACCGCGACGCCATCTCGCAGAATCCCAAGACCGCCGAGTTCGTCCGCAGCCAAGTGCTTGAATCGCCGCGCGTGCGTGAAGAGACGTACCTGTGGATCGAGCGATTTGCGCCGACCGTCAAGAGCGTGCTCGCCGAGGCGCTCTTCGACGAGCGCGGCGTCACGCGGCCGGAGGTGGTACACCTTTTGCGATCGATCGCGCTGGATCGCTCGGTTGCGTGGATCACGCTCGACACGCCCGACGGAGGCGCCCCGCCGCTGCGGCCGGCCGACGAGTTGCCGTTGCTCTTCCTTCCGATCACGTCCGGGCAGTAATGGCAGGCGCGCTTCGCCGCCCAGGGCGACGCATCGTCGGTTGTCGAACGTGGTGGAAGTGAAGGCGATGCAGGATGCCCGAACGGGCCGAGGTGCATTACACCCGCACCGACTGTGCGTCGCGACGGGCTACACGGCCAGCGTGGCTTCCGCGTCGGACAGGTCGTCGGGCAGTTCCGCCCGGGTTTCTTCGAGCTGATCGCGGGTGATGCCGATGTCTTCGAGCATCTCGTCGGTGATGACGCCCTTCTCGGCCGTGTGGTAGAAGCCGAGCTTCTCCTGGCAGCAGAGCACGTCGGCCGTCTGCACGAGGTGGCCGATCTTCTGCAACTCGGGGCTGAGCGACAGCGGGTTGTGGTGGAACCCGGCAGCGGCACGCAGGTGCCGCGGGAATTTCCACTTGGTGGTCAGGCCGGCGCCGAAGGCCTGGTGATCGGCGCCGATGACCTTGCGCTCCAGGTCGAGGAACTCGCCTTCGCCGGCGGAATACCGCGTGATGACCTCCGTAAGCTGCTCCGGGAACGCCTGCCGCTCGACCAGGATGCCCATGTCGTGGATCAGGCCGGCGACGAACACTTCGTCCGGCTGGACCGGATAGTGCGTCCGCTGGGCGATGGCCCGGCAGGCGACGCCGACGGCCAGGCTGTGGCGCCAGAGGTCGGCCGCGCTGAATTCTTCCGAAATGCGTCCGCCCTTGAAGAGCCGCGCGATGGACGCAGCGATGGCGATGTTCTTTACCGCCGACAGGCCCAGCAGGATGATGGCCCGGTCGATGCTGGCGATCTGGCCCGGCAGGCCGTAGAAGGCCGAGTTGACGACCTTCAGCACCTTCACCGACAGGGCGGGGTCATGCTTGATGACCTCGTGCAGATCGCGGGCGGTGCTGCGGGGGTTTTCCACGATCTCGATGATCTTGACCGTGATCTCCGGCAGCGTTGCGATCTCGCCCAGGGACGACAGGGCCTTGGCCACGATCGCCTTGCTCTTGTCGGCTGTTTCAACTGCCATGAAGGTCTTCCCTGGTGCGTGCCGTGGACATCAACGTGCGCCGACGGAGCCGCCGCATTGCCGGTGTTATCGTCCGGGGGCCGCGCGGGGTTTAGGCGGCGGCCGATTCGACTGGGGAATCTTTCCGGGGCCCGGCGCTTCCTGAGTGTCGAATTCGATCGAAGGCGAGGCCAGTGCGGTTATGGGACTTGCGACGCTTGGCGATCGGTCGGGGCCAGCGCTTCCTGCAATGAAGACTTGGTCCTCGTTCAGAGGTCTGAGCGGTGCGTGCGCCCCTCACGATCGCCTTTCTTTCGTCGCCTCGTGCGACGCTTTCCGAGCTTGTAAAGCGGGCTTGTTCGCTCTTCTGCCGGGGCGTGGTTCTTGAACAGGTCGTGCAGACCCTCACGTGGCCGCGCGGGCCTCCGTTGCGGGCTGGGCTGTCGGCTCGGGCACTCACGAGCCGTGGTCCGCGACGGGGGCGGAGCCGTGCCGGGCCGCGGGCATCTGCGCGATTTTTTTCGGAGGTCACGTGAACCTCCGGCGCAATTGACTCGTATTCAC
>CAZYLK010000072.1:0-21215 GCA_964648365.1 uncultured Phycisphaeraceae bacterium
CTGGTGATGCTGCTGTATCTGGACAACAGCTACGACCGCTTCGCCGCCGAGGGACGCATGCGCGATCGCCGGGACCTGTGGGACGCCATCCACGACGGCGCGGTCAAGCGCATCCGCCCCAAGACCATGACCGTGGTGACGACCTTCATCGGCCTGGCGCCGCTGCTGTGGGCCAGTGGGGCCGGCGCCGACACCATGCGCCGCCTGGCGGCGCCGATGATCGGCGGCCTGGCCACCAGCTTCATCATGGAGCTCTTGATCTACCCCGTGATCTTCTTCATGGCGCATCGGCGGGCGGTGAACGCAGTGGCACAACCGTCCGTGACATGACGACGTGAGCATCGCGTGGAGTACTACGGTCACGCACATGTGGCACGTGTAGCAGGTGTAGCAACTGTAGCAGGGTACGTGACAGAATCGGCGGGTGGCACGTGTAGCAGGTGTAGCAACTGTAGCAGGGTGAGTGACATAATCGGCGGGTGGCACGGGGAGCATGGGTGGCACGGTCTCGTCTTCGAGGCCGTGGAGCGAGTTGGCAATCCGCCTTCACTTACCAATGCAGAAGTCAGCGAAGATGCGCCCGAGCAAGTCATCCGTCGTGACGCGGCCGGTGATCTGCCCGAGCGCATCGAGCGCGTCGCGAAGCTCGAAGGCGATCAGGTCCGCAACGTCCGCCACGCATGACGCCGTGGCTGCCAGTTCCATCGCCCGGCGCAGGCTGTCGCCGGCGCTCGCCAGCGCGTCACGCTGGCGGGCCGTCAGCACCAGTGTCGAACCGCCCACCGTCTGAGACGTGTCGGCGAGTCTATCCGCGAGCGCAGCCCGCAGTCCCGCCAGCCCTTCGCCCGTCGATGCGCTGACGCCCAACGGCGCCGCGCGGCCGGCCGCTCGATCGGCATCTTGCAGCACCGCTCGTTCGTCCGCGTGCAACAAGTCGATCTTGCTGACGACGACCAGTCGCGGGCGATCGCCCAGCCGCGCGGCCATGTCCGCTTCGGCGGCCGCGGGATCATCCGTGGCGTCCACGACTACACACACAAGGTCCACGCGCTGCGTTTCCGCCAGCACCATCTGCCGTGCGAGCGCCATTACGTCCGTATCGCGATCATCCACTCCGGCGCCGTCGAGCAGAATCACATCGAGCCGCCCCAGCCGCGCCGGTGCGGAAATCACGTCGCGCGTGGTTCCCGCCACGGCCGAGCAGATCGCCCGATCGGTGGCCGACAGCGCATTGAGCAGCGAACTCTTCCCCGCGTTGGGCCGGCCGAACAGCAGCACACGCGGGGCCGCGTCAATGCGTTCGGCATAGAGCGAATCGTGCGTCAGCGCCGCCATCACATCCGCCACCGCGCCCGCATCGGCGGCAAGCTGCGCCGGGCTGATGAACTCGATCGGCTCCTCGGCGAAGTCGATGTCGGCCTCCACCAGCGCAGTCAGACGCGCCAGTTCGTCCATGGCCGCTTCGATGCGGCCGCGAAGCACCCCGTCGCCCATGCGTCGCGCGGCCGCGAGCTGGGCATCGGTTTCGGCGTGAATCACCGCGGCGACCGCTTCGGCCCGTGTCAGGTCCATCGCACCGTTGAGGAATGCCCGCGCGGTGAACTCGCCCGGCGCCGCCCGGCGCGCGCCGAGTTCGACGCACCGATCCACGACCGCCTCCAGCACGGCCGGCGCGCCGATCGTCTGAATCTCGATCATGTCCTGCCGCGTATAGGATCGCGGCGCTCGAAAGACGTAAACCGCCGCGGGCAGGGCGCGAACGTCATCGAGCAAAATCTCGCATGCTGCGCGTCGGAAGCCGGCCATACCCGCCACGGTCGCGCCGCCGTCGAGCCGAAGCATCCGGTCTGCCAGTTCGTGGGCGCCCGGCCCGGATAGACGCACGATGCCGACCGGCGCGAAGCCGGCCGCGCTGGAAACCGCAACAATGATGTCCTCGACGTCGGGTTCCACGGCAAGAACGAAGATAGTCCGTCGCGGCGGAACATCCAGCGTGGCAGAAGGGAGCGAGGGAGTGGGGGATTGAGGGAGTCAGGGAAGAGGGAGTGAGGGTTGGACTCTGCCGGCGCAAGTTCTTGCCACCTTGGGTGCATGTTTCGCAAGGAGCCGCGATCGTGACCGGGACCGAGGGATCAGGGAGTAAGGGAGGCCGGGAAGAAGGACCACGAGGTTCAACTCTTCCTCCTCCCCTCGTGCCCCCACTCCCGACTCCCTTACTCCCCTCCTCCCTCCGCCGCCGCCGCCGCGGCGGGCTTTTCTCCGGTGCTCGACGGCCGTAGGCTTCGCGACGACGTTGGAGCACGGGGCGGCGCCCCGCGCGGAACGGCCCGTGGGCGTATGCAGCGCCCCCCCGGC
Source organism: uncultured Phycisphaeraceae bacterium (assembly GCA_964648365.1). Classification (GTDB taxonomy): domain Bacteria; phylum Planctomycetota; class Phycisphaerae; order UBA1845; family UBA1845; genus SURF-32. The sequence continues at coordinate 2,356 of CAZYLK010000072.1, forward strand.
ACGTGGGACGCTTAAGTGATCCGATACGAATGCGACAAGTGCGGGGCGACCCTGGGGGCGAACGACGCCGGGCGGTACATCGTCAAGATCGAGGTGTACGCGGCCGCGGAGCATCTCGACATCAGCGAGCGCGACATCGCCGAAACCAGCCTCGACGAAGTCTTGCAGCAGTTGCGCGACGCCGACCCGGACGAAGTCGAAGATCAGACCTACCGCAGCTTCCGCTTCGACGTATGCAACGCCTGCCGCCGGCGGCTGCTGCAAAGCCCGCTGGGATAGTCCGAACGAACCGGCCCGTTCCCCCGCCACCGCCTGGACCGTATACTGATGCGCTGTTCGGAGTGCGGACCGGTTGAGCGAAAAACAGCGACTCGTGCGCGCGGTGACGTCATCCGCGGCGGTGCGGTCGTCCACGTCGCGCCCGGCAACAACAGGCACTCCCCATCCCAGGAGGCTCAAACGATGGCGCAGGCAGCCAGACCCGTCCCCGAAGGATACCACACGCTCACACCGCACCTGACCGTCCGCGACGCGGCCAAGGCCGTCGCCTTCTACAAGCAGGCGTTCGGGGCGACCAACGAGAAAATCGCCTACGCGCCCGACGGCAAACACGTTATGCACGCGGAGGTGACGATTGGCGACAGCAAGCTGATGCTCAACGATGAGTCGCCCGACTGGGGCAACTTCTCGCCGCTGTCGAAACCCGGCGCCGGATTCCTGGTCAACATCTACGTGCCGGACGTGGACGCAGTCTACAGCCGTGCGGTCGCAGCCGGCGCGACGCCGCTGATGCCGGTTACCGACTGTTTCTGGGGCGACCGGTACGGCCAGCTTGCCGATCCCTTCGGCCACCGCTGGTCCATCGCCACCCACAAGGAAGACTTGACGCACGAGGAGATCGAGCGACGGTCGATCGAGTTCTTCTCCGGCGCCGGATGCGGTGCTTCCAAGGGCAAGTAGCGGACCGGATCGTCGTCCCGCCGAGCGGCGTCACGACCGGAGCCATCCACTGAGGTCGCCATGAAGGGTGACGCCTCGAACAGACGGCATACGTCAGATCCGGACGGAATCCGCCTGCCGACGCAGACCTTTCTGAGATTCGACCGGTTTGAGCGCGAAGCCCAAAGTCTGGCCGCGATTGATCGGTTGGAATGGCAGGCAAGCCGGCCGGTGGATCCTCGAGGGCGTCGCGTCGGGTGGATCATCGGCGGCGGCGGCGCGATTCTCGCGTTCCTGGTCACCGTGTGGCTGAGTGCGCGCGGCGTCAGCGCGGACATCGCGCTGCTCGGCGGCATGGTGAGCGGACTGCCCGGTGTGATCGGCTGGGCGCTTTGGCGCTCGCACCGGTGGCGTCGGGCGCGGCTGCAGGCTGCGATCCGCGAGGAACTGATGGCGCTGGACGTACCGGTCTGCGACGGCTGCGGCTATTGCCTGCGCGGCCTGCCTCCCGACGCAAAGCGCTGCCCCGAGTGCGGCTGCACCTTCGACGCGGCCGTCGCGGGGAAGATCCGCCGACAGCGTTGACGGCGCTCTGAGACGACAGACCTGAACCGGCGGTTCGGTGCTGGCATCACGGCGTGGCCGAAGCCACGGACCTGGGCTGTGCGATCGCGTGATCCTCGCTGGCCGCGGCGCCCGCGTGCGCCGGCGACCATCCGCGAATAATCAGGTGGCACGCCGGCAGCATCAGCAGCACCACGGCCGCGGAGAACATGATGCCGAACCCGAGGGCGATTGCCATCGGGATCAGATAGCGCGCCTGCGGCGAGGTTTCGAAGATCATCGGCGCCAGGCCGACGAACGTGGTCAGCGAGGTGAGCAGGATGGGACGGAAGCGGCGTTTGCTTGCTTCCAGGGCGGCCACTTCAAACTGCACGCCGCGCGCAACGAGATCGTTCATGGTGATGGTCAGGACGAGGCCGCCGTTCACCACCACGCCGCACGTCGCGATGATGCCGAGCACGCTGACGACGGACAGGTCGTATCCCATGAGGATATGCCCCACCAGGGCCGCCGCGATGGCGAACGGCACGATCAACATGGTGATCAGTGCCTCGCCGTAGCTGCGATAGACCGCCGCCAGCATGGCGAAGATCACCGCCAGCGAGATGCCCAGCCCCTGAATCAGCGCCCGCATCGCGTCGATTTCTTCCTGCTGGCGACCGCCGTAGGAGAAGGTGAGGCCGGGATACGTCGCTTTGAGTTGCGGAAACACGTTGGCTTCGAGGTCGGCCCGCACCTTGTTGACGTTGGTCAGTTCGGGCACGACGTTGGCTGTGACGGTCAGCACGCGCTGCGCGTTAACGCGGCGGATCTCCGTGTGTGCCCGGGTCTGCGTCAGGTCCACCGCCTCGACGAGCGGCATCTGCCCGCCGGAGGGCGTGCGGATGATCATGTTCTCCAGGTCCGCCAGCGATCGGCGCTCCGCCTCGGGCAGCCGCACGACGACCTTTACCTCGTTGCGGGCCCGCTGCATCCGCAGTGCTTCGGCGCCGTAGTATGCGTGTCGAATCTGCCGGCCGATCCCCTCGTGCGTCAGGCCCAGCGAGCGCGCTTCGTCGGTGATCGTCAGGTCGAGCTGCGGCTTGCCGGCGGCGAAGCCGTCGTCGATGTCGGTGACGCCGGCATACGTGTTCAACGCGCGAGCCAGGTCGGACGCGGCCGTTTCGAGCGTGAGGCGGTCCGGATGCGAAAGCTGCACCGTCAGCCCGCGCGAACCCGAGGGCCCGACTTCCCACTCGAAATAGAGCGACTCCAGCCCCGGCAACGGGCCGATCTCCTCGCGCCAGACCTGCACGTAGTCCGCCGGGGTGAACGCGCGCTGTTCCTGCGGAACCAGGACGAAGTTGACGTCGGCGGTGTTGGAGCCTTGCCGCCCGGCGCCGTTCATCCAGCCGGCCAGCACCTTGTCGCGCGGGCCGAAACGGTCCGCCGCCCGCAGCCCGGCCTGCTCGATGATCGAGGCGACGCGCATCGTCTCGGTGAAGGGCGCGCCGAACGGCACGCGCACTTCGGCGTCCACGCGGTCGCCCTCGATGCGGGGGTCGAACGTGAAGTTGAGCCGGCCGCTCTCGTACCAGGCGCCGACGATCAGCAGCCCGCCGAAAAACAGTGCGACCGTCATGCCGCGATAACGAAGCGTCCACGCCAGCGCGGGGACGTAGAACCGTTCGGTCAGTCGCTCGAAGCCATTCGACAGCCGAATCTGCAGGCGGGCGATCGCCGGCAGCAGGCCGTGGCCTCGGGGATCCACGGCGCGGGCGTGGGCGAGGTGCGCCGGCAGGATGAACAGGCTCTCGAAAAGCGAGATACAGAAGACCGTGATGACGACCAGTGGAATGGCGGCGAAGAACCGACCGGTCTGGCCGGGCACGAACATCAGCGGGACGAACGCGACGACGTTCGTGATGACCGCGAACAGCACCGGCACCCCCATTCGGCGAGCGCCCGCGATGGCGGCGTCCATGCGCGTCATGCCGGCCTGGATGTTTGAGAACACCTCTTCGCCGATGATGACGGCGTCGTCGACCAGAATGCCCAGCGTGATGATGAACGCGAACAGCGAGATCATATTGATCGTCGTGTCCATGGCGGGCAGCATCATGATGCCGCCCAGCAGGCACACGGGCACGGCCGAGCCGACCCAGAGGGCCAGCTTGGGGGCCAGGAAGATGCCCAGCACCACCAGAACCAGGCCCATGCCGAACGCGCCGTTGGTCAGCAGCAGATCGAGCCGTTCGCGATACTCGCGGGCCCGATCCCACATGACGATCATCTCGATCGACTCGGGCAGTTCGGCGTTCATGCGATCGACGTAGTCGTAGACGATCTCGGCGATCTCGAGCGGCTTCTGATCCCCCGTCTGATAGATCCAGAGCGTCACGCCGGGTTTGCCGTTGAACGACGACACGCGGTCGACGTCTTCGAAGCCGTCGGTGATCGTCGCGATGTCGCCCAGCCGCAGCTTTGCCCCCCCCGGACCGCTGACCACCGGGATGTCGTGATACTCGCTGGCGAAGAATCGCCGGCCGGCGCTGCGCAGAAGCACTTCGCCGCCTTCCGTGCGGACTTCGCCGCCGGGCACGTCGCGGGCGGCGGCGCCGACCGTCTCGGCGATGTCATCGAGCGTCAGGTTCAGCGCCCGAAGCTGCGCCTGCGGCACTTCGATGGTGATTTCGGGATTGCGGATGCCGCGGACGGTAATCTGCGTGATCTGCTCGTGCGCCAGCAGATCGTTGCGGACGCGCTCGGCGAACTCGGAGAGCGTCCGTTCGTCCATGTCCGCGGCGATGGCGATCGTCACCGTCGATCGCTGTCGGATCGCCAGTTCGACGCGCGGCCGTTCGGCCTCCTCCGGGAACGATGAAATACGATCAATGGCGTTCTTGACGTCCTGCAGGGCGCGGTTCGGGTCGACGCCCTCAACCAGTTCGACCGACATGCCGGCGCGGCCCTCTTCGGCGGTGGCTTCCAGCCGCTTGACGCATTCCAGACCGCGGACGGCTTCCTCCGCCGGGAGCAAAATGCCCTCTTCGACCTCCTCGGGCGTCGCGCCGGGCAGGGACATGTTGAAGTTGACGACGTCGAGTTCGTAGGCCGGATAGACTTCCTGCTTGATGCGCGACGCGACGAAGATGCCGCCGATCACGAACAGGAGCATCATCAGATTCGCAGCCACGTGGTTGCGGGCCATGAACGCGATCAGCCCGCCGCCTTCGCTGTCGGGCGTGCGCGAACCGAATCCGCTCGAACCGGGACCGCCGGGCAGGGTCATGGCGCGCCATCCGCCGGATCGGCTTCGCGCACGCGCAGCGGCATGTCCGGGATGACGCTGGCCAGGTGGGTGGTCACCAGTTGATCGCCGGGCGGGAAACCGTTTCGCACCAGGACGTCGTCCTGTCGCCGCCAGACAATCTCAACCGGGCGGATCGCGAGCCGGCCTTCGGCATTGCGTACCCAGATGCGGTCATTCTCCCGCAGCGCCTTGCGCGGGATGGAATAAACATCGTGCAGCCGGCCGGAGGCGATGCGCACCTTTACGTAGCTGCCCAGCAGGACGCCGGCCGCAGCCCCGCCGCTCTCCCCCAGCGCCAACGGATCTCGGATGGACACGAGCACCTGTGCCATGCGCCCAAGCGGATCCAGCGTGCCCAGCGGACGCAGTGCGACGCCTTCGCGTTCGACCGCCGCGCCGCCCGTGGCCACGGTTACTGTCACACGGCTTGCCCGATCGGAGTCCTCGAGGGCGAAGCGGATGTCGCCGAGCCTTCCGATCGGGATGGCCGCTTCGGCCCAGAACTCCTCCGTGGCGGCGAGCGTTGCGACCGGGGATTGAGCCCCGACGTACTGCCCGGCCTCGACGTCCTCGGCCACGACGAGGGCGTCGAAGGGTGCGAAGATTGCCGTGCGTTCCAGCGCCAGTTGAGCGGCCTCCAGCCGGCGCTCGGCGACGTGAATCGCCGACTCAGCGCTCTGTACGGCGAGTCGCTGCTCTGCGATTTCGGCATCGAGCGTTCGCCGCGCGGCCTCGCGGCTTTCCAGTTGCGTCATCGCGTCGCGCGACTCCAGTTCCCCGGCCGAGTCCTCCTCGGCCAGTCGCCCGAGCCGCTGCGCGTTCCAGCGAAGGTATTCGATCTCGATGGTCAGTTGCGCCCGCCGTCCGTTGAGCGTCTCGATCCGCGCCTGGATGCGGGCGGCCTCGTGCCGGGCGACGTCCAGGTCCGCCTGCGCCTGGGCGACTGCGATCTCGTAATCGGCGGGATCGATCTTCAGCAGCAGTTCCCCCGCGGCGATCAGTCCGCCGGGTTCGAGCCGACGGTTCAACTCGATCACCCGGCCGCTGACTTCCGGCATCACCCGGATCTGTCGCGACGGGACGACGGCGCCGAAGGCGTCGAGGAAGACGTCAACGTCTTGCGGCGTCAGTTCCGCCACGCCGACGACGGGCGCGAGCGTTTCCGGCTCGGCCTTGGGAACGTGGGGAGGTGAACTGATCAACGCGGCGCCCACCCCGGCGGCGACAATCACAAACAGCAGGGGGGCCGCCAGATTGAGGATCGCGCCACGCCAGCCGGACGGTGCGACCGGCGAGTGCTCGACGTCCGCTGGCTCGACCGGCGACGGGTCGCGGCCGGCCGCGCCCGGCGGCGCGCCGGGACGTACCTGCTCTTGCTCACGCTGTGTCATCAGGACGACCGAGACCTTCGCGGCGGGAGGCGCGGCGGCCCTGAGGCCCAGCCTCCATCCCCGCATTCCCCACGCGGCTACGGAGACTATAGACCGACCACGGTCGGTTTTGAAGGGTGTCGCCGGCAGCGCGAAGCGCCGGGCTTTGCGGCGTCGACGATCGGGGCTGCTTCGGGAGGTGAGACTGCGGTGGCGCCAGGACTACTGAGGCAGAGTGAGCGCGGCGGCATGGGGACGGCGAGGGCGTGCCGGCCGAGTCATCGGCCCGGCGGGCTATTCGTCCTCGTCCGGGTCTGAGCCGGTGCCGCCGAAGGTCTCCGGCCCGCAGGCCGTGTTGATGTGGTGGGCCTGATCGGCGACCTTTCGATATCCGAGGTAGTGGATCACCTCGAAGACCTCGGACCAGCTCGGAAACGGGCGGTCGTTGACCCGCTTGTACTCGTCCATGGCCTTGACGAACTCCAGCAGGTCGCCGGCCATGCGGCCTTCCTCCGCCTCGCGGCGGAGGTCTCCCAGCCGGCGCCCCGGACCGCGGCGGCGGTCCATGCCGCTGCGCCGGTCACCTACCCCGCGGCGGTCGCCGGCTCGGCGGTCCGCCTGGGTTCGGCGGTCGGTCTCCACGGCCGCGGACGCCTGGCACGAATCGGTTTCCAGTGGCTCGGACATCGCCAGACCGATCGACCGTTGCGGGGCGCGTCTGAAGGATCGCCGCCTTATCGGGCATCGGCGCCGGCGGTTCGGCGGGGTTTATTCAAACTCCTCGTCGCCGTCCTCGTCGTCGTCGAGGTCGTCGTCGAAGTCGTCGTCATAATCATCGTCGTCGTATTCGTCGTCGTCGTCGTCGAAGAAGTCGTCGTCGCCTTCCTCTTCATCCTCGTCGCGCGCGGCGGTCAGGAGCCCGGCGCCTCCGAAGCCGCCCGCTCCACCGCCGAGCGCGCCGCCCGCACCCGGCAGCGACACGTTCCATCCGGCGGCCCGGGCCATCAGGCCCGTCGGCCGCATCGCCACGCGGCGCCCGTCTTGAGGATCCCATCTGTTCATCTCGATCGTGGTCTTGTCACTGGCCATCGTGCGTTACTCCGACATCGCCGCGGTGCGACATCCGCAAGGCGAAACCGTGCCTTCCCGGCGCCTACGCCAGGTTTTCTTCGGCGAAGTTCGGCCTGCAACCTTACCGCGTGCGGCGCGAAATTCGGACGAAGTTTAGGGTCGCGCGCTGCGCGGTCAAGCGCCGGTGCGCCACCCCCTCGGGGGTTTTGAGCAATTCGCCGGTAGGTGTCAAGGAGGCGCTGCGGACCGCCGGAACGCATCCCTCCGGCGCCCGCCCGGTAACCGCGCGAAACCGATCGACCGAGTCCGCATGGCCTGCGCCGGTTCGCGCCGACCAGCAGACTCTCTGCGGGCGACCCAGGGCGCCGGCTAGGCCCGCGCCGGCACGCGCCGGTTGAGGATCAGGGCCAGGATCGCGGAGACGAAACACAGTCCGGCGGCAATGACGAACGCTGCGAAGTAACTGCCGGTGGCCTGCTTCGCGGTATTACCCGCGGCGACGCCGAGCACGCCGGCCACCCCGTATGACGTGAACACCCAGCCGTAATTGGCGCCGAAGTTCTTCGCTCCGAACAGGTCGGCCGTCAGCGACGGGAACAGGGCGAAGTTGCCGCCGAAGTTGAACCCGATGCACGCGGCGCCGACCGCCAGTTGCCATTCCGAGCGCAGCGTCACCAGCAGCAGCATCATGACGCCCTGGAACAGGAACATGGCCGTCATGGCCGGGGCGCGCCCGATGCGGTCGGAAAGCAGCCCCCAGAGCACGCGCCCCGCCGCGTTGAACAGCGCCAGCACGCCCACGGCGGTGGCGCCTTTGAGCATCAGGTCTGCACGAGCCGCATCACTGAGCGTCGCCGAATCGGCCGCCGCCGCGACAAGCTGGTCGCCCGCGAACGGCTTGAGAATGCCGATGACCATCAGCCCCGCCATGGCCCCGCTGAAGAACATCAGCCACAGCACATAAAACTTCGGCGTTCGCAGGAGCTGTTGCCAGCTTGCGTCGGCGACGGCGCTCCGTGCCGGCGCGGCCGTGGTCGGCGGGTTCCGAAGCATCATGGCGCCGATGAATACGACCACCGCGGCGATGAGGGCATGGACCGTAAAGAAGCGGGTAATGCCGTACTGCTCGATGAACCCGACGGCGCCGAAGACCGTCTTGCCGGAAAACAGATACGCTCCCAGCCCGAAGCCCGCCACCGCGATGCCGGAAACCAGCCCCTTCTGATTCGGGAACCACTTCACCAGCGCCGCAATCGGGCAGACGTAGGCGTACCCTACGCCGATGCCGGCGAGCAGCCCTACGGTGGCCCAGAGCAGAAAGACGCGGTCCTCCAGGGTGTCCGAGACGTAGGTGTTGCCGAGCGTCATTCCCACTACGACCGCGACCGTGACGATGCCGTGGGGCACGTAGCGCAATACGGGATACTCCTCCCGGCTGACGCCCTTAAAGAGGGCGTCGAACAGCAGCAGAACCACAACCACCGCGCTGCCCATCAGCAGTGCGTGGCAGACGTAGAACGTGATCTTGTGGTTCATCTGCCCGGCGATCAGGAACCCGCAGCCCAGCAGCAACCCGCCGAGCGCGGCCGTGAATCGCGGCCCCTTGATATCCTGCAACCGCCCGGCGAAGACCATGGCCGTGGCGAACGACAGCAGGCAGATGGCGAACGCGTAGTTGAGCAGGCCCCTTCGCGAGGCGCTGACCGCGCCGCGCTCGGCCGCGTCTTCGACGATCAGGACGTCCGCCGGCAGCACGTCCAGTTGCGCCGCCTCCGCCCGGGTCATCAGGGCCGGCCAGAGGTGTTGCTCCAGCGGCTGCCAGAAGACGCTGTAGCCGTAGATGGTTCCGAGAATAAGCTGCACGAGGATCGCGCCGGTGAGGACAAGATACCGGTCGGCGGAGGAACGGGTCACGGCCAGGGTGGGGGCGGTGGTGGAAGCGGTGGACATGCGTTCGGACTCCTGCACTGGGAGGTGGGCGGGCGGCGGCGCAGAACCCGGCGCGCAAACCGACCGCGCGCAGCGAACGCCGCCGGCCGCGACCGACGGGCACGCTGACTCTGCCGATCAGGGGAAGCAAGTCTTGTGCCATCGGATGGGGTGAGAACGGGGTCATCGAGACCCGCGCGGACCGCCAGCCAATGTGGCGCCGAGCGAAGGTGCGGGCGGCGGGCGCGGCCTCGCCCTGCGGCGAGCCCACGCGCGGACCTCGCGTTGCGCCGTCAGCGCCTACTTCGCCGGCTGCCCGACCCAGATCGGGCTGGACCAGATCCACTCGCCGTCCTGCTGCTCGATGCGGGCGTAGTAGTAATCGCCCGCCCGTGCCGGGTCCGGGTCGGTCCACTGCAGCGTGGCCAGCAGCCCTTCGCCGGGGACGCTGATGACGGGGACGTTGTTCTTGACGATGGTCACGCGCGCGATCGGCGCGTCGCCGAGGACGCTCACGGAAAGCGTGCGCTCCATGTCGGGCGTGGTCAGCGGGGCGACCGATCCCATCTTCACGCTGCCCATGTGAAACCGCAGCACGGCCCGGCAGCCGGTCGTGGCATAGACGCGGCGGGCGCGGATCGCTTCCCAGATGGCGTCGCGCGACAGGTCTCGTGCGTACACGGCCGCCAGCCCGGCACGCCGATCCGGCGAACCCAGACCGGGATGCCCGTCGTGCGAATCGCCCGATCCTATGAATCCCAGGCGGTGCCCGCGGGCCAGCGCCGACTGCACCATGCCCGATGCGACCGGTGAATAAATGCAGCGCGGATGGCCCATCGCCTCGGAGACGCCATGCACCGAACAGATTTCTACGACCGGCTCAAAGGACGGGTCATGGTACTTCCAGAACACCGGGATCGGCCCCCCCCCGGTATGATGCGGAATCGTGACGCAGTCTTTGCCGGCCAGCAGCTTCCACAGTTCGAGCGGATGGTCGCTGCGCTCGTCCTGCCAGGCGAAAACCTCCGCGTCCTTCTCATAGCGAAACAGCACGTGTCGATGGCCGAACGTCCAGTTGGTCCATTCATAGCCGGGAAATGTGATGAATCTCCCTTTCTCGTTGAACCGGCTCGTCACCTCCAGAATGTGCCGCCACGTCTTCGGATCGGTATCCAGCGGGCGGTAGCCCCAGTGGTCGTGATCCGTCAGCGAGGCGAAGTCCAGCCGGGCCACGTCGCGGGCGTAGCCGTATATGTCTTCCGGGATGGCCGTGCCGTCGCTGACGTTGGAGTGAATCTGCACGTCGCCCCACAACAGCGACAAGGCCGGTTCCGCCGCGGATGCGATCGTGGGGTTGGTCCGCGCCGACGCCAGCCGATCGGCGGCGTCTGCGGCGGAAATGCGCACCACGCCCGCTGACCTGGCCGTAACGGGCACGCGGATCGCGCCCCGATCACTCGGACCAAACGATACCCGCGGCGGGAGTTCCGCCTCGCCCTCCGCGCATTCCAGCAAGATCGTCCCGACGTACGACTCGACGCGGTTGAACGTGCGATCGACCGCCGCCACGCTGATCTCGAACGGTTCGCCCGCGACCGCCTGCGACGGCGCGAACGTCAGCAGGGCCGTTGCGTTTCGCGCGACGACCTCGAACGACGCCTGCGTCTCCAGCGGCGTAAAGAACGCGTCGCCGTCGCCGTCCACCTTGAAAAAGAACCGCTCACCGCGTTCGGCATAGGCGTCGCTGCGTCCTCGGGCCGACGGGTGCTTCCCGCCGGAGGTATCTCCGTAGGTGATCGCGACCGTGTCGCCCGGTTCGAGCCGGCCGCCGTCGGGAACGCGCACGAGCACGACCCGATTCTGCGGGACGGCATCAACCGTCAGGGGCAGCCCGTCGCGTGAGCAGCGCACCGTCGTGTAACCGGGTGATTCAGGATCGGAGTCCTGCGGCGGCGCCCACTGCCAGAACTGCGACACCGACATGCTGATGCCGCCGCCAGCCGCGATGCCGGGCGCAGCGGCGGTAAACGTGTACTCGATGGTCACCGGCGAGGAGACCTCGACGCTCGCCGGTTTGACCGTCACCGATCCCTTGCCGTCGGCGGCGGATGGCCGGTACGCGGATTCGTCCGGCAGGATGACTCTCGGTTCGGGGTCCGGCTCATCGGCGGCCGGCTGCGAATCCTGCCCCCTGATTGCGGGGGGGGGTGGCGTGGGAGAGACCTCCGCCGCGCCTACCGTCACTGTTGCGGTAAGCGCCGCCACCAGCAGCGTAAGCCCGCACACGCGCAGGGACAGCGGTTTGTGAAACGTCACAGGCTTGCCGGTGCCACTGCTCTTGAGCAGTGCAGCCGACGGATGCACCGAACTTCGAATCGAAACCCGGCCACTCGGTTCGTTCGAGGGAAACCCGCGGCGCAGTCGCGAACCACTGCTCAAGAGCAGTGGCACGTCGCTCGCCGCAGAGTGCGGACCGCCCATCACGGCTGGGCAAACAGCGGCGTGGACATGTAACGCTCTCCCGCGCTGGGCAGCACGACGACGATCATCCTGCCCTTGTTTTCCGGCATCCGGGCCACCTTGTCCGCGGCCGCCAGCGCTGCGCCGGAAGATATGCCGCACAGGATTCCCTCCTCCCGGGCCGCCCGCTTCGCCCAACTGAACGCCTCGTCATTGCTGACCAGCACCGTCTCGTCCACCATGTCCAGGTTGAGCACTTCCGGCACGAAACCCGCCCCGATGCCCTGCACCATGTGCTTGCCCGGCTGCACGGGCCGGCCCTGCTTGGTCTGCGTGATGACCGGTGAGTTTTCCGGCTCGATGGCGTAGCACTTGAAGCTCGCTTTGCGCGACTTGATCACCTCGCCCACGCCGGTGATCGTGCCGCCGGTGCCCACGCCGGAGACGAGGATGTCCGCTTTTCCGTCCGTGTCCTGCCAGATTTCCTCTGCGGTCGTCCGCCGGTGGACCTCCGGGTTGGCCGGGTTGCGGAACTGCTGTGGCATGTAGGAGTTCGGCGATTCGGCGTTGAGCTTCTCCGCGGCCGCCACCGCCCCCTTCATGCCGTCCGCCGCGGGCGTCAGCACGATGTTTGCCCCCAGCAGGCGCAGCACGTTCCGCCGCTCCATCGACATGCTCTCCGGCATCGTCAGCGTCAGCTTGTATCCCTTGGCCGCGCAGACAAACGCCAGGGCGATCCCCGTATTGCCGGAGGTCGGCTCGACGATCAGCGTCTGCGGCGTGATCTTCCCCTCCCGCTCGCCCGCCTCGATCATGGCGACGCCGATGCGGTCCTTGACGCTGGAAAGGGGGTTGTTGAACTCCAGCTTGGCGTAGACGGGCGCCGGCGCGCTGATGATCCGCTGAATCCGCACCAGCGGCGTGCGGCCGATCGACTGCGTAACGCTTTCGAACAACTGTCCCATTGCGGGATCTCCAAAATTGCAACAAAGACGGTCACGAACGGATACAGTGCGACATCATTCGATACGGCCACATTGCTGCTAAGCGGGCCGCCGCGGCGTCACCGGCCGGTCGGCGCCGCCGCGATCACGGCCGTGATGGCCCGTACCGACCTCTCGCTCGGTTCGACGCGCACTCGCCGTGCCGCTTCAGAACAAGCGTATCCGCTGCGCCGGCGTTCGGCAATGAACGCTCGATGACTCGATCACGCACGATGCCCAGCGATCCAGGCGGGATGATCGCGACGCGCATGTTCAGAGCCCCGGCATTCATGCGGGGGTTTGAGGCGTGCGTCGCGCGAACTCCTTGCTTTGCGCTGCGTCATTTCCATCCTGGAGCCCATATGAGCCGCAACGCGGGCTTTAAAGGCGGGGCTCTGACATGCGGTGCGCTGAGCCGCGGGGCTTCGACATGCGGGGCGCCGACACGGCGGGCGCCGACCGCGGCGCTACGCCGGCTGGAGCGACACCGCTTCCGCCAGACACGTCGGGATGTCGCTGAGCGACACGACGCGGTCGATGCAACCCGTGTCGAAGGCGGCTTTGGGCATGCCGTAAACAATGCTCGTGGCCTGATCCTGGGCGAAGGTGCGGGCGCCGGCTTCTTTCAGGCGTTTGACGCCCGCCGCGCCGTCGAAACCCATGCCCGTCATCACGAGTGCGACGGCGTGGCTGCCGGCCGCGGCCGCGACCGACTCGAACAGGACGTCCACCGACGGGCGGAAGCCGGAGACTTTCGGACCCATCTCGACCGACAGGTGCAGCCGGTCGCCGCGACGCATCAGACGCAGATGCCGGTCGCCGGCGGCGATGTAGACGTGGTTCGCACGAACCTCGGCCAGGTTGCGGGCCTCGACGACCGTCAGCCTGCATGTTTCGTTGAGCCGCGTTGCGAACGGGCCGGTAAAGTCCGGCGGCATGTGCTGGGCGATCAGGATCGGCGGGAAGCTCGCCGGGAATGCCGGCATCATGCGATGCAGGGTGGCCGGCCCGCCGGCGCTGATGCCGATGGCGATCACCGCGGCGGGGTCAAACGCGCCGACCGGGTGCGCCGCCGTCACCCGCGCCGGCGCCGCAGCCAGGGTGCGCCGGTTCGCGGCGTGGGCTGCCTTCACCGCCTCGACCACCGCCGCGCGGAAAGACTGCAGCGTGGAAGATTTGTCGCCCAGCGGCTTGGCGACGCATTCCACCGCGCCCAGTTCCAGCGCCTTGAGCGTGGTGGCCGTGCCCTTCTGCGTCCGGGTCGAGACCATGACGACCGGCAGCGGGCACTCCTTCATCACCGTCGCCAGGACGTCCAGCCCGTCCATGCCGGGCATCTCCACGTCAAGCGTGATCACGTCCGGGCGAAGCTCACGGATTTTCTTGAGTGCATCGAGGCCGTTCTGAGCGGTGCCGAGCACGTCGATCCCGTCCTCGCCGGCCAGGCCGCTCTTCAGCGCGCTGCGCATAAAGACCGAGTCGTCGATAACGAGTACGCGAATGCCGCCGGTCGCGCTCATAGGTGGATCATCCCGCTGCCGGCGGCGCGATTGCCATGACGCCGCCGCCTCACCGATGTATCGGAACGCCGATCCGCCGCGGCGCGGCCGGGGAGAGATGATCGGACCTTCCCCCGCGGCTCCTGCGAGAACCCGTGCGGGCCCGACGCTGAGCGGCGCGCTGGTGCCTTTCCGGGGAATCGACCGCGCAATGGGTAGCAGAGTTCCGCCACGAGCGCATTCTCACTTAGTTGACTTTGGCAACAAAACCGCTAGCCTCCCCCGCATGGCGGTTCGTTCGAAGCGAGTCGAGACCATCGGCCGGGTGCGGGCGTTCAATCGCTTCTATACCCGGCAGATCGGACTGCTCAACGAGAAGCTGGCCGGCAGCGACTTCCGCCTGGCGGAAGCGCGCATCCTGTACGAGATCGCCCATCATCCGGGCCTCACGGCCGCACGGCTGGCGCAGGACTTGCTCCTGGACCGCGGCTATCTGAGCCGCGTGCTCGCTTCGCTCCAGCGTCGGCGCCTGATCACCCGCCGCCGCAGCCCGCACGACGGGCGACAGCGGCTCATCACGATGACCGCGCGCGGCAAGACAGCGTTCGGCCGGCTCGACGAGCGGACGCGCACGCAGATCAGCGCCATGCTCGCGCCGCTGGACGAAGCGCGGCAGGCTCGCCTCGTGGCCGCGATGGGCGAGATCGAAGGCCTGCTCGTACCGGCTGAAGCAGAGTCCGAGCTGAAGGCCGATCCCAAGACTCATCGCGATGCCGATCGCACGACCGATCGCAATGCCGACCCGGCCGTCACGCTGCGCCCCCCGGCTGCGCCTCACCCGGCCGTCACGTTGCGAGCGCCCCGCCCCGGCGACATCGGCTGGTGCATCCATCGCCACGGCGTGCTCTACGCCCGCGAGTACGGCTGGGACGCGACCTTCGAAGCTCTTGTCGCGACCATCCTGGGCCGCTTCGTCGAGCGGTTCGACGCCGCCCGCGAGCGCGGCTGGATCGCCGAGGTGGCCGGCCGGTTCGCTGGGTGCGTGTTCCTGGTCAACGGCGGCAGGCGAGCGGCGCGCCTGCGCTGCCTGCTGGTTGAACCGGACGCCCGCGGACTGGGTATAGGTTCACGGCTGGTCGGCGAGTGCATCGAGTTCGCCCGCGCCGCCGGGTATCGTCGCCTGACGCTGTGGACCAATGACGTGCTCCACGCTGCGCGAAGGATCTACGAGCGGGCCGGGTTCCACCTGGTAAAGGAAGAGCGCGGGCGACTCTTCGGACACGACGTGTGCAGCCAGACGTGGGATCTGGACTTGGCCGACGTTTCCGGCCCTGTGGCACGCGTGGCACGGCCTTCCAGGCCGTGACTTCACCGGTTGCAAACCGGTGCCACATGATTCAATTCACCGGTTGAAATCCGGTGCCACACGGTTCAATCCACCGGTTGCAAACCGGTGCCACACGTATGTGCTCGTCTTGACCGTTGCGGCCGCGTCACGTTGACTGACCCACCATGACCGAGCCTGAGCCGCTCGAAAGCCGCTGGCTGCGCCCGGAGGATCGACCTCCGCGGCCGGATGCACCCGGCGCGGAGCATCTGACCTGCCCGCAGTGCGGCTACTGCCTGCTGGGCATACCCGAGTCGCGCTGTCCCGAGTGCGGATTCGGGTTCGACCGGCGGGCGCTGGTCAGCATTTCGCTCAGCGCCCGCGGCGCCCGCGAGCGTGCCGCGTTCGAGGTGCTGCGCTGGACGCTGGTGGCGCTGGCGGCAAATGGCTTCTGCGCACTGGCGTCGAACCCCTGGTCGCCGCTGCGGCCCGGCGTTGATCGACTCGCGGCCGGCGCACTGTGGCTGGCGGCGTGGATCGTCTTCCGGCTGCTGCGCGACCGTTTCGACCCGCCGTCCGACGTGCCGTGGGTCCGGCTGCTCAAGATCGGCGCCGTGCTGTTTTCGATGAACGTCTTCTCGATCTTCCCCGCCGGCGCGCTGACGGTCGCGGCCGCGGCGCTCGCCCGGGCGTGGTTCGAGTACGTCACCACGCGACGCGCCCTGCGCCGCCTCGACGGACTGGCCGTCGGCATGCCCGGACCGCTCTCCCCGCAGCGCTGGTACCCCGCGGCGCTGGTGCTGACGACGGCGCTGACGGTTTGTCATGTGGCGACGTTGTGACGCCGTGGGTGCTGCATTCGACATTCTGCATTCGACATTCGACATTCGCCCCTCGTCATTCCCAACACTTGCCGTGACGGGCTACACTCTCCGCCATGCCGCGCCGAATCGCCCACAACCCGAACATGATCCTCTCGCCGGGGACGCAGGTCGTGACGCGCGTCGTCACTGCGCCGGCCGGTGGGGGGCAGGACTACCCGGTCGGGGCCGTGGGGGTGATCGTCAAGTCGCCGGTGGACCACACCCATGCGTATCGGGTGCGGTTCGCGGACGGCGGGGAGGCGCCGCTGCGGCGGACGCAGTTCGCGATTCTCAAGGAAGTCCAGCGCGACCGGATCTGGGCGCCGGCTGATGCGCTCGACGACTTCGACCTGCTCGATTGCGTCATCTTCCGCTGCGTGGTCGGCTCGCGGGCCTACGGCCTCGACGTGGAGGCGTCCGACGTGGACCGCCGCGGCGTGTACCTGCCGCCGGCCAACATGCACTGGTCGCTGTACGGCGTGCCCGAGCAACTTGAAAACCCCGAGACCGAGGAGTGCTACTGGGAACTGCAGAAGTTCATCACGATGGCGTTGAAGGCGAACCCCAACGTGCTCGAATGCCTCTACACGCCGCTGGTCGAACACGCGACGCCGATCGCGCGGCAGATGCTCGACATGCGCGAGGCCTTCCTGTCGAAGCTGATCTACCAGACTTACAACGGCTACGTCCTCAGCCAGTTCAACAAGATCACCGCCCGCCTCCGCCGCGGCCGGGGGGTCAAATGGAAGCACGCCATGCACCTGATCCGCCTGCTGCTGGCCGGCATCACGGCCCTGCGCGACGGCGTGATTCCCGTGTCGGTGGGTGAACACCGCGACCGCCTGCTGGCCATCCGTCGCGGCGACGTGCCCTGGCCCGACGTGGACGCCTGGCGGCTGTCGCTGCATGCGGAGTTCGACTCCACATATGCCACGACGAAGCTGCCCGAACGGCCGGATTACGAGAAGGCCAATGCGCTGCTCATCGCGGCTCGGCGGAGCGTC
Organism: uncultured Phycisphaeraceae bacterium; assembly: GCA_964648365.1. Classification (GTDB taxonomy): domain Bacteria; phylum Planctomycetota; class Phycisphaerae; order UBA1845; family UBA1845; genus SURF-32. The sequence continues at coordinate 19,657 of CAZYLK010000072.1, forward strand.
ATTTGAGAGCGAACTGCGGACTTGAGACCCGCGCGGCCTTGAACCCCGCGCGGCCTTGAACCCCGCGCGGCCTTGAACCCCGGGGCGGACCTGAAGCACGGGCGGACTTGAAGCCCGGGCGGACCCGGCGGCATTTCTCCGGACGCCAATCGCGCAAGGCATTCAGCCCAACCCGCGAGATTCGACATCGTTTGTTCACCCACCGTGCGTTGGGGTATGGACTCTGGTCGTGCAAATCCGTCGGCGCCGGCATCTGGGGGGTCGGCTTCAGCCGACCGGTTTTTGCCACCAGCTAAAGCGCTTTAGCTGGTGGATGGCGGGCGATACATTCACGCTTCAGCCGGCTTCAGCCGGGCTTGCTTAACGTGCCCGTGCCACCGAAGCGCGGAGGCAACGCCCTCTGATGCGGCGGCACGTCTGCGTTGACCTCGGCAGGTCGCCCGTGGTATGCCAATTGAGACCGAGCAGCGATAGCAAGCCCGGCTGAAGCCGGTTGATGCAGAGTGCGGACGGTTACCTTCCCCACCGGTTGAAACCGGCGGCAAGAGCCGGCCGGCTGAAGCCCGGCCACAGCGGCAGACTTGAATCAGCGGCACCGTCCGCGCCACGCTGCGCGCCCTCCGGGCGGACGGACCAGCACGTGCGTCGCCGATAAACACAACCGCGCTCCGCCACGAGGGGCAGATCGACGTCTATAATGGAGTGGGACCATCGGGTGATGAGTCCCTCTTGCGGTTCACATGGACACTGACGCAGCCAATCGGCGAGCGTGGCAGATTGCGCGGATGCGGGACGAGAATCCCGACATCTGGCTCGTGATCGACGGGTTCTGCACGCGGGGCGCGGGGCTTGACGCCTGCATGGATGCGCTGGCCTGCCCGCACGGGTCCTGCAAGCGCTGCGGCTACGACCTGTACGGCAACGTCAACGGCGTCTGCCCGGAGTGCGGCCGCGAGATCGCGTTCAGCCAAAAGGAGCGGACGCTCCGCTCCATCCAGATCATGCGCAAGATGCGTTCGGACCATCCGGACCTCAACGCGGGGCTCGACGAGCAGCTCAAGCAGGAAAGACTCGAGCGGCAAGCGGCCGAGCGCCGTCGCCGCCGCGAGCAGGCGCTTCGATCCTATCTGAAGTGGCGGCGGGAACTGGCCGCGCGAAGCCCAACCGGGACGTAGCGCGCTTGTCCGCCGCTTGAGCGGAATTTGCGATGCCTGGGCGTCCAACGCCCGAGGGCGGGATTGCATCAACGGCGGATCGGGGCAAAATGAGACTGATTCGAAAACGGTTCGACCGAGGCTGATTGCCGGATCCGGCGCATGCTCACCGGGGGCAGCGGCGCGAACGCCGCTGGGCGAATCCACCCGATCGGTGAACGATGAACGCGGGGTTCCGAGCGCTACGCACGATGCGCTGACGCGCTGCGTTGCGACTCCGTAACGCTTGATATGGTTAACGACAATGCACGGCGATCCCGAGTCACAAGCCTCGCCCAAACCGAACGCCATGCATGAGCGATGGATGGAATTCTGCGCCCGGCTGGCGCTCGCCGGGGATCTCGA
>CAZYLK010000072.1:21315-27338 GCA_964648365.1 uncultured Phycisphaeraceae bacterium
CGAGCGGCTGATCTGCGACATCGATCTGAGCATCCTGGGTCGTGAGCCGCATGAGTACGACCGCTACGCCGACGCGATCCTGCGCGAGGTCGGACTGCCCGAAGCCGAGTTTGCGCCGCACCGGCATCGGTTTCTGGAGAGCATGGTCGCCCGCGAGCGCATCTTCCAGACGGACCGGTTTCATCACTTGTATCACGCCGCCGCGCGTGCGAACATGCACCGGGAGGCGGCGCGGTGGGCGGGCCTAAGAACGCTGTAGACATACTAACAGCAAGCGCGGCGCTCGCGATGAAAAGCCTGACGCCGGCCGTTCGGTCGGCTTCAGCCGACCGTTATTTGCCGCCAGCTTTAGCTGGTGGGCGGCACGGCGACACCCATCCTTGAGCCGGCTTCAGCCGGGCTTGCTCACGTGTCCATGCCCCAGAAGCGCACAGTTGTACGCCTTCGATTTAGTGGTATTCTGCCGCGCGGAAGTCCGGCCGCTCCCCATCTGCTATGTGAGATACTACGGCGGCGGTAAGACCAAGCCCGGCTGAAGCCGGCTGAGGCAGGCCATAAACAAGGGCGTCCACCACCGGTTGAAACCGGTGGCAAACACGGGCCGGCTAAAGCCCGGCCGCGGCCTTGGGTTTTCCGCATCGTCATTCCGCACGCGACATTCGAAATCTCCCAACGTTCGCAACGTTGGGGCAGCAACGGCACTTGTTGTCTCAAATAAGTTAAGTTAGACTCTGACATCGCACCTTCTTGCCACTGCGCGCATGTTTCGGACTGCCCCCGCTCCAGACTCGGAACGTGGGGAGTGAGGGAATGAGGGAGTAAGGGAGTCAGGGAAGAAAGATCATGGTCCAACTCTTCCTCTTCCCCTCACTCCCTCACTCCCCTCCTTCTGGGTTTTGGTTGCGGCCAGCGGCGCCTTAGGGTACTCGTGAGCCGATGTCCGCCGATCCGTTGCCCGACCTACCCCGCCCCGCCCTCGACGCCATCGTCGCCGAGCAACCCTATCCGTTGCTGTTCGTGACCATCAGCGGCGCGCATCTTTACGGCTTCGCCTCGCGCGATTCCGACTATGACCTGCGCGGCGTCCACATCCTGCCCGTTGCGGAAGTGGTCGGCCTGCGGGCGCCGCGGGAAACGATTGAGTCCGCGGCCGGGCCGGGCGGACTTGATCTGGACCTGGTCACGCACGATGCGCTCAAGTTCTTCCGCATGGTGCTCAAGCGCAACGGCTATGTGCTGGAGCAGCTCTACTCGCCGCTGGTGCTGCACACGACGGCCGAACACGGCGAACTCAAGCGAATCGCGGCCGACTGCATCACGCGACACCACGCCCATCACTACCTCGGCTTCGCCGCGACGCAGTGGAAGCTGTTCGACAAGGACCGCCGCATCAAGCCGCTGCTCTACGTCTATCGCGTGCTGCTGACCGGCATCCATCTGATGCGGACCGGCCGCATCGAGGCGAACCTGGTTACGCTGAACGAGACCTTTCGCCTGCCCTATATCGACGATCTGGTCGCCCAGAAAACCGGCGGCGCGGAAAAGGGCCTCATCGAGGGCGCGGACCTTTCCTTCCACGAGCGCGAATACACACGTCTCGTCGCCGAACTGGAGGCCGCCCGCGACGCCAGCGCCCTGCCGGAAGCGCCGAGCGGTCGCGACGCGCTGCACGATCTGCTGGTCAGGCTGCGGCTCGGCTGAGGTCAGCCGCGCGTGCTCGTGCGCAAAGAAAAACGCCGCGGCGGATCAGTGGATCCGCGCGGCGCCTGTGACACGTCAGTTGGTTCAGCCCGGCGCGTGGCCGTGCTGACGGGCGGATGAAGTCGCTCCGTTACTTCTTATCCTTCTTGCCCTTCTTCTTGCCGTCGTCCTTCGACTTGCCGGCGTCCGGCTTGGCCTTGCCGTCTGGCGCGGCCTTGCTCGGGGCGTCCTTCGCGTCCTTGCCGGACTTCTTCTCCATGTCGGCCATGACGTTCAGCGCCGCCTGCCAGCGTTCGGCGCCCAGCTTGGCCGCCAGTTCGCTGCGCAGTGCGGTCTTGATCTGAGCGATCTTGGCCTTGTCGCCCTTGGCCGTCTTGATCTCGGCGGCCTTCTGCTTGAACAGCGTGCTGATCGCTTCCTTGTCGCTCTCGTCGACGCCGACGTCCCGGCTCATGACGGCCTTCATCACGTCCTTAAGGTCCAGGCTCGACCCGGCGTTCTCGTCCGCAACCAGTTTCAACTCGACAAGCAGCGCCTTGAACTGCGTCTTCTGCTCCGGCTGCAAGAGCTTGTCGACGGCCGCGAACAACTCGGACTGCTTGGCGCCGGCGATGTCGTCGGTCGCCTTGGAGCGCATTTCCATCAACTGGCTGCGCTCGGCGCCGAGCGACTCCACCTTCGCGGTGTCGCCGGCCTTCTTGGCGGCCTCGATCTGCTTGTTCAGTTCCTCCAGCTTGGCGCCGTGCTGCGCCTGGAAGGCCTCCCGGGCCTTGGCCGCGGCCTCGGCCGCCTTCTTCTGGCTGGCGAAGAGCTGGTCGATCTTCGTCTTCTGGTCCGGCGTCAGCTTCAGCTTCTGTCCCAGGGCCTGCTGCAAGCGCTCCAACCGGGACGCTTCGTCCCCGGCGGCCGCTTTGTCTCCCGACGCCTTCGGCGCCTCAGCCCCTTTGGCCGGCTTGTCCTTCTCGGTCTTGGCCGGCTTTGCTTTGTCGCCCTTCTCCTGCCCGTACGCGATATTCGGCGCGGCGGTCAGGCCCAGCAACGCCATAACAATCATGACACTGCCGAACAGACTTCTCATCGTGTGTTGCTCCTGATAAAAGGCCTCCCGGTTCGCCTGATCGCGCTTCCGGGTTCGCGATTCAATCCAACAGGGGAGTAACGCTGCGGTGGGCATACTATTCTCTGGAAATTGCACGCCGCAAGCCGTCGGCGCGGACTCTCGCCTAAACCGTACGATTCCGGGGGCGAGTCAAGCGCCGGCGGTGGTTTTCGGACCGGAGCTGTCGCGAGCCGCCGCACAACAGAATCATTAACCCATGCATTTGCAGACACTTATAGCCTTCGCGCTGGTCTTCCTGCGGTCCGACGTGGACTGGGCCAGACCGCTCTACTCGGACGGCCAGGGACGGTGGACCGTGGCCCTGGTCGGCGGACAGCTCGGCCTGGTGGCGCTGGCAGCCTGGGCAGCCTCCCGGCGGGCGGTCCGACTGCTGGTCGAAAGCCCCCAGCGGCCGGAACCCGCACAGCGATCTCACCATCGCGCCATGACGGTCCTGAAAGTCGCGGTCACCGCCGGATTCGGATTCGACATGCTGGCGACGCCCTGGCCCGATCTGGTGTACGGATTCCGGCTGTCCGCGCCGCTGAAGCTCGTTGCCGACCTCGTCGTGATGACCCCCTTCTTCGCCGGCGTGCTTCTGGTCTGGTGGTTCGCCTACCCGGTCGATCGCGCGATGAGGGACCGGCTGGGCGTCTCCCTGGAGGCCGACCCGGCGCGGCCGGTGTGGTCGCGCCGGCACTTCCTCAACTTCAACTTGCGGCACCACGTCCTGATCGTGGCCGTGCCCATCTCGCTGGTGCTGTTCGTCTCGAACCTTACGGAGGGCTACGCCGGCGCGATTCGCGCCCACCTGTTCGGCTGGCCCTATGCCCCCGACGTGCTGCTCGGCGTCTTCGCCCTCATGATCTTTCTGGCGGCGCCGCTGATGCTGCGCAGGATCTGGCTGACGCACCCGTTGGAGCCGGGTCCGCTTCGCCACAGGCTGGAGGCCCTGTGCGGGCGGATCGGTCTGCGCTGCCGCGAGATCCTCGTCTGGAACAGCGACGGCATGATGATCAACGCGGCCGTAATGGGCCTGTCGCCCCGGGTGCGATACGTGCTGCTGTCGGACGGGCTGCTGGAAACGATGGACGAGCGGCAGATCGAGGCCGTCTTCGGCCACGAGGCCGGGCATATCCGGCTGCACCACATCGAGTTCTTCCTGATGTTCGCCTTCGTGACCATGCTGCTGGTGTCCGGGGCGATGGAGGCGATGTACCGCTCCGGCGTTTCGACCACGGGGGTGGAAATCGGCGGCGGGGTGATCGCCGTTGCCGTCTGGGCGCTGGGGTTCGGCTGGGTGTCGCGGCGATTCGAGCGTCAGGCGGACCTCTTCGGCGTCCGTTGCGTCACGCCCGATGCCGCGTCGTGTGCCGTGCCGTGCAGCGTGCATCCATCGTCGATGTTTCCAGAAGCGCTCGGCGAAGGCTCGCCGGCGTCCGACCCGAATGGCACTCGCCACGCCCACGGCGTGTGCGCCACGGCCGCGCACTGGTTCGCCACCGCCCTGGACCGGGTGGCCGTGCTCAACGGCATCCCGCACGAAGAGCGAAGCTGGCGACACTCGTCGATTGGCAGCCGGATCCGTTTCCTCACGTCGCTGGCCAACGACCCGAACCGAGCCGCCGGCTTCGACCGACTCATCGCGCGGATCAAAAGGACACTGTGGATCGCCAGCGTTGTCGGCGCGGGGATCGCCATTTACTATTACGCGGCGGCGGAGCCGGTGCTCCTGAAGGTCAGCCGCTGAGAGGCGATGCGTCACGTACGCCCCGACGAGGCGATGCGTCACGTCTGCCCAAGAGCGGCGATGCGTCCCGTCTGCCCCGAACAGGCGACGCGTCATGTATGCCCCGGCGAGGCAATGCGTCCCGTACGCCCCGACGAGGCGATGCGTCCCGTCTGCCCCGAAGAGGCGATGCGGCACGACTGGCCCGATGAGGCGATGCGTCATGGATGCCCCGACGAGGCAATGCGTCCCGTACGCCCCGAAGAGGCGACGCGTTATGTATACCCCGACGCGGCAATGCGTCCCGTACGCCCCGCAGGGGCCGAACATATCAGCCCAGGGCAACGCCCTGGGTAGGAGACGCCCCGCGGAAATGAAGCCCTGAAAGGGCGACACAGCCTGGCGACCTCATGCCCGAATCACCCTTCATCATCGACGGCGTCGCGCTTGCCCGCCGTATAAAAGGCGAAACGGCCGCGGCCGTGCGCCAGCTTCGCGCGGAGGGACACCCCGTCTGCCTCGACGCGGTCATGGTCGGCGATCCGTCGGCCGGGATGATCTACGCTCGTTCGCAGCAGACGCGATGTGAGGAAGTCGGCATCGAGTATCGCCTGCACACGCTGCCGGCCAGCGCCACCGATGCGCAGATCCGCGGTCTGCTGCGCCGGCTCAACGATGATCCGTCCGTCACCGGCATCCTGCTGAACCTGCCCCTGCCGGAGGGCATCGACACGCCGGCCATGCAGTACTACATCGACCCGTACAAAGACGTGGAGGGCGTCAACCCGTCGAATATCGGGCTGCTGTTCTACGGCGGGCCGATCATCGCGCCGTGTACGGCCCTGGCGGTGATGGAGATTCTCAAGGCCGCGAATCGCCCGGCCCGCGGGCTGGACGCCGTGGTGGTCGGGCAGGGCGCCATCGCCGGACGGCCGGTGTCGCTGTTTCTGCTGCACGAGATGGCCACCGTCACCTGCTGCCACATCGCGACGAAGGATCTGCGGGCGCAGACGCGCAAGGCGGATCTGCTCGTCGTCGCGGTCGGCAAGCCCGGGCTGATCGGCGCCGATCACGTCAAGGACGGCGCGATCGTCATCGACGTCGGCATCAACTCGATCAAGGGTCCGGACGGCGCCCGCCGCGTCGTCGGCGACGTGGATTTCGAGGCCGTCATAGCAAAGGCGAGCGTCATTACGCCGGTACCCGGCGGCGTTGGACCCGTGACGGTGGCGATTCTGCTTCGCAGCGCCGTGGACGCGGCCCGCAAGCAACTGGCCACGCCGCGCCGGCTCGAGTGAAACCGGTGATGTGTGACACCGGCTTCCCGCCGATGCACCTCCGCATGAATACGGGGGCTCCGAATACGCTCTTCCCTCACTCCCTCACTCCCTCACTCCCTCACTCCCTCACTCCCTCACTCCCTCACTCCCTTCTGCCAACTACTTCACATTCACCACTCGCCGGCCGGCCGGTTCGTCGCAGACGATGTTGCCG
>CAZYLK010000073.1:0-21933 GCA_964648365.1 uncultured Phycisphaeraceae bacterium
CGACGGCGAGAATCTGCCGGTGCATGTGTACGCGGGGGTGCAGATTGAGGAGTGAGTTCGGCGCGGGTGCTCGAGGTTGGGGACATTGGGCTTTCGATATTCGAGTGGTGCAGACGTATATGGTCCGATAACGATCGGCGGCGAAGATACTGAACGATCTCAGTCTCCTACTTAGCAAACTCCTGCCTTTACTTGACAAACTGTCTGCGGTATGGTTGGGTTTATGACCCCATTACATCCTGCCGTGGCTCAAGAGATAGCGATCCAAGCTGGTCAGGCCTTCCAGCCTCGCACGCCCATCAGCACGCGCGAGCTGTTCGCCGGGCGATGGGAACAGCTGACCGCCGTTGCCGACGCGGTCGGTCAGGTAGGACTCCATGTCGTCATTTATGGCGAGCGCGGGGTCGGAAAAACCTCGTTGGCGAACGTCGTGCGGCCCGTCCTTCACGTCTTCGATGGTCGGACGGACGCGACGGAAGACGGCGCAGACGCCGAACGGATCGTGGTCAAGATCAACGCACACATGAACGACACGTTCGGCTTGGTGTGGCGCCGCGCGCTGGATGAGATCGCAATTGCGGAAGAGCAGCCGGTGCTGGGGTTTCGACGTGGCCCGGCCGAGCGAAACGTCGTCCCACTGTCGATCGCGTGGAACCTCCCAAGCTCCCTCGGCATCGATGACGTTCGCCGGGTCCTTAGCGGATTACCTGGCGCCGTGTTCATTTTTGATGAGTTTGACCGCACGCAAGAGAACGTCGGCACCGAGTTTACTGACTTGGTCAAGGCGCTGTCCGACTTTCAGACGCCAGTGACGATCGTGCTTGTCGGCGTAGCCGACACAATCGACGAGCTTCTGCGCGGGCATGGATCCATAGGGAGAGCACTCGTTCAGGTGCACATGCCTCGTATGCGACGTGATGAGTTACTCGACATTTTGAAGAAAGCAGAGGCGCGACTGGATATCTCTTTTGATGCAGACGCTGCGCAGCGCATCGTCCAGATGTCACTTGGCCTCCCCCACTATACGCACGTGGTTGGACTCATCTCGGTTCGAAAAGCCTGCGGTCGCTTGTCGAGCATTATCGAGAAGAGCGACGTCAGCGACGCGCTGGTGGACGCGAGCAAGCAAGCGGAGCAGACTCTCATCTCCGAATACACGACAGCCACGCGAAGCGCCCACCGGGACGCCCTCTATGGCCATGTACTCCTCGCGTGTGCAATTACTGCGTCCATGGGGACCGATGAACTCGGCTACTTCCAGCCCTCCAGCATCGTCGGTCCGCTTGAGGTGATACTACCTAGCAAGAAGATTGAGATCGCTAGTTTCAGCAGGCACTTGGCAGAGTTCTGCGACACGAAACGCGGCAATGTTCTACAGCGTACGGGACAGGAGCGTGCCTTCCGTTTCCGATTCCGAAACCCGCTTCTTCCGCCGTTCGTGATCTTACGAGGGCTCGCCGCCAAACACATCAACGTCGACCAATTGGATCGCCTCACTGCTGCCGCCGAATAGCTCGTGCCGGCCGCGCCTCAGCAATCCGTCTCGCCGCAATCTCCCGGGCACTCGACCAGGCACACTTCGTGCGCGCCGGCGTCGGCGTTGCGGAACGTCGCCTTGGCCTTGCCGCGGCGATCAACCACGCCCAGCGCCTGCCGGTCGCCGTCGAGCACGAAGGTCAGCGTCGTGCCTTCGGGCAGGCTGCTCTTGAGCTTCGCCTTGACCTTGAACGGCGCCTGGCGACCCTTGCACGACGCTTTCACCTTGCGGATCAGGTCGCACTGGCCGGGGCCGCCGCCGGTGGGATGGTGGTAGCCCATGTCCACCAGGCCCGCGTCGCCGACTTGATCCGTCCGAGTTGTGCGATCGTCAAGGCCGATCGCCTGCGACGAAGCGCTGCCGGCATCGACGCAGGGGCTGTCGTTCGGTTCGCCGGCCGAGCGCTGGGACAGGTAGAAGCCGCCGAACGGGCCGCTCAGGAACAGCGGATCCTCGTCGATGTTGCCCTCGCCGTTCCAGCCGCCCTGAATGTCGGTGTAGGTCACGGTTGGCGTGCCCTGGGCGATCTCAATCTCGTTGGGAACGTTCGCCCACAGGATGCAGTCCTGAATGACCGGGTCGCTGGCGCGGTTGAGGAAAAACGCCCCGCCGCGGGTAGCCTGGTTTCCGCTGATGGTGCAATTGTAGAACTCGGGGGTCGCCCCGGCGTTGAGCATGACGCCGCCGCCGCCGATGCCGCCGTCGGTGGCGGTGTTGTTGACCACAAGGCAGTTGAAGAACACCGGCGCGGCCGCGCTGCAGAAGATGCCGCCGCCGATGCCGCAGGTGTTCTCGGCGATGATGCAATGCTCGAAGCGGGCGGTGCTGCGATCGCAGAAGACGGCGCCGCCGCCGCTGCTGTTGCGATAGAACTCGCAGCCGCGCACCAGCGCCGCGCTGCCGGGTCCGCAGAACAGGGCGCCGCCGTTGTAGATGCCGGCGGTGTTGGTGTCGAAGACGCAGGCTTCGATGGTCGGGCTGGCGTTGTTAAGACACGTCACACCGCCGCCGAGCTCGCGCCGGGCGCCCGTATCGCCGTTAAGGATCGTGAAGCCGCGCAGCACCGCGTCGCGCGTCTCGCCGGTCTGGAAGATGAACGCGCGGCCGAGCCGCTGGCAGTCGATCGTGCAGGCGGCGGCGCCATTCTCGGATTCGACGGTGATGGCTTTGCCGCGGAAGTCGATGTCGCGGTTGCCGGTGCCGGTGTAGACGCCGTCTGCGACCAGGACGGTGTCGCCGTTGCCGGCGGCGTCGATGCCGCGCTGGATCGTGGGCTGGTCCTGCGGCACGCGGATCACGTCAGCCAGGGCGGCCGAACCCCATGCCATCAAAGCGACGACGGCGAACGCAGCCGATCCGAGCGACGAACCGCAGCATATACGATTGGCAGGCATTTGATAATCCTCCCGACGAAGCGAGACTGACGAAACCAGACCCCGGCGGCCGCGGTTCCGGAGGCGGTCCGCCGGCCAGCCCGGCCATTGTAGCGAATGGGGGGCGGATTCCGAAGCGGTGGGGGAAGTTAACGCAAAGGCGCGAAGGTGCGAAGGTGCAAAGAAGAAGAAGAGAAGAGAAGAAGAAGGTAAGAAGAGTGGGAGGGTCAGGGAAGAACGTCAGACGGTAGGACAGGACGTCAGCAGGGCGGCGGGGCAGCAGGGCGGCAAGTCGGCGCGAGTCGGCAAATTGACCGGTCGGCAAATCGGCCGGTCGGCAGGACGGCAGGCGAGCAGCAGACGCCCCCCCACCCCACCCTCTTCTTCTCTTCTCTTCTCTTCTCTTTGCGCCTTTGCACCTTCGCGCCTTTGCGTTGATTTCTTCCCCCGCGTGTTTGTGCTACACTCTCGCCAGCGGGAAACGGCCCGCGGCCGGCTGGGGGTTGTGCTGCATCAAAGGGGGATTTGAACCGTGAATCGCATTTTGAGAACCGCCGTCGCCGTGTCGGCTGCGGTCGCGCTCGCACCGATCGCGGGCGCGCAGACCACTGTCTACAACAACTTCGGCCCCGGTAACGGCGGCTTCGACTACAACTGGGGGCTGGGCTGGACGGTTGCGGGGCCGGACGTGCCCAATCAGTACGGCGTCGAGCAGGCGTTTCAGTTCACGCCCACAGCGAGCGGCGTGGTGTCGGACGTCTGGGTCGCCATGTGGTACGTCCCGCTCGATCAACTCCCCGATGAGGTGACGTTCCGCATCGCCACCGACCCGGACGGCCTGCCGCCGAAGCTGGAAAACGTGATGGAAGAGTGGGTCATCACGGAGTTTGAATCGTGGGACCACTGGAGCCCGCCGCATCATCTGGTGGGCAGCGGCGCGTCGCGACTGGAAGCGGGCAAGACGTACTGGCTGTGGGCGGAAGGCGGGCAGACGACGCGCTGCGGATGGTGCATGAACCCGGACCCGCGCGTGCTCCTGCCGCACACGCTCCGCCGCGAGGGCGAGAACTGGCTGGGCATCAGCAACGAAACCGCCAGCGCCGTCCGAATCGACGTCGGCGGCGGCATCGCCTGCGACGACGTCAAGAAGGCGAAGTTCTCCTGCAAGCGCGGCAAGCTCAAGATGAAGGTGAAGATGGCGTCGGGCGACTTCGACGGGCAGACGCTGACCGTCGACTATGAAAGCGGCTCGACCGAGCTGACCATCGACGGCAGGAAGGCCAAAGGCAAGGTCAAGCGTCTCAGCGGTCCGATGACCGTCCGGCTGACCCGTCCGGCGTGTCCGCAGTTCGATGCTGAAGTGGACTGCGGGTGAGGCGGCCCCGCGGGGGGGGGAAGAAGTCAACGCAAAGGCGCAAAGGTGCGAAGATGCAAAGAAGAGGAAGAGAAGGAGAAGATATAGCGCAAGCGAAGAGAAGAGAATCAGAGCGATGAGTGGCGTGGCGGGGAAGTTAACGCAAAGAGAGGCGAAGGTGCAAAGAAGAGGAAGAAGGGAAGAACAACGCGACTACTCCGCTCACCTCGCTCCACACTCCACACTCCACTTGTCTCTCTTCTTCTCTGCGCCTTTGCACCTTCGCGCCTTTGCGTTGATTTCTTCCCCGGCTTGCCTGCACTGCACCGGCACCGGCGATCCCGCTATTCGTTGATCGTGACCTGGATCAGGTCGGTGACGCCGGGGTTGACCGTGATGTTGTCAACGCCGCCCAGGCCGTTGACGGTCACGCGATCGCGGGCTGCTTCGGGCTGGCGCATCTCGACCGCGGCGCGGAGGCCGTTGACCAGCACGCTGCTTCCGAACACGGACAGCCGAATCGTATCCGGCAACGGCGTTCCCTGAATGGTGATCGAATCCGGCTGCGCGTCGCCCTGCTCGCCGCCGGGCAATGCCGCCAGGTCCAGCGTGACGATCTCCACCGCGGTGCCGGTCAGGTCGCCCACGGTGACTGCGTCCGCGCCGCCGAGCGCGTTGCAGCGCACCTGCTCGACGCCGTCGAGGTCCATCACGATGTTGGCGACGTTGCGGGTGAAGCGCAGGCGCGGTCCGTTGGCGGACAGGTCGATCAGTTCGCCGACGTTGCTGCCGTTGAAGTTCATTACGTCGAAACCGGCGCCGCCCTCGACGGTGTCGCTGCCGTCGCCTGGATCCCAGTTGAAGACGTCCGAACCCTTCAGCATCAGCACCAGATCGCTGCCCATGTTGCCGTCGATGAAGTCGCTGCCGTCGCCGCCGATGATGAGGTCGGCGCCGTCGCCGCCCAGCAGCGTGTCGTCGCCCTTCCCGCCGTCGATGGTCAGGGGGACGCCCTGCCCGGCCATCCCGTTGCGCCCGCGGATGGTGTCCGCGCCCTTGAGGCCGAACACGATCATGCTCGCGTTGCCGGCCGCGTCCACCGCCGCCGGAACACCCTCAAACATAGCTCGCACCCCGCCGTTTGGAGACGCCATCAGCTCGATGACGTCGTTGCCGTTCGTGCCCATGACGTGAAGCTGATCGGACCCCACGCCGTCGACCAGGGCACGATCTACGGCCGGATCGGCATGTTGCAACAATACCTCGGCCCCGGCGCCGTCGACGCGTAGTGACGTCCCCTCCGCGCGGGCGGTGAACGTCTCGGCTGCGCCGGTGCCCACCAGGCGGATGGTATCCGCCTGCGTGTCGCCCGACTCGCCGCCGAGCAGGGCGGCCAGATCAACATGGACGGTCTTTACCGCCGTCGCGGACAGGTCATGCACGTCGATGGTGTCTGCGCCGCCCAGCACGTTGCACGTGACCAGTTCCACGTCGTCGATGTCCATGACGATGTTGGCGACGTTGCGGGTGAGGCGGAGGCGCCCGCCGTTGGCGGAGAGGTCGAGGATTTCACCAACGTTGCTGCCGTTGAACCGCAGTTGATCAAACCCGTTCCCGCCTTCGAGCGTGTCGCTGGCATCGCCGGGATCCCAGACAAACGTGTCGTTGCCGCTGCCGCCCAGGACCAGGTCGTTGCCGCGATCGCCGTCGAGGACGTCATGCCCGCTGCCGCCAATCAGCAGGTCATCGCCGTCGCTGCCGTCAATCGTGTCGTTGCCCTTGCCACCGTCGAGGATGAGCGGGATCCCCTGCCCGGCCATGCCTTCGACCGCTGTAATGCGATCGTCTCCTTTCAGTCCGTTGACGACCAGTTCCGCATCGCCGACGACATCGAGCGCTGCGGCCGCGTCGTTGACGAACACTCGCGCGCCGCCGACGGGCGACGGCATCAACTGGATGAAATCGTCGCGATTGGTGCCGTTCGCATGTGCCTGGTCCGACCCACTGCCGTTGATGACCGCGCGGTCCGACCCCACGTCTCCATGTCGCACGACGACCCGAAGGCTCGGCGTTGCAACGTGCAGCGCCGTTCCGTCGGGCGTAGCGGTGAACATCTCCGAGGCGCCCGTCCCGTTGCAGATCACGCTGTCCGGTCGCCCGTCGCCGGCGTCTCCGCCGAGCGTCCCCGCGAGATCCACAACCACGATTTCCACGGCCGTGCCGGAAAGGTCATTGATCGTGACCGCGTCGTCGCCGCCCAGTGCGTTCAGCAAGACCTCTTCCAGTCCGTCGAGGTCCATCACGATGTTGGCGACGTTGCGTGTGAACCGCAGCCGCCCGCCGTTGGGCGTGAACTCGTACAGTTCGTTGGCCGCGCTGCCGTTGAACTGAAGTCGGTCGAACCCGCCCTGACCCTCGATGATGTCGCTGGCGTCGCCGGGATCCCAGACGAAGACGTCGTCGCCCCCGCCCATCAGCACCTGATCGTTGCCGCGATTGCCATCGATGACGTCGTCGCCGCCGCCGCCGATCAGGAGTTCATCGCCCAACCCGCCCAGCAATGTGTCGTTGCCCTCGCCGCCATTGAGGGTCGTCTGATGTTCGTGCGTGAAGGGCCCGTTGAACTCGCTGATGCGGACAAAATCGTCTCCGTCGCCCGCGTCGATCAGGATTGCGCCGAACGTTGCCCGATCGACGGCAAACTCCACCGAACCGTTGTCGTCGACGTCGATTTCCAGAATGGTCGCGTTGCCGCTGCGCAAGCCCACTGAGAGTCGGTCCGCGTCGGCATCGCCTTCGACGCGCAACACGCCGCCGTCGATGCGGACGGTGTAACCGGCCTCGACCGGCCCCGTCAGCAGGAGCGACAGCGCTACTGAACTCCCGACGGCCATTCTCCCCAGCATGCGCCGCCCGCAGCCGCGGCGGCGAGTGTATTCACGAACAATCATCTTCCTGCATACTCCTCTTGGGTCCACCGCGCGCCTTGACCGGCAGTCGTGCGCGCGTGGTGGCGGTCATTATAGACTCCAGGGCATGCCTCGATTCCATCGATGGCACGCGGGCGACGTATCGCCGGCGGAGTCGGCGCGTGACGGCCAGCTCCCCATTCGATCTAAGCGACGATCCCCGGTCGACCATCACGGCCCGGAGGTCGAGCCGAGCCGGCCAGACAGGTTCAGACGTACCGGCTGACACCGGGCGGCCGGCCACCGGTCCAACTCGAAGCCGGAAAGCGGACTACAAACCCCGGACGCGACGCTGCGTATCCGGACGGGATTTGGTTTCGAGGCACCTCTGCGGGTACACTATTTCCGAAGATCAGGCAGAGCCGCCGACGGGCGATCATGGTTGGGCGGGCGCAGAGGCGCCCCGGGGGCCTGATACGCCGCGAATCATATCCGGCCGCGGCGCCGCGATGTTACGTGGAGGAAGAACGATGAACGGTCTGATAACCCGAACCCGCGCGTGGCGCGACGGCTGCTGGCGCCGTGCCGCGTACGTTGCCGCAGTGCTGGCGTCCGGCCTTTTCACCACGGCCGCGGGCGCCGCTCACGATCCGGCGGTGAACACCGATCAACTGACGGTCTCTGCCGGACGGCCTGTGATGCTCTCGATGCAGCTTCCCGGCGGTGAGTCCTGGACCGATGCCAACGTCGGCTGGGCCGTCGTTCGCACCCACGGGCGGCAGGATGAGTTGACGCTTCCTGAGGGCGACGCCGGCGCGGCCGAGCCGCCGCAGGCCGAGCTGACCATCGACCGGCCCGGCTTCGCGCTGGTCATCGTAGACGCCGGTCCTGCCTCCGAGAAAGGCAAGCCGGACGCCTTCCAGCGCACGACGTGGTGTACCAAGATCGTGCTCCGCGTCCTCGGCGAGGATCTGGCCGAAAACGCGACCTGGCGCAACTCGAATCCGGGCATCACGGCGAAGGCGGGCAACCGTATCGAGATTCTGCCGCTTTTCGACCCCACATCGCTGACGGCCGGGTCGGACATGCCGGTCCGCATCTACTTCGAAGGCGACAAGCAGGTCGGCCAGACGGTCCATGCCTATGGGCCGGCCGGCGAGCACCTGACGCTCCAGAGCGACCCGATGGGCATCGGCACGTTTCATCTGCCTTCCGCGGGGCGATGGCAGCTTCGCTATCAGAAGGTCGTCGACGGTGTGACCTACACAGCGGACTTTCTGTTTGAACTTGCGCCGAAGGCTGAGACCGAGCGCACGCGGAAGGGGGAAGGACGATGAGAACGCGACGACCAGACACAAACGCGATGCGGCGGGTCACTTTTCAGGCGGATGATCGACGGCCCACCGTGCCACTGCTCTTGAGCAGTGGAGTTTCCGTGGAGAACGACCGGCACGGCTCGGAGCACTGCTCACAGAGCAGTGGCACCCGGCCCGGCGGCACCCGGCGCCGTGGCACCCGGCGCGGTAGCGCCGTACGCGGCGCGAGTTTCGCGGCACTGGGCGCGGCATTGGTGTTAGGCGCTTCGCCGGCAACACCCGCGGCAGCAGCCGACTGGGTCGAAATGGGCCCGGCGCCGATCACGTCCGGTCCCTACACCGGGCGCACCTCCGCGGTCGTGGCCAGTCCCTCCGATCCGGACAAGTACTACGTCGCCGGCGCGGATGGCGGCGTGTGGCGGACGACCGACGGCGGGCAGACGTGGGAACCGCTCATGGATGACATGCCCAGCGTCGCGATCGGCGCCCTGGCGCTCGATCCGGACGACGAGGACATCCTCTACGCCGGCACCGGCGAAGCGAACTACGCCAACCACAGCATCTACGGCCTGGGCCTGTACAAGTCGACCGACGGCGGCGACTTCTGGACGCACCTGGGTGAGGACACCTTCGGCGGGCGCACGTTCGCCCGGCTCGAAGTATCGCCCACGAATCCGCAGGTTCTTTACGCCGCGATCGGTCACGCCGGCGGCTTTCCCGCCCGCGTCGCAGGGAAGGGTCATCCCGGCACCGACGGGCCGGTGGGCGTGTTCAAGTCCGAAGACGGCGGGCAGACCTGGAGTCACCTGACCGACGGCCTCCCGGCCAAGGCGGCCACCGACCTGGTGCTCGATCCGACCGACGGCGATGTCGTCTATGCTGCCATCGGGCACATCTTCGGCGACCCGGACAACGGCATCTATCGCAGCAAGAACGGCAACAAGTTCGAGCGCATCACCGACGGCCTGCCCAACACGACCTACGGCCGCATCTCGCTGGGCATCGCGCCGTCCGACCCGGACCGGCTCTACACCATGATCACGCGGCCGTCGGACGCCAACGGCGGCGGCGCCTCGACGCTGGGCATCTATCGCACCGACGACGGGGGGGGGCTGTGGACGCCGTGCGCCGGCGCCAGCATCCAGGCGACCTACGGCTGGTATCTGTCCACCATTATCGTCGCCCCGGATAACCCGGACACGGCGTTTTTCGGCGGGTTGTCGATGGTGCGCACCACCAACGCCGGCCAGAGCTTTCTGACCAAGACGCCGCCGCACGTCGACCTGCACGGATTCGCCTTTGACGCCTCAGGCCGGCTGCTCAGCGCCAACGACGGCGGGCTGCACCGCTCGGCGAACCTGGGCGACTCGTGGCAGGCCATCAACGACGGCCTCGGCGTCATCCAGTTCTACGCCGGCCTTTCCACTCATCCGATCGTGCGGCACTTCGTGCTCGGCGGCACGCAGGACAACGGCACCAACCGCCGCGAGGAAGACGGCCTGCGCTGGTCGCAGCGGCAGGGCGGCGACGGCGGCTACACCGCCATCAACCCGCTGCGCCCCAACTTCGTCTGGGCGGAGTTCCAGGGCACGGGCAACCTCTTCCGCTCCGACAACACGGGTCAGAACTTCTCCGGCCGCAGTTCCGGCATCAACGGCGGCGACCGCAACTGCTTCCTGCCGCCCTATGCCTACGACCCGCAGACGCCCAACCGCCTGCTCTACTGCACCCATCGCGTCTATGAGAGCCTCAACAACGGCGACTCGTGGACGGCCATCTCGGGCGACCTGACCGGCGGCGGCAGCGCTTCGATCCGGGCACTGGCGATCGCGCCGTCGGATTCGCGCACGGTCTATGCCGCCACCAACGACGGCCGGGTGCTGGTCAGCAAAGACAGTGGCCGCACGTGGGACTTGAAGTTGCAGGACATTCCGAACTGGCCGCGTGTCACGCGCGACCTGGCGGTTGACCCGCTGGACCACCGCGTCGCCTACCTGGGCGTCGGCTGGTACGGCGTGGACCAGGTGTACGAAACGCAGGACCGCGGCGATACGTGGCAGCCGATCGACGGCGACCTGCCGGACATCCCGGTGAACACCGTGGCCGTCCGCCGCGACGGCGACGCCCGCTACCTCTACGCCGGCACGGACAACGGCGTGTGGGTCAGCGACAACGGCGGGTTGAACTGGACTCTGCTGGGCGAGGGCCTGCCGAACTCGCCGGTGTTCGACCTGATCGTGGACGGCGTCCACGCCCGCCTGATCGCCGCCACGCAGGGCCGCGGCGCCTGGTACCACCCGCTCGACGGCGTCGATTGCGATCAGATCAACAAGTTCAAGGCCAAGTGCAAGAACGGCAAGCTCAAGGGCGTGGTGAAGTCGTCGCTGGCGGAAGGCACGGTGCTGACCTTCGGCAACAACGACACGGACATCCAGAAGATCGAGCTGAACCGCAAGGGCAAAGGTAAGGCCACCTGGACCGGCCAGACCGGCCAGCGCACGGTCTGCGTCGGCGAGTGCCAGGAGTGCAAGGGGGCGAGTTGTAACTGATCGGACCGCCGCCGCGGAAGGCGCGCGGACGTACCGCCGGCCCTGCTTGTCGTCAGATGGTTTGGGAGCGCGCGAACGCGCCGGCGTGGGCGACGCTGCGCCCCGGCCGCGACGTGCGTACGGCGGCGCAGGTTGCCGCCCCGCCTTGACTTGCGCGAAATCGAGTTTTTTATCGGATTTTTCTTGCCCGCTCGGACGTCGTGTGGTAGACTCTGTATGTGGACATCCGCATGCATCGGGCGTGCGGAGTTCCGGGCGTAGGGACCGCGGGATTCCGGTGGGCCGCCCCGCATAGATAAGTGGCCACTCGCCACTCGCCACTCGCCACTCGCTCCGCCACAGGCGGAACTACGGCGGCCGGGCGAAATGAGCGAACGCGAACGGGACTGACGAGTCGGCTTCGGATGACAGTCTGGTTGTGATCACCGGCCGCCTCGGCCGGGAGCTATCGGTGCGCCTTTTCTTCGCCCCCGCGGCGGAACGCGGCTGGGGCAGGTGGTCAGGGTGCGCGCCCGCCGGGAGTAGCCCGGCGAGACGGCGCTCGGCCTCCAGCCGCCGGTGGCCGACCGGCTGAGACGAATCGCAGCGGAAAAAACGATCGCCGCGCGTTTTACTGGGACGTCATGTGAACTTCCCGCGACGCGGCGTCGTATTCAGTAGATGGAGACGGTACAATGGCTGAGTTGAGAAAGTGGTTGCTGGAGGGGCCGCCGGCGCTGCGGGTGATCCTCGTTGCGCTGGTCGCGGGTCTGGTGTGCGTGGGGGCGGCCGTGGCCGACACGTACATCTGGGACCAGAATGAAGATGGCGTGTGGAGCGTTGAAAGCAATTGGACCACCGGCGCCGGGTGCCCGTCCGATTGTTATCCACATACGGCGTACGACGACGCTATTATTGAGGATGTGGGAGGTGGCAACGACATCAAACTGGATGACGACTATGCCATCGAGTCGCTGACGTTTACCGATGTCGGCGAGGACGACAACCACGTGGAGTCGAACAACGGCAGCGCGCGGGAATTGACCTGCGGAGAGGTCGTACTGATCGGCGGAGCCACGGGCGAGAGTGAAGTGTTTGTGTGGGACAACGTGTCCATCATAACTCAGTGATCCGGCGCCCGCCGGAGGTTCTATGAGGCCTCCGACCGGCGGGCATTGGAATCGCTGGAGACGACAAGTCCTACGATAGGCGCCGAGACCGGGATGGAGTCGTCCATGTCCGCGCCCTCGGCAAGTCGATGCACTATCAGGCCAGTTCCAGACGTCTTGGCGTCGCAGGAGTACCGAAGCCGTGTCGCACCCCCGATCGCATCGTAACGTCGGCTGCCTGGCGGGCTTTCTGTTCATTGCGAGCAGCGCGCAGGGGCAGGCCGAGATTCCGGATGGGTTCGAGGTTGTCGAGATTCTCCGTTCATCCAATTACGTATTGTTCCCGCGCATCAACAACTGCGGTGAGATAGCCTTTACCTGGCGGCTGGGATCGACCTCCGCCGACGAGGAGATTTTCCACTACGACAACGGTTCGCTGGTGCGCATTACGCACGATCAATTCCGCGATCGGGGCGTCCGCATCAACGAGCATGGCGACATGGTGTGGCCGAGGACCACGTTGCCACCCGGTTCCGACCAGATCATCCTCTGGCGGGGCAACCGAGAATGGATAGTGGACGAGTGCGGTCCCGAGGATCTGTTGTTTGGTGCCGATATCAGCGATCTGGGTTGGGTCGCGTGGGCACGTGGTCCACTCGATTGCAGTAGCGACCTGATGATCTGGGACGGACAATCTACGCGGCGGATCAGCGAACGCAACGACGTACGAGATAAGGATGCGGCCATGAACGGCCTTGGTGACGTCGCCTGGACACGGATGGACTCGTGTGCGAACCCATGGACATCCCAGATCCGGCTCTCGGCTGATGGTAAGCGATCCACGCTTCCGTCGGATCGCCTTCAGGTGCAGGTTCCGTCAATTAACAACCTTCGGCAAATTGCATGGCTTGGTGACGGCGGAATAGAAATATGGGAGAACGGTCGGACTCGAGTACTCACAGATTCTGGAGGACGTCCACACTTGAATGACCACGGCGACGTTGGCTTCTGGCGCTGGCACGATGACATCAGTACGGCGCAGGTATGGCTGTACAGATCCAAGGACGACCGTTTTTTTCGTCTGGTCGACGATCCGCGTGCCGAGTATTCCTCAGCGGACGTCAATGACTGGGGCGAGGCAGTTTGGGGGTGGCTGTTCGGTCCGCGGGGGCGCGAGTACGGGGTACACTACATGCGGCGTATCCGAACTGGCGACGCCCGGTTCGACGGCCGCATTGATGCTTCGGACTACCGCGTCCTTGCGGACTGCATGACCGGCCCCGGACGAATCGACCGGCTCTGCGACTGCCGATTCCTTGACATCGACTATGACGGGGACGTGGACCTGGGCGACTTCGCCCGGTTTCAAAACGCCTATGGCGGTCCGTAGACTCCCACGCATCGGATCGGTGTTCGATGCGGGCGCCGCTACCCCCCCCTCCGCCGCCGCGCTTCGTATTCATCTTCGAGCAGCTTGATCGCGCGCCGGTTCTGAATCCGGACGGCTTCGGACATGTTGTCGATGATGAGGCGCCCGTCGAGGTGGTCGGTTTCGTGCTGGAAGACGCGGGCGAGGAGGTCTTCGGCTCGGGTCTGCCACGGCCGGCCGGCGGCGTCGCAGGCGCGCAGGGTGACGGCGGCCGCGCGGCGCATGGGTACGTCGACGCCGGCGATCGAGAGGCACCCTTCCTCCATCTCGGCGGCGCCGTCCGGCTCGGAGAGTTCCGGGTTGACGCAGACGCCGTCGTCGCCCGGCTCGCCGGTGAGGTTGTAGACGAAGAGTCGGATGGGGATGCCAACCTGGGGCGCGGCCAGCCCCACCCCGCGGGCGGCCTTCATGAGTTCGAGCATCCGTGCCACAAGGTCCGATAAGCGTCCATCGAAGACCTCGATGGCCGCGCACTTCTTGCGCAGCACCGGCTCCGGGTAGGAGACGATGGCGAGCCGGCTCAGGTCAGCGGGGATGCGCGGGCGCGATCCCAATGGGCATCCTCCTATTCGACCGGGGAACGAGGCGCGGGGTTGCCGATTGATCCTTGACACCCCTTTCCGGGGGGATAGTATGGCCCATCCGCCGAATGTAAAGCGGCCGTGCCCTGCGCACGCGTCCGCCGTTCGGCCGGCGTGGGCGTTTGTTGAGGATCGCCGGCCGCACGCCCGTCCGAGCTTGGGGTAGCAGGCAGGCTCCCGCCCGCGGCGGGTGATCCAAACCACTGACGTAGTCGTCGAGCGGAGCCTCGTTGACCGCACATGGCTGGCAAAGCACGTCCTGACGATGGATCCAACGGCAGCGCCCGACACCAGGCCTCCGACCTCGACCGGGCGAAGGCCGGCAAATGGTTCGAACGCGCGAACGACTTCGCCACTCAGAAGAAGTACGACTCCGCGATCGAGTACTACGTCAACGGTCTGGGATTCTGGCCGGACGCGGTGGACGAGGGGTTGCGGCCACTGCACGTCAGCGGCGTGCTCTTCAAGCAGACCGGCGGCAAGAAGCCGGGCCTGAAGGACACGATGAAGCGGTCCATGACCGCGAAGGACGCCACCGAGGCGCTGAGCAACTCTCTGTGGCTGTTCGGCCACGACCCGGACAACGCCGGCTACGTCGAGGGCGTGCTCAAGAACGCCAACAAGCTCCACTGCGACGACCTGGTGCTGTGGGCGGTGGGCGTGTTCCGCAAGATCCTAGATGGCGAAAAAAAGCCGAACGTCAAGCGATACAAGCTGCTCAAGGAAATCGTGGAGGAGACGGCGGACCGCGCCTCAGAGCGCGGCGAGATTCCCTTCGCCATTTCCGTGCTGGAGGTCGGCGTGGAGGCGCTGTCGGGACTGGCCCGGCGGATTCCGCGCGACCGGGATATTGACACGACCGTCCGCGACATCTCCACCAAGCTGACCATCGTCCGCGGCCGCTACCAGGATGGCGGGTCGTTCCGCGACAGCCTCCAGGACGAGGGCGCCCAGATGGACCTGCACGATCACGATCGGATCGTCCAGGATGAGCAACGCCTGGACGATCTGGTCACCAAAGCCGGGCGGGCGTACGAGGCGGCGCCCGACGAGGCCGGCACCCTCAAGAAGTACATCGATCTGCTCGTGCGGCGGGAGCGTGAGGAGGACGAGGTCAAGGCGATCGGGGTGCTGGTCGAGCACTACAAGCGGACGCAGAAGTACTCCAGCAAACAGTGGGCGGACGACATCTACATGAAGCAGTTGCGGCGGGCCGTCCGCGACGCCCAGAAGCGCGGAGACGCCGAGGCCGCGACCGCCGCCCGCAGCAAGCTGCTCAACTTCGAGATCAAGGTCTACAAAGATCGGAACGAGCGCTACCCGACGGACCTGCGGGTGCTGTTCGAGTATGGGCAGCGGGTGTTCGCGTTCGGCCGGTACGACGAGGCGATCCCGCTGCTTCAGCGGGCGCGGACGGATCCGAAGAATCGCGACCACTGCGCCCTGCTGCTGGGCCGTTGCTTTTACAAGAAGGGCCTCTACGATCAGGCCGTCGAGACGCTGCAGCAGACGGTGTCGGAGCACGAAATCGCCGACGACGCCGTCGGGAAGGATCTGCTGTACTGGCTGGGCCGGGCTCACGAGGCCCGCAAGGCCTGGGCCGACGCCCGGCGCGAGTTCGGGCGACTGCTCCAGTTGGACTACAACTTCCGCGACGTCCGTGATAGGATGGAGCAGATGCCGACCGGCTGAGACCGGCGGACTGGTGGAAATACCTGACCCGACGATCAGCGGCGGGTCCGTGCAGGTTGTGCGTTAAGGAGTCGGTGCGTTGGCAAGCAGTTTGTCGTCAAAGAAGCGAATCAAGCAGAATGAAGCCCGGCGGACGCTGAACCGCTCGCGCAAGGGGGCGCTGAAGAAAGAGGTTCGCCGCTACCTGGACGCCGTCGGCGCGGGTGACGTGGCCACCGCTGATGAACGGCTCCGCCAAGTCGTTAAGGCGCTCGATCAGACGGCCGCAAAGGGCACGCTCCATCGCAATGCCGCCGCCCGCCGTAAGTCGCGTCTGGCCAAGCGGTTACACGCGCTCAAGACCGCCAAGTCCTGATCGCTGGAGGCCGGCGCATCCCGGCCCGAATCGGTGGGAACCGGCGCCCGGCGACCCTGGATGCCGGCGCCGCCCTGCGAATGAAGCACGATTTCAACGGTCCGTGATGCGCCCGCCGTCCGGACAGATCAGGCGCAGGTCGCGGCGCGGGATTTCAGCAGTTCGTCGATGATCTGAACCAGGCGGGGTAGTTGCGGCTTGGTGATCTGGCTGTCGGCGCCCACCGACGCGCACTTCTTGAGATTGTCGTCGCTGACCAGCGAACTGAACACGATCACGGGGATGTCCTTCAGGCGCGGGTCTTCCTTGATTTTCTTGGTCAGGTGCAGGCCGTCCATCCGGGGCATCTCGATGTCCGTCACGACGACGTCGGGCCGCTGCCCGCTCTCCAGCATCTCGTTGAGCCGCTCCCAGCAGTGCTGTCCGTCGTTCGTCAGCTCGACCGCCTTGAAACGGGCGGCCTGGAGCGAGGCGCTGAGCATCGTCCGCATCGTGACGGAATCCTCCGCCAGGAGCACGACGATCTGGTCGCGGCGGGATCCCTTCCCGGGCTTGTCCGGCTCTTCGAGGCGATCGACGCCCGCGATGCGGAAGGCGACCCGTTCGAAGTCGAGCATCAGCACCAGGCTCTCGTCGATGTGAAGTACGCCCGTAACCGACTGGTCCTCCGCGCCGAATGACCACTCGATGGCGTTGAGTTCCGACCAGCTTACCCGAAAGATGCGATCGACGTGGTCGACGAGGAAGCCCAGGCGGGTGTCGTTGAACTCCATGACGATGACGCGCGTTTCGGTCTCGCTTTCGATCGGCGGCATGTTGAAGTAGCGGCGCAGATCCACGAGCGGCAGGACGCGGTCGCGCAGGCGGAACATGCCTCGAACCGCCGGGTGGGATTCGGGCATCCGGGTCAGCGCGACGGACGCAATAATCTCCCGAACCTTGGCGACGTTGACGCCGTACCGGCCTTCGTTGAGCCGGAAAACGAGCACCTCGACTTCATTGGTACCGGCTTCGGTCAGAATCTTGCTGTGCGCGGACATCGCGTCGCCTCGTCGCTGTGGGGACAGGGGTCAAAGCAACTGGTGGTCTATCGGCACGCACGCCCGGCGCAGCGACATTGGCCGCGGTCGGGCGTCCAGCGTAGCAGCGTTATAAGACGGCGGGGCCGGGTGGGCCGCACCCACCGCTCGCGACCGCGATGGTCGGCACCGTTGGGCGGCAGGGCAAGCGGCCCGGCGCCACGCGACGTGACGCCGGGCCTGGTTCGAGATCATGCTGTCGGCGTCGTTTCTACGGTGGGCACGATGGGCAGTTCGCCAGATCGCTTACGCCGAACGACGCCGACCGGAAGTAGTCTTCGATCTGGATGGCCGGTTTTGACATCGTCGATCCGCTCAGCGTGAATGGCACGGAGCGCCATTCCAGCCTGCCGGTCGTACAGAAGTGATTGTTGAGAACTTTGAGCTGGTGGTCGTCCAGGTCGCCGTTCGTCTCGTGGCCGCAGCCCGCTTCCAATACGACGTCTCCGGTCCCCTTTACGCAGGCGTCGGTGCCGGAGACGACGATCGTGCCATTGCAGGCGTGCCCGCGGCGGTCGCAGGGATCATTGCTGCACGTGACGTCTCTGACCCACCAATGCCCTGAGCCTGTTACGGAAACCTCTACTTCCAATGTTCCGCCGTTTTCGCAGATCCAATACGCTTCCGCGCCACCGCTGGTCGTCTTCGCTTCGTCCTGAAGGCGCAGCCGGTCCCCCCAGGAGTCATAGTCCGCGACGACAAACGCCTTGTTGTCGACTGCGACTTCCACTTTGCCGACGCCGGCCAACGTGATGGAGCAGTTGCGGCTGATCGGGGAGGAGATGCATTCCGACGTCAGGATCAAGAGGTCGTTGGATCCCGCCGCGGCGATTGTGGCCGCGCTAGCGGTCAGCCGGATGGTGCCCGCGCCCTCGAAGGTTTGCTCGCCGTCGATCTTCAACACGCCGTCCACTTCCAGCACGTTGTCGCCCGCGTCGAGTCGCGACGTTTGCGAGTTGCCCTTGCCGAGCTTGAGGACGCCGTCGGTCTCGATCAGCAGGCCGGAGCCGCTGGTGCTGATGTCCAGCCGCTTGCATTCCGCGTCCGTCTCGTTGTCGCCGATGTAAGGAATCGTACCGTTGTCGATCACGGCTACGTCGTTCTCACCGGGAACACCGCCGTCCCAGTTGCCTGGCGTAAACCAGTCTCCACCGGTGATGCCCTCCCAGGTTTTGAGTGACTCCGCCTGGGCCATCGCCGTGGGTACCGCGCCGCCGATGGCAATGAAAGCTGCTAGCAGCATCATCAGGATTAATACCGCCAATCGCATGATCTATCTCCGCTTCCGCGCGGATCGCGCGGTGGAACATGTGAAACCCAGCCCGTCACGGCCGTCCCGTGCGCGGGCCCACCACTCAGCTGCCGTCGGTGGCATCCGTGCCGGTGGTTGTGTCTCCCTACGGTCCCTGATAAGCGTTCTGGAACCGGGCGAAGTCGCCCAAGTCCACGTCCCCGTCATAGTCGATGTCCAGGAAGCGGCAGTCGCACAAGCGATCGACCCGCCGCGGCCCCGTCATGCACTCGGAGAATGCAGCGTAGTCCGCAGCGTCGATGGCGCCGTCGAAGTCGGAATCGCCGGTGCGGACGCGGCGCATCATCATGATGCCCCACTTTCGGTCTTGCGGACCGCGACTCCAATACCAGACCGCTTCCTGCCAGTCGTTGATGTCGGGCCACGTATGATTTGCGTCCGGATCGTCAACAAGCCGCATGAACCGCCCGTCTGAAGCCCGAAAGAGCCAGATCTGCCAGTTCTGAAGCTCATCGTGCCATCGGTTGAAGAGCACATCGCCGATGTGGTTCAACTCCGGGAGTCCGCCCGAATGCGTCAACAGTCGCGTTTGCCCGCCACTCCAGATCTCTACGCCATCACTGGCGGTCCATGCGACCTGACCGCGGTCATTGATGGACGGCACCTGGAGTTGCCGGAACGACGTCGGGAGCGTCCTTCGCTCCCCTTCGGACCACAGCCGGATCTTGGCGGACCAGGGGTTCTCGCAGACATTCATGCGCGACCAGGCCATGTCGCCGATGTTATTCAGCTCTGGCGAGATGTCCCAGCGCTCGTTGAGTTCGCTGATGCGCCGCGTGGAGTGCCCGTCCCAGAGCATGATGTCCCCGGTACAACCGCGCTCCAACCCTTCTCCCCATGCCGCCCAGCCCAGGTTGTTAATGGCCGGTTCAACCGTCATGAGTCCGGGTCCGACCGCTCCCACGATCGACTCCTCGCCATTTTGCCACAGAATGATCTGGTCCTCGTTCGGTAGCGTAGTCATCCGGGTCCACACAATCTCGCCCCGGTCGTTGATCTTGGGGCTACGATCGCGGAACTCATTGTCCGTAAGCCGCACGAGCGAACCGTTGTCGTAGCGGAATATCTCGAACGACCCCTGGTTGGGGTCGTTGTCTTCCAGTTGCAACGAGAACGCCAGTTCGCCGCAGTTATTGATGGTGGGAAGCCGGGCGTACCTGGGCCAGCGCACGATCTCGATGACCTCGAAGCCGTCCGGCACTTCCGCCTGTGCGCGGACGAGGTCAGGCGCCGCCGCCGCGGCGGCCACAACGCTGACAACACCAGCAACCGCATGGAACCTCTGCATAGCAGACACGCTCACAAGATCTGCAATCACCCGGTGGGCCGGACGCTCGACATCGACTCTGCACGGACGCGGGCCTGGACGACCCCGGCCCGGTTTCAGTTCGCCTATCGTCTCATTCCCGACTGAGTGTTAGGAGCCCGGCATCTGCGGCGCGAATACGGCCGCAGGCACGCGGGCGCCACCGATCACTCGGCAATGATCGTTACGTTCTCCCACACGAACACCTCGGACGGGCCGGTCAGGACCACCGTGTCGCAAGTAAGTTCCCTGGCCGTGTTGTCGTTGTCCGAGTAGACGATATTGTCGTCCAGGGCAACGGACGAGAACGTGAGATCCTCGATCTCGTAGTCGTCGTCGAGGTAGATTTCGTTGTCCTCGTTGCCCTCGTTGGTGATGATCGCGTCATCGTCGCTCGTGTGGGGGAAGCAGATGGTACACTCACCGCCTCCCGAGTGCGTCCAGCGCGTCACGTCGCTCCAGTCGCCGTCCGCATACTGGTCCCATGTGTACGTATCCGCGACGGCTGCGCCGATCGCGACGAGCATGGCCACCAGGGCCACGAGCGCCAGTCGGATCGCCGGCGGCCCCTCGAACAGAACCTGTCTCAATTTCTGCATGTCCATGATAGCACCTCCAAGGCACCTATACGAGTCCGCTGCGCCGGGTGTTCACCGAACATCCGAAAAGGCGCGCGAATTTCGATCATTCCGACAGCGTCGAACTGAAATCTGTGTCGCGAAGACCGCTCCTCCGCCGGGGCGCACCCTGACCACCGGTCGAGCCGTTGACCCGACGCGACCAGCCGTCCGGCGCGAACCACGAGCATTCGCGGGCGATTCGCCCGTTCAGCGGGGCGCACCACAACCGCGTGCAGACCCGCCAGCCCAGCGTTTCAGCCAGCGATCGGCCTGCTTGCCGTCATTCGTCCGTCACCCGCTCACTCGCGAATGGCGAATGGCGAATGGCGAATGGCGAATGGCGAATGGCGAATGGCGAATGGACTATCACACTGCGGTCAGGGTCGGCCTCGCACACCCCGCCGCAATCCCGTAGCGCGGAATCCCACAGCCTAGCGACGACTGAGATTCCGTCACCCTAAGTATGCACGACGGCAGCCGATAAGTCAAGTCAAAAATCTTGATGAGAGTGCATGAATTCTACGGCCTGTTGCTGGGGCGTCCCGGGCACGGCCGCACGGCGTTCATGGGATGAACGACCGGCTGCAGATCGCCCTCAAGGCTGCGTCGTGGGATCGCCCTACAGAACGATTTGGCCGGGCGCGGCGATCGGGTATCCTCGTGGCAAGACCAGCGGGCTGGAACGATGGCCGAACCATTTGATGACGCGCGGGCGGACGAAGCGGTCGTGATGCCGGGCGCCGGCGGCGTCATCGACGAAGACGTCTTCTGCCTGACCTGCGGATACAACCTGCGCGGGCTCAGCGGCGATCCGGTGCGCTGCCCGGAGTGCGGCGAGCTGAACGACTTCGGCACGCTGCGCATCCCCGCACCGTTGATCCGGCAGGCGCTGCGGAACCTGGAGACGGCGCCCACGATGAGCGTGGTGGGGAGCCTGCTGATCTGCGGCGGGGTTCTGGCAGTGATCCCGGCGTACCAGTCCCAGGAACCGTGCTTCGCGATGGCAGCGCTGGTCGCCTGCCTCGGCGGCGCCGCCCTGCATGCCTGGGCGCTTGATGAGACGCGTCGCGCCTGCCAGGAGAACCCGGCCTGGCGGCGTCTGATCTTCGATTTTCACCTGATTACGTTCCTGTGCGCCGGCGTGCCGGTTCTGACGCTGTGGATCATCGTGGGCGTAGACTTACCCCTGATGATCGTACCGGTCGGGGCCGTGGCCAGTCTGGTGGTCGGACTGCGGCGATACAAGCCGGCCCTTGCCCGGCGGCACCAGCTCCAGCGCGACACGGCGGTGAGGGTGGCGGCGGAGGCGCTGCGGCGGCGGTACCGGCAGGTGCGACGGTGAGCGCGTGACACCATCGATATGCCGGATGCCGGGCGAGTCGCGGCCGGCTGGCACCCGGATTGCAGCCGGTTCCGGAGATCGCCGTCAGCCC
>CAZYLK010000073.1:22033-27255 GCA_964648365.1 uncultured Phycisphaeraceae bacterium
GTCGCGGCCGGCTGGCACCCGGATTGCAGCCGGTTCCGGAGATCGCCGTCAGCCCCGCTTCTTGCTGATCGCAGTTCGCGACCCGCAGCGATGGAGGTCCAGCCATGCAGATGAACCTACGCGTGATCGTCGTCGTATCGGCCGCCCTGGTGGCCGTGACGGCCTGTTCGCAATCGGCAGGTCCGCGCGCGACGCGCGAGTCGGCCGCAGTGCCGGCTGCGGCGGCTCACGCCGTTCACGCCGACCAGTTGCGGGTCATCATGGCGAGGCTGAACCGGTACGAGGCCGTCGCCTGGCCGCAGGAGGTCGAGCCGAGGTACACTCGCCCGGCGGAGGGGCGTTACGACCTGTCGCTTCAGGAGGCGGCGGAGCTGGCAGGGGAGCTGGCGGCCGCGGCTGACGGCATCCCGGCGGCCATCGACGATGTCGCTATGTCGGACGCGGATCGGCAGGAGTTTCTCTCGCGTGCGGCGGGGTTGAAGACCCACGCCGACGCCCTGCGGGCCAAGGCCGTCGTGCGGGACACAACGGGCATGAGGGCGACGCTGGAAATGGTCCGCGAGACCTGCACCGCGTGTCATACGCGCTTCCGCGACGTGTCCGGCCCGCTGCGATGAGCCGGCGGCGTCCCGGCCGGCGAGCGCCGCGGTCGGCACACGGCCGCGCGGCCGGGTTCCCCAGAGCCGTGTGACCGCAGTAAGCTGGGCGGATGCCCGGCTCCGCCAGGTCATCGAAGGACGCCACAGCGGTTCCGAGCCTGCGCGCGATCGTCGCCGTGGGGGTGTTGCCGCTGGCGGTGCTGGGGGTCTGTTTCCTCGCCGAAATCCCGTTGGGCACGCCGGGCTACCTGATCTATCGCTATTCACCCCTGGCGGCCGTGCGGCTGGTTCAGACGCTGCCGGCGTTGCTGATCGGCGGAGTCGTCGTCTATGCACTGTGGAGGCTTGTCGTGCGCGAACAGCGGCTCAGTCGCGCCGGGCTGGCCGGGTTGCTGTTGGCCTATGGCGGGCTTTGCGTGTGGACCTTCTTCGCGCCTCCGGTCTACGTCCGCCAGATTTCTGTGAACCTGCTGTCCCCGTCCCACGACGGCGCGTTCGTGTATGAGGCGAAGCAGGTTACGTCCCTGCGGGACTATCTGTCCACGGGGTTTTATGAACGGATCGCGCTGTCGCCGGAACAGATGCGGGGAACGCGCGTGATCAGCAACCCCGCGGGGATGACGGTGCTGGCCTGGAGCGTGGATCGGCTGCTGGCGGTGGCGCCCGGTCTGGAAGGCGCGGTTCAGAGCGCGTTCCGGTTGGACTCGGAGGAGCTGGACGCGTCCATGCGGGCCACGTTTGCCCGTCCCCTGTTGCTGGCCGTCGTCTTAACGTTGTTCTGGGGGCTGGCGATCGTCGTTGCGTATCGGCTGTGTCGGCTGTGGATGCCGCCGCTGGCGTCCGCGGCGGTGTCTGTGGCTTGCGTGTTCAATCCGGCGACGGTCAACTTCACACCGGGTAAAGACCCGGCTCAGTTGTTGAGCGTGGTTCTGCTCGTGTATCTCGGGCTGGTTGCGTATGAGCGCCGTTGCTGGCAGGCGGCGCTGGGCGCGGGGGCCGTTCTGGCGGCATCGCTGACCGTGGGCCTGATTCACGTGTGGGTCGCGCTGATTGTGCTTGTGGGCACCGGGTGGCACGCGCGAAGTCGCGCGGGCGGCTGGTCTGACTGGGGGCGCGGCTGTCTGCTGCCGGCGGTCGTCGGTTTCGCCGTCGCGGCGATTCTTCTCTGGTGGGTGAGTGGCTGGAACGTGATGCACTCGACCTGGGCGGTGGCTCGGCGCTTTCCTCAGATCCAGCGTTATCTGATCAACGGCGTGTGGACGCTGATGGGTGTTCCGCTGTTCCTGCTGTTCGCCGGATCGACCTTCTGGTGCCTGGTCGCCGTCGTCCGGCCGGGTCGCAGCGAGGCGGAACAGGACAGCGCCGCCGCAGGCGACGGCGATGCGGCTTCGGGGGCAAGCGCCGCCCGCCTCGGTCGCGCGTTGACCGGTGTAACCGTCGTCGTGATGACCTACACCTATTTTTTTGCCAATAACAACGAGACGCCGCGGTTGTGGATCCCGTTTCTGGCATTATTGACCGTGTCCCTGGCGCTCAGTCGGCCGTTGTTCAGGCTGGACACACGCCACAGCCGCCGCATTTGCGTCACGTTGATTGCGGTTCAAGTTGCCGTCACCGTGTTCCATTGGGGGCTGATGGACGCCCGCGAATCGGAGTATCGCATTATGCCCGGACCGGGCAACGCGCCGGCACGGTTGTGGAACTGATCGTTCGGCGCCGTGGTCGAAGGAGAACTCTCATGTCGCACCTTCAGGGGCGAAGTCCCGACTCGTTCGGCTTCCAGTCCATTATCTACGAAAAGTCCGGCCGCCGCGCCACGGTGACGTTCAACCGGCCCGACGTGCTCAACTGCGTCGATCTGTCGATGCTGAGGGAGCTTCAGCTTGCGTTTCAGGACGTCGCCTGGGACGACGCGATTGCGGTGATGGTGCTGACGGGCACGGGCGATCGGGCTTTCTGCACCGGGGCCGACCTGCGCGAGCAGAGGGCGCACTTCGTCGATTCACCGCAGGATTACTGGAAATGGATGGGCGAGTTCTGCGCCGCGCACGAGCGGCTGCGCAACATCGGCAAGCCGACGGTCGCCCGCCTGAATGGCATCGTGGTCGGGGGGGGGAACGAGTTCAACATGTCGTGCGACCTGGCGGTGGCGGCGGACGACATTTACATCCGCCAGGTGGGTGCGGCGATGGGAAGCGTTGCGGCCGC
Source organism: uncultured Phycisphaeraceae bacterium (assembly GCA_964648365.1). GTDB lineage: Bacteria > Planctomycetota > Phycisphaerae > UBA1845 > UBA1845 > SURF-32. The sequence goes on from CAZYLK010000073.1 coordinate 24,841, forward strand.
GGGGGCGACGCAGTGGCTGCCGCTGATCGTGGGCGACCGCCGGGCGCGCGAGATTCTCATGTTATGTGAAGAAATCCCCGCGGCACAGGCCCTGGAATGGGGTCTTGTCAATCGGGTGGTGCCGCGCGGCGACCTGGACGCAGCGGTAGACGAGATGTGCGGCAAGCTGGAAAACAAGCTGCCCGAGTGTATGCGCTACACCAAGCAGCAGCTCAACTTCTGGCGCGAGTTGAGCTGGCACCAGACGATCGGCCACGCGCGCGACTGGCTCAGTATCCACAATCGCGCTCCCGAGGTCCACGAAGGCGTCAATGCGTTTCTGGAGAAGCGGAAGCCGAGATATGATCAGATGCGGCCTGCGGGGGAAGAAGGGAGTAAGGGAGTAAGGGAGTGAGGGAGTAAGGGAGTGAGGGAAGAGGGGAAGAAACACGGTCCTGCCCGGTTCCCGAATTCTGCTTCCCGCACGAGATGACTCCCGTTTCCATCGCTGCGCTCATCTTCGGTTACGGCCGACGATCGTTCGGGGTAAAAGACGGAGTGTGGGACAAGCAGCTCGCAGATTCGCACCGCCCGCAGATTCGCGCCGCCCGCCGACTCTTCTCTCACTCCCTCACTCCCTTACTCCCTTACTCCCTCACTCCCTCACTCCCTTACTCCCTTACTCCCTTTTTCTCTCGTCTCAGATCGACGCGCGTCGTTGTGCGCCGTTTTCAAGTGCTGCAATGACCCGTGTGGCGCGGCGACATGTGTTGTTCGGGGCCGGATGATACCGCGTCGGCCGGCCCATCGTCATCTTCAATCCAGAAGGAGTACGCCGAATGACTCAGTGTGTAAACCATCGGACGATCTGTGCCGCGATGCTGCTGCTGGCCGGACTCAGCGTTGAGGCCCGGGCGGGCAAGCTGCGCGTGCCGAAGAAGTACCCGACGATCCAGGCCGCGATCCAGGCGGCCGACCACGGCGATCGGGTCGTGGTCGCGGAGGGCGTCTATACCGGCGCCGGCAACGTGGACATCGATCTGATGGGCAAGTCGATCCGCGTCGAATGCGCCGGTGACGCCGCGTCGTGCGTGATCGACTGCCAGGCGACGCCGCAGAGTCCGCGTCGCGGCTTCATCATCCAGCGCGGGGAAACTGCCAACTGCGTCATCGAGGGTTTCACGATCCGTAACGGGGCCACGCCCGACGGCGCCATCGACGACCGCTTCAACGGCGCCGGGATCCTCGTGACACAGGGCAGCAGCCCCACGATCCGCAACATGGTCATCGAAAACGCCCGCGCCGGCTGTTGGGGGGGGGCGATCTGCTGCAGCCATCAGAGCAGCCCGGTCATCGAGAACTGCGTCATGCGCAACAACTACTCCGGCGACGACGGCGGCGCGCTGTTCGCCTGGAACGGCAGCCGGCCGACGGTGATCAACTGCCTGATCGTCGACAACGAGGCGCAGGTCACCGGCGGCGGCGTGACCTTCTTTGATCTCGGTTCGGTCATCATCAACTCCACGATCGTCGGCAACACCGCGCCCTGGGGCGCGGGTGTGCTCAACTCGGGCGGCGGCTCGACCATCGTCAACTCCATCATCCGCGGCAACACCGGCAACCAGCAGATCTGGGGAACTGCCGACGTCACCTTCTCGAACGTGGAGGGGGGCTTTGCCGGTGAGGGCAACCTTGACGCCGATGCGATGTTCCTGGCCGGCCCGTCCGGCGACTACTACCTTTCCCAGAAACAGGCCGGTCAGGGCGACAACAGCCCGTGCCTGGACGCCGGCCAGGGCAAGGCCCGCAAGCTCGGCCTCAAACGCACCACCACGCGTATCGACGGAAAGGCGGACAGGCTCGCCGTAGACCTGGGCTACCACTATCCGCGCTGACCACCGGTCCGGGCTGAAGCGTCGCGCGACGTCCGCCCGACGGGCGGCTTCGGCGCCGCCCCGTGTGAGAGCCTCCTCCCAGTCACAGTCGCCCGGAGTCGTGCTGACGCCAGCATGATGCCGGGCGACGTGCATTTCGGCGGCGGGCGGCACTGCTGCGATGCCGGGCCGTCCTCCCGCGGGGCCTGGTCGCGAGCGGGCGAGGCTGGAGCCCGGCGGTCCCGGGCCGTTCACCCGGGCGTGGGAACTCGGTGGCGGACCGGTGATCGCACCGTTCGGGGTGCGTTGCACTCTGGGCGGCTCAAGGTGGGCTTTCGCCGAGCGTGAATCGGGTGGCATCCGCCGGAGGCGGACCGAAGGCAAGCCGTGGTATGCTGGAACGCCATTTTCCCGAGCGCTGCACGCCTGCTTCGCTCACCACGGCCTCGAAGACGAGACCGTGCCACCCGCGTGCCACCCACAATGCCACCCACGTGCCACCCACAATGCCACCCGCCGAACCTGTCACGCACCCTGCCTCCGCCTGCCTCGCTGCCTCGCG
>CAZYLK010000074.1:0-27252 GCA_964648365.1 uncultured Phycisphaeraceae bacterium
TGCAGTGTTGTCCTACCGAACTCTCCGCCACCTCGCGGCGCTGGAACAGAATCATCGCCAGCCCCAGCGCCAGCGTCGTCGAAATGAGAACCAACTGGCCGATCCCCTGCAAGACCCACACGAGGCTGACGTTGCGGCCGTCCACGAGCACTTCGATCGCGTTGAATCGTGCGAAGTTGGGGATGACGGTGAACAGCAGGCTCAGCGCCTCGCCGACCCCCTCGTTGAAGAACCCGCGGAACGCCTCCGACGCCGCGGCGCCGTCTCCGCTCATCAGCGCGCGGCCGAAGTCCGCCGCCTGGCTGAAGACGGTGGCGCCGTCCGTGTCCATCGGGTCAATCGCCTCGTTCAGAAAGTTCTGCATGCCGGCCAGGGCATAGAACGCGAACGCCACCAGGCAGGCAACGGGGAAGGAAAACACGCTCGTCGTCAGAAGACCCAGCGCCGCCAGGAACGTGAGTTTGCACATGGTCAGCGCGAGCAGCCGCACCAGGTTGCCCTCAAACGTGCCGACCACGAAGAGACACTCGACCGGGGTCGATTTGAGGAACTCGACCGTGCAGGGATAGAGCGGCTCGGGGATCGGGAACTCCTCCGGGTTGGCGTAGGGATTGAGGTTGATGAACATGACGGTGAGCGTGAGGTCTTCCGCCACGCAGTCCGCAGGCACCTTGATCGTCTGGTAGCGCTGGATGACGTGCCTTGTGTACGCCGTGTACCGGGCGGCCCCCTTGGACGGATCGCCGATGACCCATTGCGCCCGCAGGATTTCATCCGGGGGATACCCGTAGACCTCGGCCTTGTAGCGGATCTGGATCTCGTTGTCGCGACTGCGGTCGCAGAGAATGTTCTCGAACTGGAACACGCGCCGGCCGGTCGGCGAGACGACGCGCCACTGCGCCTCCGCCTTGTCGGCGAGTTGGAGCCGTTCGGCTTCCGGGTCGTAGTCCAGCGTCAGGTCGTAGAAGCCCTCCCGCAGGCGCATCTGATATTCCGCCTCGGCCTGCTGGGTAAAGTCCGGTGGGATGAACGTCGTACCGGCGCGAGCCACCAGCACTTCATTGAAAAGCCGCCGTCGGTCTTCGCTGGGATCCTCGTCGACGACTTCGCCCTTGACCTGAAAAGAAGTGCGCTCGCCGAACTGCTTCTCGTCGATCGGGGGATGCGTGCGGGCGATGTACTCCACCATTCCGTAGATGGTCAGGCCGGTGAAGATCAGAAAGCTGGCGTTGAACATGCAGATGCCCAGCCACTTGCCCAGGATGTACTGCCAGCGGGCGACGGGCTTGGTCATCAGTACCATGATCTGCTTGCCGACCAGTTCATCCGACACGGTGCGGGAAAGGAAAATGGTCAGGATCGCAAGCAGGAACCCCACCGTCGTCAGCGAATAGGACAGGTAGCTCTGCACCGCGCCCGTCAGCGTGCTGTCGCCGCGGATCGTCAGCGGCAGGCCGATGACGCACACCGCGATGAGGGCCAGGAAGACCAGGGCGATCTTCATGCGGATGCCCTCTGCGACGGTCTGCTGGGCGATGGCGCCCACGCGCGTCCGGCCCAGCGGCGTCCACACGTAGAAACGCTGCCCGGCCCGCATCAGGGCGGCGCGGAAGCGGATGACCAGCCGGATCGGCAGCATGAAGGGGCTGGCCAGCAGGCTCGAAGCGGTATCGTCGCTCATGGGCCGCCGTCCTTGGCCCCGCCGCCCTTGATCAGCCCGTCGATCACGGCTCGGTCGGCGTCCGCCGGCGCCCGGCGCGGCTCCCGCGGCTTGGGAGACGATTCGCGGCGCGGCTCCGAGGGCTTGGTCTCGTCGTCCTTGGGCTTGTTCGCGTCCCGGGCGGAGGCCAGCAGTTCCTCGACCACGGGTCGCTCGGGCCGCTCGACGACCTGAACCGGCTCTACCGGCTCCGGCGCCGGCGCGTCCGGCGCGGGCCGCCGACCGGCGTCCACCAGCGACTCCACCAGCGAGTGAGCGGTTTCGCCCAGGAAGTCAGGCAGCCCGCCGACCGCCCGCACGCCCGACGTGGCGATGTTCGCCTTGTGCGATTCCTGCACGACCTGGATGAAGAAATCCTCCAGCCGGTGCCGCGGCGCGCCGACGCTGACGATGTCCTTCTTTTCCAGTCGGGTCAGCAGGTCGCGGATTTGCTCGATCGTCTCCTCGGAGAGCTTCTCCGTGGTGATCTGGGTGAGTTCCGACTTGCTCAGCAGTTCCTTGATGTCGCCGGCGGCGCGCTGCTGTCCGCCATAGAGAATGCTGATTTCGTCGCACACGTCCTCGACGTCGGCCAGTACGTGGCTGGAGAGCAGAATGGTCTTGCCCATCCGGCCCAGTTCACGGATGACGTCCTTGATCTGACGCGTGCCCATCGGATCGAGCCCGGAGGTCGGTTCATCGAGGATCAGAAAATCCGGATCGTTGATCAGCGCCTGCGCCAGGCCGATGCGGCGGGCCATACCCTTGGAATACTCGCCGATGCGCCGCTTCGACTCGTGGCGCAGGCCCACCATGTCCAGCAGCTTCTCGATGCGGTTGGTGCGCACGCGCTCCGGCAGGCGAAACAGCCGCCCGTAGTAGTCGAGCGTTTCGCGGGCGTCGAGAAACCGATACAGGTAGGACTCTTCCGGCAGGAATCCGATGCGGTTTTTGACGGCCACGTCCGTCGGGGCCTTGCCGAAGACGGCGATGCGACCACGGCTCGGATAGAGCAATCCGAGCAGCATCTTGATGGTCGTGCTCTTGCCGGATCCGTTGGGACCGAGCAGGCCGAAGATCTGCCCCGGACGGATCTCCACGTTGAGATCCTTGACCGCGGAAACCTTCGGACGCCGCCAGAAGTCACGGAATACCTTGCAGAGCCCGGCCGTGTGGACGATCGGCGTCGTTTTCTGACTCATGTCGTTATCAACCGCCAAACACCGGCGCCTCGTGGACGCCCGGCTTGAGCGATTCCAGTTCCTGTTTGAACTTGTCCGTTTCAGCCTCCTTCTGGTGTTCCGGATCAGGCCCGATCTTGACCCGGAACTGGTAGGCGTTGAACGGGCGGTAAATCTTCGTGACTTCCTTGTTGTTGAGAATGAGATTGCGCGTGACGTCCCATTTGCGCGCAAACAGCAGGCGCCCGTTCCGCTCGTACTCGGGAAGCAGCGCCAGGTATTCGCGCAGGTCGTTCTCGATGCCGCCGACGACGCGCGAGGAACGGCCCCGGGCCTCGGCGATCATGCGGCCCGCCATGCCGGCCAGCTCGTCGCCTTCGAGAATCTGCTCGAGGTACGCCTCCCGCTCCGCGACACGCGCCTCGTCTCCGGCGAGCCGGGCCGCCTCGATCTCGTCCAGCGCTGCGACGACGACGCGATAGGCGCTGCCGGCGGCGTTGTTGAGGATCGTGGTCTGTTCCTTCTCCGCCTTCTGAATCTCGGTGCGACGGCGGTTTTCCGCCCGCTGCGCCTCTTGAAAGGCGTCCCGCACCTGAACGGGCACGATCGAGAATGGCACCTTGAGATCCGTGAGCGTGACGCCCGATTCCAGCCGGTCCAGTTCGAGGTTGACCTGATCGCGGACCGCCACGCGGAAGGCCTCCACGCGGCGGCGGTACACGTCCTCGGCCCGCATGGAACCGGCGATGTCGATCGCCGCGCTTTCGACCAGAGCGGTCAGCAGGCCCTCGGCCGCCTCCTGATTGCGGCCCTGGAGATTGCGGATGTAGTCCGCCAGGTTGCTGATCTTGTAGGTCGCCACCCACTGCACGTGGACCAGGCCGCGATCGCCCGTCAGCAGGGCGCCGTCCCGGACGGGATTCAGGCCGCTGGCGTGCCCGCGAGAGACGAACTCGAGGCCGCGCTTCTTTTCATCCTCGCTGAGCGCCAGCATGTGCGACTCGATGACCAGATCCCTGGCCTCGGCCACCGGCAGGCGAATGACGTCGTCGATCGGGTAGGGCCAGGCCAGCAGCAGCCCCGGCTCATGTACGTCGTCGAGGATGCGCCCGACGCGCGCGACCACGGCTTTCTCGCTCGGCTGAACGAAGGTCACGCCTGAGAACAGGTAAACGACCACCAGACCGAACATCAGGTACTTGAGAATCTGAAAGCTGGCCCGCAGCGCGTCCGCCAGCGATTGACTTGCCGCATCGAGCGGCGTGTCGTCGACCTCATCGTGATGATGATGGTGGTGATGGTGACCGTGGTCGTGTGCGTGATCGTGCATGATGAATCTCCCGTGGGTGTTACGATCCCGCGTTGTCCGCGTCCGTCGGTTCCCCGTCCGGCGATACTGCGTGCGTCTCGCCCGGGGTCTTCCCCTTGTGATCGATCGGCGGGCGAATCCACTCCAAAGTCGCCGCCACGTCGCCCCGTCCCGCATCCGACGTCGGTCCCATGAAATCTTCGTTGAAGAGGTCGAACGGCGGGCCGCTCGTGTCCAGGATGATCGTCGTCCGCGACTTCAGCGCGTTCATGACGCCGCGGAGCTTATCCAGGAAGATCCGCAGCTCCGGATGGCGATCGAATTGCTTGTAGTATTCCGACACGATCCGCTGCGCGTCCGCGTCGATCTGAGATACCTTCTTTTCCGCTTCTGCCAGGATGGCGGCCTCCGTGGCGCGGGCTGCGGCGATGATCTCGGTCGCCTTTGCCTCGCCTTCCTTGACGTACTTTTCCGCCTTGGCCTGCTGGGCGGACTTCATACTGGCGAAGATGGTTGACGTGACTTTTTCGGGCACGCTGAGCTTGCGGATGCCGAAGCCGAGCACCTCCACGCCGTACTGGTCCAGGGCGGAGGCGCGGATCGTGCGCACGATGGAGTCCTCGATGTCGGCGAGTTTGCGCTCGTTTTCGTCCACCGAAACGAACTCGGCAAACAGCCGCCGTCCGACTTCCTGGTTCTTGCACGTCTGGACCAGCGTCCGCAGCTTCTTGATGCCCTCGTCCTCGTTCGGGAAGTTCTCGTGGAATTTCGACGGGTCGTCGATCTGCCAGATCGTATAGGTCGAGAGGATGATGGTCTTCTCGTCGCGTGTGCCGGTTTCCTCGGTGCGATCCAGAAGCACGCGCTTGCGGTTGTCGTACTTCACGACGCTCTGAATGGGCCAGGGCAGCTTGAACTTCAGCCCGGGCTCGTTGATCGCGTTCTTGGCGGGCCGGCCGGCGGTCTTGATGATCGCGACCTCCGTCGACCGCACCTCGAACGTACACATGTAGGCCAGAAGCACCAGTATCACGAATACCGATGTTGCTATCGTCCACGTATTCTTCATTAACGCACTCTCCTAAGCGGGTCGACCTGACGCCGGGTTTCTAGTGATCTTTCGACGACAGGTCGATCTGCGTCGGCTCCACGTTCTCATACTCGATGATGACCTTGCTGGGATCTCCCAGGATCAGATACTTCCGGATTCGATCCAGCTCGTTATACAGTTCCAATTGCTTGCGCTGCAGGTACAGCTTCGGCGCCGCCTCGTACGCCGCGACCTCCCCCGCGAACATGGCCAGCTTGGCCCGCTCGCCGCTGTTGAGCCAGGCCGCGGCGGCTCGGGCTTCGGCGATTCTCGCGGCCGCCATGCCGCTCAGCGGCGGGATGCCGGCCTCCGGGTTGCCCACCAGCAGATCGTCGACCCGCTGCTGGGCGGCGGCGAACTCCGGCGACTCGGGGCTGAACTGCGCCCGCGCGGCGTCGCGGCGGAGAATGGCCTGGTACAGGCCGGCCGCCCGGTCGCGATTGCCCGCCACCGCGGTGAGGATCGTCTCGGCGCGGCCTTCGGCGGCGTTAATGGCGGCGTTCATGCCGCCCTCGGCCGCGATCACGTCCTGATAGGTGGAGGCGACCTCCTCCGCCGCCGGCGGATGAACGCTCTGCAGGCCGCAGAACACCAGGTCCACGCCCAATTCAAGCGCGTCGAGTTCTCGCTGCAAGTCCGAGCGGAGCTTTTCATTAAACGCCTGCCGCCCGGCGCCCATCAGATCCTCCAGATCGACGCTGGCGGCGTTATCCGTCAGGACTCGGTTCGCGACGCAGTCGATCAGCGTCGCCGGATTCGAATAGGTGTAGAGGAACTTCTCGATGTCGCGGATGCGAAACTCGATGGGCATCGACGCCATCGCCAGGCTGACCGCGACGGAACGGTCCGCGGTCACCGATTCCGTCGGATCACCATCGGGGACCGGCGCCGGCGCCGAATGGGTGGACAAGTCCGCCAGGTCCGTGGCCGCAACGATGAGCATCAACTCCGACTGGAACTCGTGCGTTTCCGTCCACAGGATCGCGTCGCGGGTGTGCTGGTCGCGCTTCGTCGGTGCGTCGAGATTCTCGCCGATCAGCAGGCCGTTGAGCCGCTTGACCGGCGCGCGGTGGGCCACGTCGATCGGCCAGGGGAACTTCAGATGCATGCCGGATCGCAGCACCTTCACCTTGCCATCCACGCGGACGGTTCGCCCGAAGCGCTCGATCAGCGCCGCCTCGTCGGCGTCAACCATCAGGACGCTCGTCAGCGCCAGGATCACCAGCGCCGTCAGGACCGCGAGCGGCAGCAGCGCCGATTGCAAAAGCTGATAGAACCACGTCTTGCTGACTTCAAACCCGAACTGATAGTTGATCGCGTCGGTAATCGAACGGGCAATGCCGCCCGGCTCGCTGATCAGGCCCAGGAGCCTGCTGTCGAACGCCGGTCGGCGGATCGTGCCGGGGATGCGCGGGCGATAGAAGTCAACGATGAAGTTGACGAGAAATTCGAGACCGATGATCAGGCAGGCGGCCCGCACGATGTACATGCCCAGCGGCTCACCCGTGGACCAGTACTTGCCCACCACCAGGGCTGCCGCGGCGATGGCGCAGACCAGCGCGGTGCCGGTCATGATGGCGGCGCCGGCGCGGATGAGGCGGAAGTCGCGAATCCGGGCCAGGCCGATGGCGTACCGCGCCATCAGGAAGCAGACCAGGCCGATGCCGACCGCGAACCACCACACCAGGATCGGTTCGATGGTCCGGTCTTCCGGCCGGAACACCTCCGGGTCGAACACTGTGGCGAAGCTCCAGCCCCAGCCGACCCAGTTGCCGATGATCAGCTTGATACTCAGCAGGCCGGTCACGATCGGCAGCGCCCAGCGAGCCAGCGCTTCCAGCTTGCGCCGCTCGATCATGAACTCCTCGTCGTCCACCTCGAACAGCGCGGGATCGTCGCCGGCGGCACGCGAGCGCCGCAGTTCCGCGGCTTCGAGTTGCTCGGTCAACACCCGACGCCGCTGCCGGAAGATCAACAGAAGGGTGATCCAGATCGGAACGCCGATGCCTGCGAAACGAGCCGCACCGGCGATGAGCGGCGACTCGAACTGACGAGCCACCACCGCCAACCCGGCTGCTGCCAGTACCTGCACCAGCAGGCCGACCCAGACGGTCGTCAGTGCTCTGCGGTCGGCGGGTGTGAGAGATTCAGCCATGCCTTATTCCTGCAAGTCACACACGAAAGTGAACGAGGCCGCGCGTCGGGCGTATCTGCGCTTGGAAGGCGAGCCAAGGGGGCGTCGCCTTGTCGGAGCCGCGCGGCACCATACAATAATGACCCTGACGTGCCAAGTCGCGATCCGGCGGTTCAGGCATCCTTAAAAAACCCGAACGACATCATGTTCCAACGACTCTGGTCCATCGCAAAAGTCTCCTTCCTCGAAACCGTCCGGCAGCCCATTTACGGCGTTCTCCTCATTACCACGGCGATCCTGCTGATGATGAACGTCTCGCTGGCCGCCTTTACACTCGAAGACGACGACAAACTGCTGCTCGATCTGGGCTTGTCTACGATGCTGCTGTCCGGTTTGTTCTTGGCAAGTTTTAGCGCGGCCGGGGTGCTCAGTCGAGAGATCGAGAACCGCACCGCGGTGACGGTGGTTTCCAAGCCCGTCAGCCGGCCGCTCTTTATGCTGGGCAAGTTCGTCGGGCTGTCGGGCGCGATCATGCTGGCCCAGTACCTGTCGCTGCTGATGTTCATCCTCTGCCAGCGCCACGGCGTCCTGCAGAACACCCGCGACCCGTGGGACATGCCGGTCATCGTCTTCGGGTTCGGCAGCGTCATCGGCGGCCTGCTCGTCGCCGCGTTCGCTAACTACTTTTATGGAAAAGACTTCCCGCTGATGGCGCTGACGGTCGTGACGCCGCTGCTGACCGTTTCGGTGATCGTGATCGGGTTCCTCAGCGAGACGTGGGAGGTCATCCACTTCGGCGAGAACTACGTGGGCGGCCAGGTGATCATCGCGGCGTTCTTCGTGCTGCTGATCAATCTCATTCTGGCGGCGGTGGCTACGGCCGCGTCCACGCGGTGCGGCCAGCTCATGACGCTGATGATCTGCCTGCTGTTCCTGGGCCTGGCGATCGTGTCGGATTACACTTTCGGACAGAAGGAGGGCCTGTCGGCGGCGCTCTACCACGTGGTGCCGAATGCCGGGCCGCTCTGGATCGTGGACGGCCTGACGGGCATCTCGCAGGAGGGGTACGTCCCGGCGAGCTACGTCGGCTGGGCGACGCTCTACGCGATTCTGATCACGGTCGGCGTGTTGGCGATCGGCGTTGCGCTGTTCCAGCGGCGCGAGGTGGGGTGACATGTTCACGCGATCCGATCGACTCGACGCAGACCGGTCCATGGTGCTCGTGATCGACGTGCAGGAGAAGCTCATGCCGTCGATCGCGGAGGCGGCGCGGGTGACGCGATCAACCGTCAAGCTGTTGCGGGCCGCGCCGGTGTTCGGCTTGCCGGTGCTGGTCACGGAGCAGTACACGAAGGGTCTGGGTGCGACGATTGGCCCGGTGAGCGAGGCGATTGCGGCCATCGACGCGCGCGTGATCGAGAAACCGACCTTCAGCGCCTGTGGGTACGACCCGCTTCGCGACGCCCTGGGCGAGATCGACCGGCAGCAGGTGCTGGTGGCCGGCATCGAAGCGCACATCTGCGTGCAGCAGACCGTTCTGGATCTGGCGGCGATGGACTACGACGTGTTCGTCTGCGCTGACGCCGTCGGCTCGCGCAGCCCGCTCGACTGGCAACTCGCGCTCGACCGTATGCGCCAGGCCGGCGCGTTCGTTACGTCGGTGGAAAGCGCGATGTTCGAACTGTGCGAGCGCTGCGACGGCCCGCGCTTCAAGCAAATGCTGGACGTGGTGAAGGCGTTCCCGGCAACGTGAACCCCCGCATGAATGCGGAGGCTCCGAGTGTGGCACCGGTTTGCAACCGGTGTTCCGGATGTGGCACCGGTTTGTAACCGGTGTTCCGGATGTGGCACCGGTTTGCAACCGGTGTTCCGGATGTGGCACCGGTTTGCAACCGGTGTTCCGGATGTGGCACCGGTTTGCAACCGGTGTGCATGTGTCCAGTGAACTGAAGGCAGCCCCGGATTCGTGCCGGCGCCGGGGACGCCGCCGGTAGCACTGCCCGTCCACACGGAATATCATGCCCTTCGTTCTCGTAATCACCGCGCCCGGGCGCGCCCGTAACTGACTCGACCGCAGGAACGCCATGAACGTCCGAAACTTCATCGACCACCACTACCGCCACTTCAACGCCGCCGCCCTGAAGGACGCGGCCCAGGGATACGAAAAGCACCTTGCCGACGGCGGCAAAATGATGGTCACGCTGGCCGGAGCGATGAGCACCGCCGAACTGGGCCTCTCACTGGCGGAGATGATCCGGCAGGACAAGGTGCACGCCATCTGCTGCACCGGGGCCAACCTGGAGGAAGACCTCTTCAACCTGGTCGCCCACGACCTGTACGAGCGCATCCCCAACTATCGCGACCTGACGCCGCAGGACGAGCACGACTTGCACGAGCGCGGCCTGGCCCGTGTCACCGATACGTGCATCCCGGAAGAAGACGCCATGCGGCGGATCAAGCGGGTGCTGCGTGAGCGCTGGATCGCTGCGAGCAAGGCGGGTCGAGCGGCCTTTCCGCACGAATACATGTACGAAGCGCTGCTGGCGGGCGACTACGTCGAGCACTACCAGATCGACCCGAAAGACAGTTGGATGATCGCGGCGGCGCAGAAGAATCTGCCGATGTTCGTGCCCGGCTGGGAAGACTCGACGATGGGCAACGGCTTTGCGGCCTATATCGTCGAGGGCGTGCTGCCGGACACGCGCTGCATCAAGCAGGGGCAGGAGTGCATGGTCGAGCTGATCCGCTGGTACGAAGAGACGTCGGCGAAGTCGTCGATCGGCTTCTTGCAGATCGGCGGCGGCATCGCGGGGGACTTTCCGATCTGCGTGGTGCCGCTGATGCAGCACGACCTGCTCAAGACCGACACACCCTATTGGGGCTACTTCTGCCAGATCAGTGACAGCACGACCAGCTACGGCTCCTACTCCGGCGCGGTGCCCAACGAGAAGATCACCTGGAGCAAGCTGGACATCCACACCCCCAAGTTTGTGATCGAGTCCGATGCAACGATCGTCGCGCCGCTGATCTTTGCGTATCTGCTCGGTTGGTAGCTGGCGACGCGCCGCCTGCGCGCGTCAACTGAACCACACTCGCAGGTCGCGGCGCCGGCGCCTCTGCCGTTCGGCGTCGTCGGGAGCTCGGGCGGGTCAGTGCTCGGCCGGCCGGCGTAGGGTGAACCCGCACTCCGGGCAGCCCCCGCTGAGGTTGCCGGTCAGGTCGTAGCCACACTTCTGGCACCGGCCGCGACGGCGACGACGCCAGCGCCGAACAGGGCCGCGAATGAACGCCACCAAATGCGGCAGGGATGACAAGAGGGCGGGCCACCACGGCGACAGTCGCAATACGGTGAGCGAGACGGACGCTCCGCCGGCCGGCTGGCCGTACTCGAAGGAGCCGGCGGCGCCATTGAATTCGTGCTTGAGCACGTTCGGAATCGTCGCGAGCCAGAGCGCGAGTCCATAGCGATCAAACCGCAATCCCTGCGTGATGGGCCAGTCCTGCGGGCGGGTGAACGAGCCGCCGGTGAACGTCTGGGCGCTGTGCCCGGTAAGAAAATTGTACGTCACGCCGCCGCGCGAGATGCCGGTGCGGGAGGCGCTCGGGGTTGCAAAGGCGAGCACCCATCCGTCAGGCGCCGCGCAAACGCTGACATAGCCGGCGCCCCACAGGTCCAGCCGGGCCGAGCGCGGCGCCATCCCTCCCACGAGCAGGCGCCCCCAACAGGCAATCGCCAGCAAAACGCATACGATGAACATGAGACGGCGCATGAAGCAGCCTGCCTGCGTGAAATCACCCGGCTCGCGCCGTCGCAGCGCAGGGCCGCGCCAACGGGGCACGATGGGGCGCCAAGCTATTGTCCGCCGCCGATCAGGACGTATTCCGATCCGATGGCGACGGCATCGAACGGTCTCGCGGGCACAGCTCCGGTTGCCGCCTGGCCCGACTCCCGCAGGCGCCGGACGGCGGCATCGACATCCGCGACTTTCCCCGCCAGCGACGCACGAAGTTCGTCCCAGGTCATCGCCTGCACGTCCAACCGCGCTCCGCTCAGCGCGGCGGCGGGCGTAGCCTTCGATGTCAGAAGACGGCGATAGAAGCGCTCGAGCAGCAGCGGCGACGCAACCGGATCCAGCGGCCGGACGTTGAGCAGGACGTTCCGGGCGCCGGCCCTCAGAAGCGCCTCCGCAAGCGACAGATGGCCCGAGGTCAGGTTGCCCGCGGCGGGAATCCGAGCGTCGCCACCCGCGGGCGGCGCTTTCACAACCGATCGACAATCGGCGAGTACGACGACCGTTGCGGACACGTCGAGACGACCGGCAAGATCAACCGGCGAGCAGGCGCCGTCGTGCGGCCGGCCGTGCGTTGTCGCGCCTGCGGGGTTCTGGCCGGGTGAGAGGAGCAGCGCTGAGTGCATCCCGGACGCGGGCGCCACGATCACGGGCGCAGCCACGTGAATCACGCCGTACTTGCGCAGGCCACCCAACTCGCTCCATTCGCAGAGCGTGTTCCAGTTCGCGTGCGCACCGTGCATCGCGGTGACCTGAGCTTCGGGCACACCCTTCAGCGCCGCACCGAGCCATGCATCGCCGTATGCCGCCGGACCGGCTGCGGCGGCGGGAGCGGCCACCAGGCGGTCGAGCAGGTCGCTCATGCGACAGTTCGCCACCACGCGGCCGGCGTCGAGCGCCGACGGCCGAACGCCCCACATGCCCGGCTGGATCGAGAGCGGAAGGGTCTGCCCTCGCCGCCATACTTCGACCGAAATCGGCGCATCGGGCGCATCCGCAAGCACGTCGGCCGCGATGCTGACCATCGTGCGCCATCGCTCGACGCTCGGCACCGGCTTGCCATCGAAGGTCAAGACAACATCGCCGGTGCGCAGCCCGTTACGGGCTGCATTCGAACCGGACCGCACCGTGGCGACGTAAACGCCGCTGGCCGGCGGCGCCGGCAGTTCCATCTGCGCCGGCGCGGGCTTCAGCGTCGGGGCACTGACGTCGAGGATGCTGCCCGCGGCCGGGGGATCGGCGGCGCCGCCGTTGCCTCCGCGCAGCCAGGCCAACATCGAACCCGACGTTACGACGCTTGCGGGTACGTCAAAAGGGTCGCCGGGCGCGGATCGCCGGGCGAGCGGCGTGGCCGCGATGAGCACGTGATCGAGGTCACCAGCCTTGTCGAGCGCTTCCGAAAGGAAGGTTCGCAGCGCGTCGCCGTCGTTGCCCGCCGCGGCTTGCTCCGCCGGCAACGATGACCAGTCCGGTCCGCTCGCCTTCGTGAGGACGCCCAACCACGTCGACTCGCCGGAACGCGCCAGAACGACGAGCGCCTCTTTGTCTTTCAGGGCGGCCCGAACGCGGTCGATGTCCCACACTTCGCCGCCGGGCGGGCCGTACTTTTGCTGGAGTTGCTGGAGGTACTGCTCGGAGGAAGCCAGCGCCGCGCCCAGTCCGCGACGCCACTCTTCCAACGCCTGGCCGTCGTCGGCGGTTCCGTCGCCGGCCGGGGGGGTTTTCCACTTGCTGAGTTGATCGAGCCGGTTCTCGAGTTCCCGGCGTTCGTCGGCGCTGTACGGACGCAGATGGCGGCGGGTTGCTGCATCCAGCCCCCCCCGAGCGAGCGCTTCCTCGGCGGCCCGCCACGCGTCAGCGCCGCGGCCAGCCTGGGCCAGCGCGCCGACCGTGACCCACGCCTCTTCCCCCGAGGACGACCAGGGCGGCTCGATCGGCGTCGGCAGCGCCCGCTCCGCAGCCCAACGCTCCGGAATCAGGCTGCGTGGCCGTTCGTCCCACGCCGTCAACGCATCGGCCGAACCGTCGTCGACCGCGGCGGCGATCTGAAGCTGAAGCTGCGACAGGGCAACGCTATACGGATGGGCCGGTCCGAACCGCTCCACACAGACCCGGCCCGCTTCCACCGAGACTTCGGAGGCGCGCTCCATGAGGCCGGCCCGAAGCAGAGCGCCCGCCACGCGGCGAGCGGCGTCGAGCGTGATGGGATGCGCATCGCCGAGCCGTTCCCGCGCGGCATCGGCAACCTTCTGACGCCACGTCACGGCTTCTTCGAGCGCGCCGCGAGCTTCGAGCACGACGGCAAGGTTCGATGCCACCACACGCCAGTCGTGATCGTCACCGGTGTCGGTCCGCGCGGCTGCCAGCGCTGCTTCCACTTCCCGCAGCGCCGCTTCGGCCTGATCCGCCTGACCGCTCTGGAACAGTGCGACCGCCTTTTCGTTCTTGATCCACGGCTCGCGCGTACGGGCCAGCGCCTCGTCGATCAAGGGCGCCGCCGGTGCGACGTCCCCCATGCGCATCAGCAGGCCGGCCAGGAACGCGGAGACCTCCGCCGTCATACTGTGATCGTGACCGAGCGACTCGACGAACGCAGGCAGCGCCGCCCGCGCGGCCGCCGCGGCCTCCTGGTAGCGGCCTTGCGCGAAGAGCGCCTTGGCCAGGCCGTATTGCGTGGCCGCGGCGTCGTCGCTGAGTTCCCCGCGCATGCGCGTGTACCCTTCAACCGCGCGCCGGGCGGCGCGTTCGGCGTCTCCGCGGCGATTCACGGACAGGTACCACGGCGCGATGTTGTTGTACTCGCCGTAGGTGCGCGGATGGTCCGGACCAAACTCGCGCAGGCAGAGATCAAGGTTGGCCTCGGCCAGCTCGACCGCGCGTTCCCGCCGGCCGAGCAGGTATTGCGTCGTCGCGTAGAGTGCGTTGAGGCCTAGCAAAGTCTCGTCGTGGGGGCGCTGCAAAGTCTGCCGCCACGACAACGCCGTCTGGGCGATCGTCTCGGCCGAGGCCGGGTCGTTGGCGAACACGCGGGCCTGAACAAGGCCCTTGTACGACCGCAATATGCCCGCCGCCGCCTCGTCCGCCTGCTGCTCTTGCAGCTTGAGCGCTTCGTTGAGCACGTCCGTCGCTTCGGCGATGCGGTTGGTGATGAGGTAGCGTTCCCCCCTCCCGAGCAGGAACGTCGCCCGTTCGGCAGCCGACTCCGGCGCGGCCACGGGGAACGCGACGATGCGCACGAACTCGACGGCGCCGATCGCATCTACCGTTGTCCGCAGTGATTCCAGCGGCGCCGGCGGCGGTTCCTCCCGGCTCTGGCCGTCGCGGCTGATGATGTGAACCAGTTCGTCGCCGTCGTAGCGCCACGTCCAATCCGACCGGGCCGGCGCCCAGGTCAGCGCTGCGGCATGGGGCCACTCGTTCCAGGCGGGCAGGGGCTGCGCCGAAGCCAGCACCACGAACGCGAAAAGGCCCTCTGAATCGCCGAGGTTGACGAACTCGGCCTGTTCCTCCGGATGAACGATGTGCGTCCGCTGAGGCGGCGGCATCGCCTTGCTGGTGGGAAAGCACAACTCGGTCGTGCCGTCGGGCCGCATCGCCAGAATGTACGTGTACATGGGCGACGGCAGTTCGATCTCGATGCGCGCCTCGTCGAACGTGTTCGCGACCGAAGTCGTCACGCCGACAACATCGACGGATGTCGGCTTGCGGCCGTGCAGATTGATGAGCGGCGCGTACGGATCGTCCACGATGGCGCGGCGGGCGCGATGAATGCGCTCCGCGGCCGCCAGCGCCTTGGCGGCGCCCACTTCGTCGCCATCCGCCTTGAGTTTCTCCGCGATCCGCCGGTGCTCGTCCTCACCCTGAATGGACGTAAGGATCTGCTCAAATGCCTGCGAGCGCTGTCGCGCCTCCTGTTCCGCCTCGGCCTGCGCCTGCTGGGCGACTTCGGCGGCGTGCCGTGCGGAAATCGCATCGTCACGTTGCGTCTTGAGCCCCACAACAAAGAGCGCGCTGAGTACCAGCATGGCGGCGATGAAGCCCGATGGAATCTTATTGCGGGCGACCAGTTTGCGAAGCTGATACACGGCGCTCGGCGGGCGCGCCATGATCGGCTCGTTGTCCATGAACCGGCGGATGTCGTCGGAGAACGACTGGCAGGACTCGTAGCGGCGGTTGACGTCCTTTTCCAGCGCCTTGAGCACGATCGTCTCGACGTCGCCCGCCAGTGCCCGGCGGATGGTGCTCGGACGGCGGGGCGCCTGGTCGCAGACGATGCGGATGGCCTCGTGGATGCGGGCGCTGCGGACGTCGTACGGCATCTCGCCGGTCAGCATCTCGTAAAGCAGGATGCCCAGCGAGTAGATGTCGCTGCGGATGTCGATCTCGTCCGGATTGCCGCGGGCCTGCTCGGGACTCATATAGGCCAGCGTGCCCTGGATCTGCCCGACCTGCGTAATCATGGCGGTCACGGCCGCGTCGCCGTCGGTGATGCGAGCCAGGCCGAAGTCGAGAATCTTCGGCGTGCCGGTCGAATCGACCAGGATGTTGCTGGGTTTCAGGTCGCGGTGGATGACGCCGCGCTGGTGGGCGTAGGTGATCGCCTCGCACACTTTGCGGAACAGCACCAGGCGATCGGTCAGGCGAAGGTTGTTCTTGGTGACGTAGTCGATCAGCGGCAGGCCGCGGACCAGTTCCATGGCGAAGTAGTGGCGGCCTTCGTCGGTGCGGCCGGACTCGTAGATGGACGCGATGAACGGGTGCTTGAGGCGGGCGAGCGTGGCGGCCTCCCGCTCCAGCATCCGCAGATGCTCGGCGTCGACGAACCGCCCGCCGCGGACGACCTTAAGCGCCACGCCGCGCTTCGGGTGAGCCTGCTGGGCCTCGTAGACGATGCCCATGCCGCCTTCGCCGAGCAATCCGCGGATCGAATAGTCGCCGATCCGATCGGGGGGCGGCTCGCGGAGCACGGCCGCAAGGTCCGATGAACCGAACTTCACCGCCCCGATGCGATCGCTGCTGGATTCGTCCTTCAGGGCGACGTGCGGCCCGGCGTCGTGGCGCAGCAGATCCTCCACCTCGACGCGGATGTCCGCGTCGTCGGCGCAGGCGCGCTCCAGAAAGGCCGTGCGCGCCTCTCCCTGTAGCGCCACGGCCTGACGGAACAACGACTCGATGCGTTCGAATCGCTCCCGGTTCATTCGTCGCTGTCTTCGGCGAGCTCTTTCGAGAGCCACGCCCGGGCCATCCGCCAGTCTCCCTCGACTGTCGTCTTGGATACACCCAGAACGTGGGCAACCTCCTCAACCGTCAGGCCCGCGAAAAAGCGCAATTCCACCACGCGGGCCTTCCGCTCGTCGAGCTGGGCCAGTTCGTTGAGAGCGTCGTCCAGGGCGATCATGTCGACATCGGCCGTGACCTCGATGTCGATATTCTCGTCCAGGGCGAATTTCTGCCGCCCACCGCCCCGTTTGACGGCGTTACGGTCGCGCCAGTGGTTCAGGAGGATCTGCCGCATGGCGGTTGCTGCGATTGCAAAAAAGTGGGCGCGGTCGTTCCACTTGGCGGAGGACTGATCCACGAGCTTGAGGTAGGCCTCGTGGACGATCGCGGTCGCCTGAAGCGTGTGCCCCGCGTCCCTGCCCGCAAAGTATCGCCCGGCGAGCGCCCGAAGCTGGTCGTAGACGGACGGGAAAAGCTGGTTGGCCGCGTCGCTGTCGCCGCTGGAGACCCGCTGCAACATGCGCGTAGTCTCATCTGGATCTGGCAGGTTCACCGGGCTGTTCGCGTCGTCCGTCATAGCGTTGCTGCATTCACGCGCTGCAAGTGGCACGTGCGGCACCGGTTTTCAACCGGTGACTTCCGCCCGTGGAGCGGTCGGCTGCACCCTCAGAGCCCCGGCATTCATGCCGGGAGTCCCGGAAGACCGCACCGGTTCCAAACCGATACAACACCTGCTCCATTCTCGAAAGCCCGTCCGTTGAAGTCAAACCGGGGCGGCGGCAAGACTTATGCGTCGTGCGACTACGGGGCCAGCCGGCGGGCCTCACGTTCCGCTTCCGCGTGGGCTGGTGTCGCCCGTCGAGTCCCGCAGTCTTGTGCCCGCGCGGTTGACACTGGCCTCGTGAATGTTGCGACTTCAAATCCTACGCTTGATCCGTCGGACGCCCGCACTCCGGGCATCGTCTCGATTCGTTGCCGGTCAGATCGTACCCACAGCGGCAGAACCCCGGCGGTGGCGGGGCGATCCGCTTTTGCATCCGCCGGATCACGTAGATCCACAGGCCCATGAACACCGGACTGCCGAACGCCAGCACCGCCGTCGTGACGACCACGATGCGATCCATCGCGGACATGCCGCCGCACATGCTGTGTCGCTGGTAGCCGATCAGCGGCAGGACGAAGTACTCGAAGCCGGCGAGCGTCGCGCAGTGCAACATGCCTGCGAGAAACGTGGCACCGATCCACCAGACGATTCGACTCACCATTGTGACTTCAGCGCGGCGCGCCGAATACCTGGGTCCAGGTGTTGTCAGAGTCGTAGCCAACGCCGAGTTCCGTGAAGGACGGGTTCATGATGTTGGCGCAGTGGCCGTCGCTGTCCATCCACGCCTCGACGACCTGCTCGGGCGTCAACTGCCCGTACGCGATGTTCTCGCCCCAGGTTCGCGGCACGTATCCGGTCTGTGCGATGCGTTCGCCTGGGCCGTCGCCGTCGGGGTTGGTATGGTCGAAGAAACCGCGCTCGACCATGTCGCGGGAATGGTTGCGCGCGGCGCAGCGCAGCGCGGCGTTGGAAACCACCGGGTCGGTGGGGGCGAATCGACCCTGCTCGCCGCAGGTCGCGCCGCGGGCGCGCTCCGCGTTGACGAGTTCCAGCACGCGATCCTCGAAAGTCACCTGGTCCGCGGCGGCGCCCGAGACTTGATCGCAGTACGCCACTTCGGGCAGGTCGACGTCTTCCACATCGCTGTCCGAGCGGTTGTCGTTCGATGAGCCGTCCGGCAGGAACTCCAGGGGTACGACGCAGCCACCGCCGCCCGTGGCCGTCATGACCGCGACCGCGAGCATGATTCGCGCGGCTCCGCGTGGCGGCCGGCTCGTCCATGTTTCCCGAATCAGCGCAGCCTGGGGTGAATCCTCGTTGCGTTCCGGTTCGGTTGGGGCTTCCACGGGTGACATCCTCTGGTCCATTTCAGTTGTCGTCTCGCATCGGGTCAGGGGCGCCGCGGCGCTGCGGCGTGGCGCTGCGTCATTTGCGCTTGCCTCGCGTCCGGCCATCCGGCTTTGCGCCCTGCACCCCCTTGATTATTCCTCGGGCATCATGCACGCTTTCCGCTGAGATCGCATGCCCGGTCGATGCGCGGAACGCCGGGCGACGCAGCCGACGGTCTGTACGGCAGGCACAGCGTTCGCCCGGAGGGGCGGGTCGGCTGCTCTGTTTATCGGAGTTTCGGTACTTTGGATCACGCATCAAGTCAGTCAGACGGCCGGCCGCGGGCAGACCTGCCGGCGCCGCAGGGCCGTCGCGCCTTCGCGCCCGTGGCCGAGCGGGTGCTGGTCATCGGCCTCGACGGGGCGACCATGAACGTCCTGGGACCGCTCATGGACGAAGGACGGATGCCCAGGCTCGCCGAAGTCGTTCGACGCGGGGCCACCGGCATCCTCTGGTCGACCGTCCCGCCGGTCACGCCGGCCGCGTGGACGACGTTTCTGACCGGTAAGAATCCCGGTTCCCACGGCGCCCTCGACTTCGAATACTACGACGCCAACGCCGGGCTGATCCGCTTCCACAGCACCCGGTCGCTGGGCCGCAATCGCAACCTCTGGCAGATTCTCTCTGATGAGGGCTTTCGCGTCGGCAGCGTCAACGTTCCTCTGACCTATCCGCCCATCTCGCTGGATAACGGATTCGTCGTCAGCGGTTTCGAGACGCCCGGGCCGCAGTCCGACTTCGTCTCGCCGCCGCGTCTGCGCGACGAGATCCTTGCCCGCTGGCCGGACCCGACGCTCAAGTCCAAGTGGAAGCGCAAGGTCGGCGGCGGCGAGGATCTGTTTCAGCACAATCTCGACTACATCGCCGCCAGCTTCCACCAGGGCGCCGACATGACCATGTACCTCGGCGACCGCGAGAAGTGGGACGTGCTCATGGTCGTCTTCAAACTCGTGGACAACCTTCAGCACAAGACGTGGAAGCACATCGACCCGCGCTGGCGCGATCGGGAACCGGCCCGCCGCGACGCGGTCAAGGCCTGTTTCGGTGCGCTCGACGACGCGATCGGCAAGCTGCTGGACTACGCCGCCGCGCATCGTGCATCGATCATCATGGTCTCGGACCACGGACACGGCTCGCTGGAGGGAACCTGCTACCCCAACGTGCTGCTGAAGCGATGGGGGTATTTGCGGCTGCAGCGCGGCTGGCCGCGCATCCAGGCGCAGCTCGACCGGCTCATGCGCCGCAAGAAGCCCGGTAACGCGCTCGCCCAGCCGGAGGGCATCGAGAAGCATGTACCGGTTGATCTGACCCGCACCCGCGCGTGCGTGATGCATGCCGGCAACGGCGGCTTTCTGTACATCAACCTGAAGGGTCGCCAGCCGACCGGCATCGTCGAGCCGCGCGACTATGAGCCGCTGCGCGACGAGATCAAGGCCAGGCTGCTGGAAAAGCGCGCCACCTCGCGCACCGGCGAGGTCTTCCGCGTGTTTCCCGAGGTCCATAAACCGGAGGAATTGTACGGCTGCACGCGGGCCGACCAGCCCTGGATGCCCGATCTGATTCTGATCCAGCACGATCCGATCGCCGTCGGCCGGCGCATCAAGGGCAGCAAGTCGATCGACTGGTTTTCCTACGGAAAGCTGGAGGGCACGCATCGCAAGGAGGGGATTCTCATCGCGGACGGGCCGGGCATCGCCCACCGTACGGATTTGTCGGCGAACATCGCCGACTGCACGCCGACCATCCTGGCCATGATGGGCCTGCGCATTCCGGCCGACATGCACGGCCGCGTCATAGAACGTATGTTCGAGAAACCACCCGTCATAGAACGAGCTACGCCGGAAGCCTTCGAACCCGTGGAAGCCCCCACGGAAGTCTACAGCGAGGCGGAACTGGCAGAAGTGACCGAGCGCCTCACCGATCTTGGATATATGGAGTGACCATCGCGGCGACGCATGCGCGCGCACGATCGTGCGCTCTCGTGCGACGCTCGAAGGGCGCTCGATGCGATAGCCGAGCGCCTCCGCCCGTGGTAGAATGAGACCCGCAGGAGGTTTGCACACGAGTCGCCGCTGTTCGCCCGAAGGGCGCACGATGTTAGCCAGGGGCTTCAGCCCCTGGCAGGCTCAAACCCGCGAACACTCGCGGTACGAGTCGCCGCTGTTCGCCCGAAGGGCGCACGATGTTAGCCAGGGGCTTCAGCCCCTGGCGGGCTGCTGCCCCCATTTCTGCCGCCCGCAGGGCGGACGGAGGCGTCACCATGCCAGGCACCTTCACCCAGAACTTCTATCACGCCGTCTTCAGCACCAAACAGCGGCAGTACCTGATAACTCCCGACGTAGAGAGCCGTCTTTATCCGTTCATTGGCGGCATCGTGCGCGACATGCGGTGCGAACTGCTGGCGATCAACGGCATGCCGGACCACGTTCACGTCCTCATGGCATTTCGCCCGGACGTGTCCATCTCCGACCTGATCCGGCACATCAAGAGCAGATCCTCAAAGTGGGTTAACGAGACGTTTTCCGCCAGCGGCCACTTCTCGTGGCAGGCAGGATACGGCGGATTCACGGTCAGCAGTTCGATGTTGCCGAAAGTCCGTAGGTACATCGAGAAACAGAAGGAACATCACAAGGTCCATGATCTTAAGTCAGAGTTCTTGACGTTGCTGGAACGGCACAAGATCACCTACGTCGAGGGCGACGTTTTCGGATGACGGGGAGAGCCCCGGTATTCGTGCGTCCGCCCTTCGGGCGGCGGATGGATGGGGGCTTGCTTACCAGGGGCTGAGGCCCCTGGCTAACATCGTGCGCCCTTCGGGCGGCAAAGGGGGACGCCGTTCAGGGGCTGAGGCCTGATCCTTTTCCACATTGTTGGCAGGTTCTTCTTGACTGCGCTCTTAGGGCGTCACTCGCTCCCGCACGGGCTCACTCGATCCCGCGTTGCGTCACCAGATACACCGCGAAACTGCCCAGCCAGTGACCTCCTTCGTAGTGCGCGCCGGTCACGGCCGCCAGGCCGCTTTCGCGATGCCGGCGGGCGGCTTCGCGCAGGGCGGGAAGACGCGGGTCGCCGTCCGGCAGGCCGGACGCGATGCCTTCCAGCATCCAGGCGCGGGCGAGGTTGAGTCCGTCGAGGTGTGCGAGCTTCCCATCGGTGGGGTCCGTCACCACGGCCGGCTCGAGCCAGCCGCGCCCGTTCCGTTGAGGCTCGCCTGATGCCGGCTGATCATCAACGGCTCGATCGGACCTTGGCGAGTTCGGCGAACCCGATGCGGATGCGTCCGACGCCGCCGCGGCCGAGCCGGTCAGTGGCACGTCCGGCAGGAAGGCGCCCAGCCACGCGGCGTATTCGGTGGGGGGCATGACCCGGCGCATCAGGTCTGCTTCCGCGAGGATGGGCGAAAGAAAGTCTTGCCCGCTCGGTTCGAATGCCAGGCTGGCGCCGCGGTCGCGGCCGTAGTACTCGCGCGCACGTGCGGCAACCAGTGCCGCCATCTCGCGATCAAGGATCGCCGCGGCCGCGTCGCCCCCGGCATCGCCGTCACGGTCCGACCTGCTCACGCGCGTCCGCGACCAGTCGAGGATCAGGCCCATCGCGAAGGCCGTCTGACTGTGCTCGCCGGTGCGAATCGGATGGGACAGCTTCGGGAACCATGCCTTCAGCCGCTCGGCCGCCAGCCTCTCAAGCGGTGCGAGGGTGCGGGACCACTCGCGGGCCTGATCGTCGTCCCATTCGCGCAGTTCAGCGCAGAGCTGAAGCAACCAGGCCAGTCCGTACGGACGCTCGAACGTCTTGCGTCCCTCCACCGACAGATACGCCACCTCGCCCTCCACGCGCGCTGCCGTGAAACTCTCCGCGAGCGTGGTGCGTGCCTCGGGCACGAATGGCGCCCGCGGAAACGTTCGACAGAGCCGCGCGAGCAGCCAATGACCGTGAACGGCCGAGTGCCAGTCGAAACAGCCGTAGAAGACCGGTGTCAGTTCGCGCGGCGGCCTGACGTCCCCATCGCCATCGAGGACGTGCGCGATCTTGTTGGGATACTCCCGGTGGACGCACGCCAGCGCCAACTCTGCAAAGCGGGCGGCCGCGGCGGCGTCGAAGGCCCGTTGTGCGGACGCCTGCGCCGGCGCTTCAGGATCCTGAGCCAGCGTCGGCGACAGGCTTACCAGGCCCACGCCCGCCGCGATCGCTGCTCCCGTCGAAACGGCCAGACGCCTGTTGTGGCTGATGCATCGCATGGACTGATGCTACAACGCCGACGCGGCGATTTCACGTCGGCACGCCGGTCGCCATTCGGCGCTCATGCCGTCCCGATCTTTCGCGTCGATTCCATCGTGCATCCGGCTCGGGGCGCACCCGTGGCTGCATTTGAAACGGGCGTGTGACGCGCGCAGCGGCTATTTTGCATTTTTTTGCAATCGCAACTTGGATCGACGCCGCAATTGTGATAGGGTCGAGCCAGATATAGCGAGGATCGAACCCCATCCTATCCGGATCATGCCGGTGAGCGTCCCGCCACGGGACGGGCCTGGTTCGGGGGTCGTCCGATTCTTGCGTGGGGTCTTCGCAGGCTGAGTCTGTGTCGCGAACCGCCCGGCCTTCCGGCCGCGCTGCGGTGCGCTTTGGGCTTGCGGAGGCGCGCGCCGTCAAGTCGTTCGGCGCGTCATCGCGTTTACTCTTCTCGGAGGACATCAGAACATGAAGTACGCAACTACTATTGCAGCAGTGCTCTGTGCGGCCGTCACCGCACGGGCCGACTGGGGCACCAACGCCCTGCCGATGCCGGTGGATCAGACCGTGATCCACTCCCCGACGACTCAGGCGGAGTTCTGCCAGGGTGCGGACAACGAGACGATTCTCAGCGCCCACGGCATCGCCTGTACCGCCGACCAGGGCCTGACGGTCGTGGAAAACGGGCACGCCCGTCGCTGGGTCGTTGACGGCGACACGGTGGTTCAGCAGGTTCGCTTTGGCGTCGAAGTCTGTCGCGACAACACCGGCCAGGGCCGGCCGTGCGCCGTCGAGATTCGGCTCTACAACGCGCCGTCATTTCCGACGTTCGGCAGCGCCGTGCTGCTGGACAGCGCCATGATCGACATTCCCGACGGCACCGCGGCGCAGGTCTTCACCGCCGACTTCGACGACGTCGAAGTGACCGACGGCATGAACCTGGTCGTCGAGATGTACAATCCCGCCACGTTCAACGGCCAGTTCGGCTTCTTCCCCGGCGAGAACAACGCCGGTGAGAACGATCCGACGTACATTCGCGCCGCCAGTTGCGGCGCCGCCAACTGGTCCAACCTCGACGATCTCGGCAACCCGCCGTTTACCGACAAGCACTTCGTGCTCTGCTGGAGCAACGAGGGAGGCCAGGGCGGCGGCTGCCAGTACGCAGTGAAGAAGAACTCGAAGCCGAAGAAGGGCTGCGACGTGTGTCCGCGCCGGGGCGACCTGTACGCGACGGGCGATGCCTGTGAGGACGTCAAGGACTGCGACAAGAAGATCAAGATCAAGCAGCTCGACTGCCCCGACGGCGGACCGGGCTTCTGCAAGAAGATCAAGGGCAAGCGCGACAGTTGCCTGTAAGCTGATGCTGCTGCATCCGCTTTCCTCCCCTCGTTGACGCGTGTGGGAATCCCGAAACGGGCGGCTTGATAGGGGCCGCTCGTTTCTTCCTGCGCGTCAGCCTCCTCGCGCTCAGCCTGATCGCTTCCCCGTCGGGCTGCATCAGCACGCGGCTCCGCTGGTTTCCGCCTGTCGGCGACGCGGCTACAATGGCGGCGTGATTCATCACGGCGGCGATCGGTCGGGACGTCGTGGTCCCGGAGGCGCCGACGTCGCGCTCGTCAACGCCGAACCAGCAGGTGGGGGCGCTGTATGACCTGGGACGAGTATTGGCAAGCCCACCCGCGCCCGGCGCTGGATCTCGCGGATCGACGCGTCGTGCGGTCCTTCGGTGATCTCGAAGCGGAGTATCGAGCGCTTCGCACCGGCGCGGCCGTGGTCGACCGCTCCTTCTGCACGCGGATTGAGCTGACGGGCGCCGACCGGCTCACCTGGCTGCACAGCTTTACGACGAATCAGATCAAAACGCTCCGCAGCGGCGACGGGAACTATGGCTTCGCCCTGAACGGAGCGGGGCGGATACAGTTCGATGTGCATGCGCTGATCCGTGACGAGCGGATCTGGCTTGTGCTCGACGGCCGGCTGGTCGAGCGGGCCATGAGCCACCTGAACAAGTACATCATCATGGAGGACGTCCGCTTGCGGCATGAGGCGTCGGACGTCGTACAGATCGGCATCGCCGGGCCACGGGCAGCGGAGTGGCTCGCTGCGCTCGGAGCCGAAGGGGCCGCGGCGATGGCGCTGGAGCAGTGCGCGTCGTTCTCGTGGAGCGGTGAGCGCGTCGAGTTCTTCCGTAGCGACTTCTGCGGCGTGCGTGGCTATGAGCTGTTCATTCCGGCGGCGCGGGCGGTCGAGTTCTGGCAGACGGCGACGCAGAAAGACGCCGCGGGCGCCGTCGCGTGCGGCCGGGACGCCGTCGAAGTCTGCCGCGTCGAGTCCGGCGTGCCGGACGCCGTGGCGGATCTTCAGGGCGACGTCTTGCCGGCCGAGACGGGGCAGTTCGAACGGGCCGTCAGTTTCAGCAAGGGGTGTTACCTCGGCCAGGAGATCGTCGAACGCATGCGCTCACGCGGATCGGTGGCGCGGAAGCTGGTGGGTCTGAAGATGAACGGCGACGCCGTGCCCGCGGCGGGAGCGCAGGTGCTGTCCAGCGATGGTCGCGAGGCCGGCCGGCTCACAAGCTGCTGCCATTCACCGGCGCTGAACGCGCCCATCGGCCTGGCCATCCTGAAACTGGCCCATACCGAGCCCGGCACGCGCGTCTCCGTTGCAGCGGCGGATGGCGCGCGCGAGGCTGAGGTCTGCCGGCTGCCGCTGGTCGATCCGAACTGACGCGGCCGCGCAGCGTCGCCGAATTTCCTCTGATGCCGTGCAAGCATTTCGCGTTTCCTTCGACTAATCCCCCGCCACGTGCGTTGCGACTCCGGCTGTCGCGACGGATTGCACGGATGGCGGCCTAAGGCTGCACGGGCAGCACGAGTATCGGTTCGGAAAGGAACTGGCGAGATGGCGAGTAGACCCTCAACGAAGGGAAGGCGAAGTCCGCGCGCGCGGTCGTGCGTTGTGGCATTGAGTCTGGCAGTGTCTGGCGTCGCGGCGCGGGCCGACGGCCAGCGGATGGTGGTGGCGGATCGCGGCTCCGGCACCATCACGGTGATTGACACGGATACGGACGAGGCGATCGACACGATCGCGCTGCCGGCGGGAGACAACGCGCCGGAACCGATGTACGTCACGTACTCGAAGAAGGGCGATCGCGTATTCGTCGGCGATCGGGGCAACAGCCGCGTCGTCGTCTACGACGCACGTACCATGGAGATGGAAACGACGGTGCCCGCCGGCGCGGGCGTATTCCACATGTGGAACGACAAGAAGGCGAAACAGCTCTGGGTCAACAACGACGTGGACAACACCACTACGGTCATCTCGCTGAAGGATCTTTCCGTTCTGGCGACCGTTCCGACCCCGGCCGACCTGGTCTCGATGGGCGGCAAGCCGCACGACGTCATTCTCGACCCGGCCGGCAAATATGCCTACGTCACGATCGTCGGCCTCAGCGGTCCGAACGATTACGTCGTACAGTTCAGCATCGACACGCGGGAGGAGATCGGCCGCGCAGCCGTCGGCAAGGACCCGCACGTCTCCTTGACCCGCAAGAACAACCTCCTGTACGTGCCCTGCCAGAACACGAACGACCTGTACATCCTCGACCGGGATTCGCTGGCGGTGGTCAAGACGCTCGACATCCCCGGCGCCCACGGCGCGGGCATGCCCAGCCACGGCAAGACGTTCTACACCGCCAACCTCCCCGGCGGCGGGACCGATGCGCTGTGGACGCTCGACACGCGGAGTAATGAACTGATCGGCGCGCCGGTCGATGCGCCCTACTCAGTGCCGCACAACATCGCCCTGACGCGCGGCGGCAAGAAGCTCTACCTGACGCACTCCGGCCCGAACGACAAAGTGTCGGTGTACAATTCCAAGCGGAAGAAAGCTGCTCCGACGCTGATCGGCGAGGTCACCACGGGCATGAACCCGTTCGGCCTGGCCTGGGTGCCGTAGCGGAGTGGGTGATCCGCAGATTTTCGCAGATTCGCGCAGATTCAGAGATTGGGTTGGCGTGGGCACGTGCCGGTCATTGCGGCCATTTCGCCGTACCGACTGCGCGGTTCCTGCCAAGGGGCCAGGTTCCATACCATGCCTCTTTCTCCGAAATCTGCGGCAATCTGCACTGCTAACCGTCCACTTCTTGTCCTCCGGCGAAGATTTTTTACGCGGCATTGAGCAGCGTGGCCGTGTTTGCGGTTCTGGCAGCCAGGAGGGCCGTAATGGTGGTGCGGCCGCGCGTCGTCACCATGTATCGGTGTGTCTTAGGTATTTTTCGAATGAGGCCGTGAGCCCGGAGCATCCGTATCTTGCGGGTAATCGCGCTTGACTGCCGGCGCAGGGTGTCTTTTGGGTAGTGCTTGCCGGTGTACAGCAGCGGACGGAGGTCGCGGTTCCGGAAGCCGTTGACGACGAACTCCGCTCGACTGACCGCCGCCACCAGGGCATGGTCGTCCTTGGCCAAGGGGCTCAGAGCGCGCACGCGTTTGCCCTTCCAGCGGACCGGTCGGCAGAGGGGGTCGGTGAAGTTGCTGAGCGGCTGGGTGTCCTCGACGGAGGCCATGGCGTCGAAATAGCGATCGTTGGCCGCCTGACTGACCTCGG
>CAZYLK010000075.1:0-4686 GCA_964648365.1 uncultured Phycisphaeraceae bacterium
CCGGCCGCGGGCCGGCGTCCATCCAGCACTTGTCGGCGCCGGCGGTCGCCCGGGCCATGACGGAAGGTTCAAACGCGTTCTGGCCGGGGATCTTTCGAGCGACGAAGAGGCCGCCGTTACCCGCGAATGAAATTGCCGCGACCCACAGCGTGCCGGTGCGGTTGTCGTAGGCGGTCATCGGGTCGCCCTCGACGGTACTCTGGTTCTGCACCGGCGGGCGGAGGACGAAATCGTCCCAGGAGAGGCCGCCGTCGCTGCTGACCGCCACGCCCATTCGGATGATCTCGCCCGGATTGCTGGCCCGCCAGTCGTTCCAGACGCCGACGATCTCGTCGGGATCGACGTGCGTAGACGCCATGGCGGTTTCGTTGGAGGCCTGAATGCCGCCGTTGACGTCGATGCGAATCTGCGGGCCGACTTCGAACTGCGCCCACGCGGTGGACGCCGCGAAACAGACGGCCGCGGCGGCGCCAAGCGCCCGCAAGCAGCCGGAACGGAAGAAACTCATGTGCAACATATGCTTAACTCCATCGAGCCTGATGTCTGGTTACTCAACGCACTCACGAACGGTTGTCACGCGCGGTCAGGACTGAGGTTCCGCCATGTATCGCGCGAGCAGCGGGCGGAACTGGGGCGGCATGGCATGGCCGAGCCGCTCGGCCGCATGCACATGCTCCCAGGATTCCGCGAATCGCTGGGCGAAGTAAAACGTAATCGCGAGCCGCTCGTGGGCGTGCGTGTTGTTCGGATCGAGTTCGAGCACGTCGTTCCAGCCGGCGATGGCGCCCTCCACGTCGGCCAGACGGCCGTGACACTCGGCCAGTTCGATGCGGGCCGACAACAGGGACGGATCGAGGCTCAGCGCGGTGTTGAGCGCGGCCATGGCCTTGTCCACCTTGCCCTTGCCCAGGAAGCCGGCCGCCAGACCTTCGTAGGCGGCGATGCTGCTGCGATCCAGAAGCACGGCGCGGGTGTAGGCCTGCAGCGCTTCGGTGAACATGCTCTGATTGAGGAAGTCCGCACCGGCCGCCAGCGATACGGCCGCGTCCATGTTGTCCGGCTCCTCGTTGAGGATGTCGAGCCAGTCGGGTGCGAACTCGACCCGCCCGGAATCGTACGTCAGGCCGCGAATGGCCTTGTTGTATCGCGCCCGGCGGTAGTCCTCGATCGGGCTGCCCGTCCCCTCGGTGACCTGCTGGGCCACCTCCTTCGCCTCGACCGCATCCACCGGCGTCTGGGGCGCTTCCCTCTTGCAGCCGAGTCCGACCACCAGACAGACACAGGCCGCGGCCAGCATTCGCATCAACATCGACCGTCTCCTTGGAAATGACGAGCCCCGCCCCCGATTACGACGATTGTTGGGGCTCCAAGGCGTTCAGTGTAGCGGAAAGGGGCGCGCAGTTGCAAGGCGGGAGGCGACGGGGCCTCTGGGGCGTGGGAACGGCCTGCGCTCGCGCCGGCAGGTGCGATTGACGGTCCGTGGACCGACTCTCGGGCTCGGGCACGACTCAAGTTCTGCCGAGCCCGCGCGCCGTGCACCAATGAAAACGCCCCACGATCTTACGACCGTGGGGCGCTTTGCATGCACCAGTGGAGCCACCAGACTCAACCGCAACTCAGGCACGTTGCGCCGCCAAAGCCGGCGATCTTGTCGGGCGCGACCCGGATTTGCGGCGCGTTCCAGATCGAGTCGTATTCCGACACCAGCGAGAGGTCACCGCTGGTACAAAAATGCTCGTCGAGCTTGAGCGTTCCGCTCTTAATGATCACGTCCCCGCTCAGCGAGTCGCAGCATTCGTTGACCTCGATCAGCGCTTCCGCACCCGCAGATTTGGGAATGCGCCAGGTTCCGGCGCCCGTCACTTCGACGTTGGTCTGAAGCCATCCCTTGTCGTGCGCCCGCCACTCGCCTACCCCCGAAACCGGAGCCTGGTTGAGCGAGAGCGCGCACGGATCCGGCGGATCGTACTCCGGAGACGTGGGGCAATGAAAATCCCCGATCACGAAGCTGTTGTTCACCACGCCCGTGTTGATCTCTCCGGCGCCCGCCACCGTGAGGCCGCAGCCACCCAGCAACTCGTCGGGACAGTTGTCGTCGAACGTCACCACGTACGGGCCGCCCGACGCCTCGTCGATTTCCGATCCCGGCCACATGCGGATGGTGCCGCCGTAGCCCGTGATCGTCAGGCTGGTCGTGACAAGAAGCTGCGCCCCGCCCGCCCCTGTCTCCCAGTCCCCCAGGTAAAGCGTGCCATTGACCCAGGAATCGGTGTCGATCGTGAGCGTCTGCTCGGAGTCGACCATCAGTGTCCCGTCAACATCGATTGAGTCCGCTACGCCGGGGTTACCGCCGTTCAGGAGCTCGCACGACTTGCCGCCGGGAATCCAGGCCTCGTGGGAACTGGTGGGCACTCCGAAATCCCAGTTGCCCCCGTCGTTCCAGGAAACGCCGTCGCCGTCCCCTGTGAACTCGTTTACCACCGCGTAAGTAGGTTGCGCCGCCAGCAAGGCGACAGTCACCACGGCAACCGTGTGTCGCAATCTTTCGTTCATATCGGACATCCTTGTTCAGGCGGTCTTTCGACCGCGTTCTCACTTAACCTCAACGATGCCCACGGGCGATGCCCGCCGAGTCATCGTTCCGACGGGCTCTGTCACCCGCCCGTGTAAGCGTTCTGAAATCGCGCAAAATCACCCAGATCAACGTCGCCGTCGTGGTCAACGTCCAGAAACCGGCACTCACAGAGGCCGTCCACGCGCCCGGGACCGGTCATGCAACCCTCGAGCGCTGTGTAATCGAGGAGGTCAACGTCGCCGTCGAATTCCGAGTCGCCGGTGCGAATTCGACGAAGGAACCGAACACCGCCAGCGCCATTTCCCTGACCGACCCGGTATCGCCAGACGGCCTCGGTCCAGTTATTGATGTCGCCGTTGGAATCCCGTAGAGCATCCGCGGTCAGACGGTGGAAGCCTGGCTCGCTGCCGGAGGCGCGGTACATCCACCAATCGGATGCCTGGAGATCATCGTGCCAGCGATAGAACACGACGTCGCCTACGTCGTTATTACATGGCGTGCCACCCGCTTCCGTGAGGAGCCGAGTTACCCCGTTCTCCCAAACCTCGACACCGCTGACACTGCCCCATACGACCTGCCCCGTGTTGTTCAGGTGAACACTCTGGGCCTGTGTACCCAGGCGGGGCAACGGATCGATGTCGCCCCCCGAATGCAGCATGATCTCGCTCGACCAGGGGTTGGTGCAAAAATCGTATCGAGTCCAGGCGACCTGGCCCCGATCGTTGATGCTGACCCCCTGCTCGCTGAGCAGATTGTCTGTCAACTGCCTCATGCGACCGCCTTCGTACAGAACGATGTCGAACACGGGCCCACATGGCGCGTCGCGGTACAGGAGGGCCGCGATCGTGCCATCGCTCGCGAGCGCCGGACTGTACCCACGCCCGATGCGCTTCCGTCGCGAGCCATCCAACTGATAGATCCGAGCCGACGGGTATCCGTTCTGAACCCCGGTTGAGTAGATGATGGTCCCACCCGCGTTGATCTCGGCGAGGGGCATGATGCCTTGACGATCGCGAGCCACCTTGCGGATGGCACCGTTGTCGTACAAGTACAGCACCCATCCGCCACGCTCGACCTGCTTCCCGAAGACGATCTGGCCGCACTCGTTCACTCTGGGACCGTCGGTTGCATAGCCAGAAGCTCCGAACTCAACCAGTTCGAACCCTTCCGGCAGGTTGACCTGCCCAACGACGACGCCGGTACACGCGACGAATGCACCAACCGTGAATCCTGCCCTCACTCTCACGACGCAATACCCCTTTTTCGACCGGACGTCGACCGACGGACGACGTGACCTAAGCGACCTTCCGAGCGGAGCGCTTCACCCAAAGCGCAGCCGCCCGATGCGATTTCAGAACTACGTTTTTGCCCGACGCGGCCGAAGTCGCGCGACTCTGGACGACGTCGGACTGACAGCAAGAACCGGGGGCGGGCAATCCCCGCCCCTCGGCGGATCAGTTGGTCTTCAGTCCGGCCCCGTCCACCACGGTGACCACCGTTGTAGCGGAGTTGGCACCGACGATAGTGATCGCATCGGCGGTAATGGTGGCCGGCGTCTCGTCTGCGTCCAGCGTCGGTCCACCGAGGCTTCCGCCATTCGCCAGATAAAGGTCGTCGATGGTCTCACTGCCGGGTAGCATGACCGTATGATTCTCCTCCATCGTGGCGTCATCGGCGGCGGTCGACGGATACCCGGACGCGCCGCAGAAGGTGCAGCCCCAGGCGTTGGGATCGTCCCAGTTGTCGTTGTTCGAACCGATCCACGTGTACGACGCGGCGGCCGCCATGCTTCCACCCGCCATCAACGCGACGGCGGATCGCCTTATCGTTTTGGCTTTCATACCAGTATTCCTTTCATGGAACTTGGATTCTGTTCATCACTTGATCGAACGGTCGGCAAATACGTGGGCGCACTGCCGACCGGCGCCGATCAGGCCCGCGCGGACGCGACTCAAACCTGCGAGCCGCTGCGCGGGAACCGACAGTCCGAGTAGATGGTATCCGAAGGCGCCTACAACGCGCGCAACCAGAACGAATTCTCGGACGCTATTAGGTGTGATAGGGTCGCCAAGGCGAATCGGCGGTCCGCGTGCCCGCGATGCCACGATGCC
>CAZYLK010000075.1:4786-14939 GCA_964648365.1 uncultured Phycisphaeraceae bacterium
GCGATGCCGCGATGCCGCGATGCCGCGATGCCGCGATGCCGCGATGCCGCGATGCCGCGATGCTTTCTGTCCTGGCTTCCACGATGCGTGCCTCCCGATCGCGCCGTTACCGCGACCCTTCCGCATCCTGCCGTTATCGGGAGTCGTTCACAGAGAGCTCATGCCAATGTTCGAACCACGTACGTCCTAATACTACACTGTCACCCGTGACGTGTCAAGTGTTCACCCTACGAATTCGGAATTTTTTTTTAGGAATTCTTCTCAGTGGTCCTGAAGCCGTGGCGACCGGTCGACGAAGCCGCCCGCTCCAGATGTTCAACCCTGCCGCAGCAAGTCGGCGAAGCGGAGGAGGCGGCGGTAGAGGTGGAGGCCGATGGGGGTGCGTTCGGCGCCGAAGCGGATGGCGCCGGTGAGGTTGGTGGCCGTGAATGCGGCGTCGGGCACGTCCAGCGTGGCGACGATCTGGAAATACGGGACTTTGGTGCGGCCGGTGAGCGGGTCTACGACGATGCTGCCGCCGCCGGCGTGGGTCAGGGGCGACGGGGCCAGTTCGCGCAGGCCGGCGGGGACGACGCTGGTGACGTGGCCGTGGAGCGGGCGGTCGGCGGCGGACTGGGGGCGGAACTCGACGCGGTCGCCGCTCTTAACCTCGGCGACACTGAACTCGGTCTCGCGGATCAGGGCTTTGACCTGCCAGGGTCCGGCGGCGAGCACCACGAGCGGCTCGCCGCGGGTGGCGTAGCGGCCTGTGTCACCGGGGGGGGGCGACTGGACGACGCTTCCGGCCCGCGGGGCGCGGATGACCAGGGCGTCGCGCTTCGTCGTGGCGAAGTGCAGATCGCGTTCGAGTTGCTGCAACTCCATCGCCACTTCGGCGGCGGCGGCCGGGTCTTCGACCACCAGGGCGTCATGGCGGATCATGGCGGCCTCCAGCCGGGATTCGGCGCGGGCGTATTGCTCGGCCACCGCGTCGTCGGCGAGCACCAGCAGCGGCTGACCGGCCGCGACCTCGTCGCCCGGCTGAACCTCGATGCGTTCGATGAAGCCGGCGACTTCCGCGTGGATCGTCGCCTGGTCTCGCGTGACCATCACGGCGCGGGCTTCGACGCCGGTGGTGATGGGAATATGCGCAACGCCCAGCGGCACGCCGACCAGCAGAATCAGGCTGACGCCGATGGCCCGCAGGCGGACCGGGGCCGTCTCTTCGGATCGCCACAGGTAGCGTATGGCGCCCACGGCGGCACCGCCGAAGACCTTCAGCAGCATGGCCGCTCCCACCACGACGCCCACCATGAACAGCTTGGTCGCAATCATGGCGGCGATGCCGATCATCACCAGCACGCGATAGAGCGAGGCGCAGATGCCGAACGAAGTCAGGATCGCCCGATGCCACCAGGTGCGCTCGTCGTCGAGGATGGGCACGCCGACGACGAAGCGTTTGAGCAGCGACAATACGTGCTGCGTGGAGCGCTGCCGCAGGTTGGGTATCTCGACCAGGTCGCTGAGGATGTAGTAGCCGTCGTAGCGCATCAGCGGGTTGACGTTGAACAGGACCGTGACCGCGCCGGCCAGGAAGATGACGTTATAGGCGAGCGCGCGGACGTCGGGCGAGTCGGCGGTGGCCCAGACGAACACCGCGATCGCGGCCGCGATGGACTCGACGTACATGCCGGCCAGGCCGATCACGATCCGCTGCCAGCGGCTCGTCAGGCTCCACGCGGCGGAGGCGTCGACGTAGGCGCAGGGCGTCAGGGCGATCAGATACACACCCATCTCCGGCACGTGCAGGCCGTAGTGCTTGCAGGCGTAGGCGTGGCCGAACTCGTGCATCGCCTTGAGCAGGATGAGCGTGATCCAGATGAGCGGCAGGTTGCCGGTAGCGAGAATCCCGTTGAGCGGTTCGTGGAATTCGTGCCAGCGCTGGGCGACGATATAACCGGCCGCGCCGACCAGGCCCAGCCAGAGCACGAAGAACAGCCGCGAAAACAACGGCCGGGCCAGGTGGATGGTGCGGCCCAGGAGCGCGTCCGGATTGATGAGCGGCACTTGCAGGAACAGCCAGCCGAGCACGCGCTGGCGCGCCTTGATGCGCTGCCGCTGGCGATAGCGGGCATACAGGATCTTCTCATCGCTGACCGGCAGGTTCAGGAATCCCATCCGATGCAGCGAGAAGACGAACTGGTAGAACGCTTCCTCGCCGTCGCGGGTGAGGACGTGCCGCTCGACCAGGTCGTCGAAGATGTCGGACAGCGGGCGGTCTGATCGCAGGGCGCAGAGCACCTGATAGTCCTGCACGTCGAAACGGTGGCTCTGAAATGTCAACGGATCGGAGATGACATACGCAGCCACGCCGCGGAACAGGTGGCGGGCGGCCTGCAAGTCTTCGCGCAGGCCGACGCGCACACCGCGCAGGCGCTCGGCCAGGGCGGCGAAGGCCGATTGTGTTGGAGCGGCGCCTACAGCCAATAGTTGAGCCTCAGGTAGTCCAGGAGTCGCTTCGACAGCAGCATCCACACCGGGCGGCGGCCGGCGTCGATCTGAGCGGTGCCTTCCATTTCAGGCCGGAGCCAGTCGGCGTGGATGCGGGCGTCGGCCTCGATGATCACCACGTTCTTGCCGTCCCTCATTTCGGCCGTGGGGCGGACGCGGTCGAGCGTGAGCGTGTGCGATTCCTCCGGCTTGGCCCGCGTGGTGAAGCGGCCGGCCAGTCCCGCGGTCAGATCGGACGAGAGTCGCTCGGGAACGGTGATCAGCACCCGCCATTGATCGGGGGGGGCGACCTCGAAGAGCCTCTCGCCCTGCTTGACGACGCCCATTACGCGGCTGCGCAGGTCTCCGGAGACGACGACACCCGAGATGGGACTTGTCACGCGGGAGCGTTCGATGCGGCGCGTGACCAGGCCCAGCTTTGCTTTCACCAGCGTCTGTTCGGCTTCCACGAGTCGGGCTTCGGCCGGCTTGCGCTCGGCCAGGGCGCGAGTGCGCTTCTGTTCCAGCATGGCCAGTTCGGCTTCGATCTGGTCGCGCTGCAGATCGAGTTCGCGGTGGTCGAGTTCGCAGAGCAAGTCGCCGGCCGCGACGCGGTCGCCTGCGTTGACGGCCACGGCGCCGACCACGCCGTCGTAGGGCGCGGTCACGACGCGCGACACGATCGGCTGCATGACGCAGGGCGCGGTCACGCGGTACGGCAGCGTGCCGCAGCAGATCCACGCGACGAGGGCGGCGGCGGCGGCGAAGCCGAGCTTGGCTCGCCAGTGTCCGCGCCCGACCAGCGCGGATGCAGCGCCGCGCACCGTTTCGACCGAGTGCCGCACCAGCCTGCGGCGGGCCAGATGCACCAGCTCGATCGCCGGCGCGAACGGCGCGACGACGGTGCGGATGTTTTCGAGTTCCTCATGCTGGAAGGGTTTCTCGGCTTCTCGACACAGGCTGATGACGGCGACGCATCGGTCGTCGATGAACAGCGGCATGGAGGCCACGGCCGCGCCCAGCGTCGAGTCATGCCATTGCTTGTGCAGGCGGTATCCGCTGGAAAGCTCGTCGTGCTCGGAGCGGGCATCATCCTGACAGACGATGACGCGGCCGATGTCGAGGCACTCCTCCATCGCGGCATGGATGCGGACGACGCCGGGGCTGCGGCGTTTGACCTCGTCGAGCCCGGAAATCGCAAGTATTCGGCAGCGGTGACGCAGCACGCGGGCGAGCGCGACCTGGCGACAGCCGGTTTTGTTGCGCAGGTTGTTGGTGAGCGAGAAGGCGAGTTCTTCGACCGATTCGTACGCGGCCGAGCGGCCGAGGGCCTGCCCGCGGGAAGCGTCGGACGGGCCGGTCGCGGATCCGCCGGCGCTGCCGCCATGACCGCTGGGAACGCACACGTGCGACGCGAACGTCGTCAGCGCCGAGAGCCGGTCGGCGAGCACCGATGCGTCGAGATCGCCAAGCGGTGTGACCATCGCGACGGTGCCGATGACGCCGCCGTCCGCATCGAGGATGGGTGCGGAGATCAGGGCGATTTTCAGCACCGCCTGTCGAGCACTGAGGACGCGGGCGCGAGGCTTCTCGGCTGCGAGCGACTCAGTGAGAAACGCGTGGAGCGGCGGCCGCCAGAAGCCCGGATCGGTCGGACCGAAGTGATATTCTTCCTGTACGACCTCCGACGAAAGCCGCACGTAGATCAGCGCGAAGGGGCTGCTCAA
This sequence comes from uncultured Phycisphaeraceae bacterium, assembly GCA_964648365.1. Taxonomy (GTDB): domain Bacteria; phylum Planctomycetota; class Phycisphaerae; order UBA1845; family UBA1845; genus SURF-32. The sequence continues at coordinate 8,983 of CAZYLK010000075.1, forward strand.
CGCGGGCGCTAGGGCGTCGAGAAGGTGGCGATAAAAGTCGCGGCGGGAGGTGGAGTGCTGCGCGAGGTCACGGATGCGTGAGAAGGCGTCGGGCTCGCCGTGTGCCGATCTGTCGTCCGTGTGCGCGTGGCCCGGAACCGCTTCCTCACGGTTGCGTCTCAGATCGGCGGCGCGGGTCTGCTGGGGCGAGCCGGAGGCCGGTCGCTTACGCTCCCGGTTCGGATTGGATCGTTCTTCCGGCACGTGAAGTCTGTGTCAGTTGGTCAGCTTGCCCGCGCGGGCTCCGTTCCCATCGGCCGGACGGACGTTGCGGGGCAGCGTGATCGGGGTAAAGAAACGGAAACCCACCTCGAAGGAGTTCTCGCGCAGCAGGGCGCAGCGGATGCAGCGGGCGAAGGTCAGGGGCAGGTCGAGCGTGGCGCGGTCGAACTGCAACCGGTAGATGTCACCCACCGCCAGCGGCACCGGGACGAGCGCCTTGCACCCCCCCTCCGACAAGTCGCCGGTGACGCCCTGCACTTTGAACTTCAGCGTTTCGCTGGCGTTGCCGGGCAGGAGAATCACCTTCGCCTTGAGAATCACGCGGAAATGGCTGCGCTGACGACGGATTTCCTCCGGCGTATTCTGCTCCAGTTCCTGGAGCATGTTGAAAGCGTCGTCGGCACTGACGCCGCCCAGCAAGTCATCGTCCGCAAGCACTTCAGTCCCAGCTTCCGTTCGGGCCAAGTGGAATGGCGAATGGCGAATAGCGAATAACGAATGAAGAATGCACATGGCACCGGCGCGCAACCGACGTCTTCATGTGGCACCGGTTTGTAACCGGTGTGTTCATGTGGCCCCGGTTTTCAACCGGTGTCTTTATGTGGCACCGGTTTTCAACCGGTGTTCCTCTTATGTGGCACCGGCATCCTGCCGGTGTCTGGAGGCCTGGATGCGATCGGCATGGCCTGTGAGGCCATGCACACCGGTTAGAAACCGGTGCCACACCGGACCACCGGTTGGAAACCGGTGCCACACCGGACCACCGGTTGTAAACCGGTGCCACACAAGACCACCGGCTGGAAGCCGGTGCCACACAGGACCACCGGTTAGAAACCCGTGCCACACTACGAGCGGTCATCGGATTCACCTCTCTCCCGCGCGAGTTGGGCTTCGCCGGCGTCTTTGGCGCTGAACTGGACGTCTACTTTGACGCCGGCGGCCCAGGCGCGGTCGGCGTTGGGAATCTGCACGCGGATGAGGACGGTCTGACTCGCCGGATCGATGACGCGGTTGATGAACCGGATCGTCCCCGTCCGCCCCCCCCAACTGAGATCGACCGGCGTTACGGAGACGGAGTCTCCGACGCGCGCCGTGCGGATCAGATCGGCCGGTGCATTCACGCTGACCAGCAGCGGGTCGATCCGCACGAGCGAGATGATGCCTTCGCCTTCGACGACCGTCTCGCCGGGACTCTTGAGGCGATCGGCGACGTAACCGTCAAACGGCGCGGTGACCGTCAACTCCGCCAGCAGGCCCTTCTGGGTTTCATACTCCCGCCCGGCGCGGGCGTGTTCGAGCCGGGCGAGTTCGAGTTCGAGCCGGCGCGTGTCAACCAGGAACCGGGCGTCGGCCAGTTCTTTGGTGGCCGTCACGTCGGACGAGAACCGCTGCAACCGCTCCAGTTCCGAGCGGGCATAAGCGAGGCGCACGTCCGCCAGATCGACGGCGGCGGTCGATTCAGCGTCCAGTTTCGCCTTCGCCACGCGTGCCTGCTGGGCGGCCTGCTCAAAGACGACGATGGCGTCGCCGGCCTTCACCGCCGCCCCCTCATCCACGGCGAACGCGTTAATGCGCGCCTGCTGCAACGCGGACAGCACGGCCTGTTCGACGGGCTCCGTGAAGCCGGTCACGACCGTTGCCGGAGGCTGGGCGGCGCCCGCCGCAGCCACGGCGGCGCACACAATGGTTGATATCAGCAAGGGAGCAGACAGGCGCACGATCGTCGGCCGGGCGCGAGGTTGCGTCACGTCGCCACCACCCTTCACGCGGAATCTGAGGTTACGGGGCCGGGGCGCGATCCGCGTATTCGCGCTGCACCGGCTATGCGTTGCATCGGATGTTGTTCGCCGACGGGTTACAGCCCCCGGCCGCCAGCCGCGCGGGCGGTGGCGACCGCCGATAATAGCGCCGGACGGCTAGCGTCGTGGTTGCCGGCATTTCGGGCGTGGGTGAAGTTCGGTACGCACCGATAACGTGCGCAGGGTGCCGGAGTCGCATTGAACCGACTCGTGCCGGGGACGTAGCTGAGGTCAGCGTCGGCGACCGCCGCGGCCCTTGTCGTCCTGAGAACCGTTGTCGCGTTGCGAGGCTGCCTGGCCGCGAAGCAGCGCCCAGAGGATCGCGACGAATCCGCGGCCGCTGTTGATCGGCGCGTCCTCGCCGAACGAGGATGTCTCGGCCTGGTTTGAGCGGACCGTGACATCCGCATCTCGGCCCGCCTGGGCTCGCGCGCCGTCTGGCCGGTCGACATCCGCGTCCTGAGCGTCGTCGGTCGTTTCGACGACGGCGGCCGCCAGCACTTCCGCTGCCTCACTCAAACCGTGAGCCGGCGCGGCGGAGTCGGCGTGCCCGAAGACGTCTTCGAAGGACCGGCCCTCAAAGATGTCGGCGCCTGTGACCAGGGACGGGTCGGCGATGTTGAGATCAATCTCCCTGGAGAGGGGCTGCGAACCATCAGCATCGGCGAAGGTGAGCGCAAAGCCTTCCACGGAGGTCGGATCGGTCGCTTCGGCCGGCATCCAAACGTCGTGGTCGCGGACGTCTGCATCATCTTCATCGACCGGCGTGTCATCGCCACCGACGGGTTCGACTCCGCGCACGTCGTCGACCGGGTCGAGGACGCGCAAGTCCTCGGTTCCATCCCAGATCGAACCGTCATCGACGACGGCAGGCGGCTGCGACGTCGGCAGCGGTGCATCGACCGCGACGGGCGCCGGTTCGGGATCGGCAACACTCTCAGGATCGTCAGATACCGCAGGCGGATCGGTTACCCCGCTGTCGATGCCGGGATGCTCCGAGTCCGGCGTCTCGACCACAGGATCGGCAACCGGGTCGCTGACGGTCGGAGGCTCCGTCGGCTTCACGACCGGTTCATCTGGGTGCGCCGGCTCGGGAACCTCCTTACCGATGTCTACCGGATCAGAGGGCGCTTCGTCCTGCGGCGCGGGTTCAGGCTCAGCCTGCGGCGGTGGCGGCGGAACGAAGCCGCTGCCGCTCGCTTTGATGACGTTGATCGAAATGACCGCCGGCTCGTCAGACCATGCCTGTCCGTCGAAGGCGCTGAAGCCCATCTCGAACGAACCGGACTGTCCGAATACGGGCGTAAACGTCAGCGCCGCGGAGTCGACCTGCGCCTGCGTGATGAAGTCCCCCACCTCGACCGGCTCACCATCCAGGCGCACGATGCCGCCGCCGGGCAGGCTCTCGACGCGATAACCTGTGATCGCATCGCTATCGACTTCATCAGCGCCCGTCAGCGCCAGCGGAACGCCGGCGGACGTATCCGTAAGCGTAATGGCGCCGGCCAGTGCCTCGGGGGCGTCATTGACTGGATTGACCGTGATGGTCATCGCGGCCGGCGCGTCGGACCAGGCTTCGCCGTCGAAGGCGCTGAACGACAGCGTCGTCGTGCCGTTCCAGTTGACGTCAGGCTGAAACGTCAGTTCACCCGCATCGATCTGGGCCTGTGTCACGACCGCGCCGGCGGTAACTTCGACACCGTTGAGCGCGAGCGTGCCATGCTCGGGCAGCGCGTCGATGCGATACGACTCGACCGCGTCGCCGGCATCCACATCCGTTCCCGCAAGCGTGACGGCCGTGGCCGCAGCGTCTTCGTCGAGAGTCAGCGTGGCGGCGGTGGGTTCAGGTGCGTCGTTGACGGCGTTGACCGTCACGTCGAACGCGGCGGACGCGGCGGACCATTCGTCACCGTCGTGGGTGCTGAAGGTGAAGCTGGTCGAGCCGCTCCAGTTCGCATCCGGCTCGAACGTCAGCGCGCCGGCGTCGATCTGCGCTTGCGTGATCGTGTCACCGGCTGATACCGCCACGCCATTGAGCTGAAGCGTGCCGCCGGTCGGCAGCGTGTCGATGCGATACGCCTCAACGGCATCGCCGACATCGGGATCGGTGCCCGCCAGCGTAACGACCGTTCCGGCCGCATCCTCGTTGAGCGTGACCGCGCCCGCGGTGGCGATCGGCGCGTCGTTGGCCGGCGATACATCGAGCGTCAGCGTGCCAGGCGCGGCCGACCACGCGTCGCCATCGTGGGCGCTGAAAGTGAAGTGGGTGGTGCCGTTCCAGCCGGGCGTCGGCTCGAACTTGAGGTCGCCCGCGTCGATCTGCGCCTGCGTCACGACGTCGCCGGGATTCACGGCCGCGCCGGAAAGCGTCAGCGTACCGTTAGCGGGCAGCGTGTCGATGCGGTACTGGGTCACGGCGTCACCGGCGTCGATGTCCATGCCGCTCAACGTGACCGCGGTCGGGCCATCGTCCTCGGTCAAGGTCACCGTGGCGGACGTGGCATCAGGCGCGTCGTTGGTCGGCGTGACGGTGATGCCGAACGTCGCGGGGGTCGCCGACCAGGCGTCGCCGTCGTGGGCGCTGAAGGTGAAGCTGGTTGCGCCGTTCCAGTTCGCATCCGGCTCAAACGTCAGGTCGCCCGCGTCGATCTCGGCCTGCGTGATCACGTCCCCGGCGCTGACCGCGACGCCGTCGAGTCGCAGCGTTCCATCGGACGGAAGCGTATCGATGCGATACTCGGTCACGGCGTCGCCCGCGTCGATGTCCGTGCCCGAAAGCGTCAGCGCGGTGGCTGCCGAGTCTTCAGCGATAGTCAGCGTGGCCGCGGTAGCATCCGGAGCGTCATTGGCCGGATCGACCGTAATTCCGAAGGTGGCCGGCGCCGCGGACCAGTCGTCGCCATCGAAGGCGCTGAACGTGAAGCTGGTCGAGCCGTTCCAGTTCGCGTCGGGTTGGAACGCCAGGTCGCCCGCGTCGATCTGGGATTGCGTGACCGTGTCGCCGGCATGGACCGCAACGCCATCCAGCGTCAGCGTGCCATTGGCGGGCAGCGTGTCGATGCGATACGCGGTGACCGCGTCGCCCGTGTCGATGTCCGCGCCGGCGAGCGTCAGCGCCGTCGGCGCCGCGTCTTCCGTGATTGTCAGCGTATCGGGCGTGGCATCCGGCGCGTCGTTGGCCGGGTTCACCGTGATGCCGAACGTGGCGGGCGCGGCGGACCAATCATCGCCATCGGACGCACTGAAGGTGAAGCTAGTCGAGCCGTTCCAGTTCGCGTCAGGCTCGAACGCCAGCTTGCCGGCGTCGATCTCAGCCTGCGTCACAGTATCGCCGGCGCTGACCGCGACGCCGTCCAGCGTCAGCGTGCCGTTGGCCGGCAGCGTGTCGATGCGATAGGCCGTGACGGCGTCACCGGCGTCTATGTCCGTCCCGGACAGCGTCAGCGCCGTCGGCGCTGCATCTTCGGCGATGGTCAGCGTACCGGGCGTCGCATCGGGTGCGTCGTTAGCGGGGTTGACGGTGATGCCGAAGGTGGCCGGTGAATCGGACCAGTCGCTGCCGTCGGATGCGCTGAAGGTGAAGCTGGTGGAGCCGTTCCAGTCCGCGTCCGGCTCGAACGCCAGCTTGCCCGCGTCGATTTCAGCCTGCGTGACGGTGTCGCCGGCGCTGACCGCGACGCCGTCAAGCGTGAGCGTGCCGTTCGCGGGCAGCGTGTCGATGCGATAGGCGGTGACGGCATCTCCCTCGACATCCGTCGCCGCCAGCGTCAGCGCGGTAGGTGCGGCATCCTCAGCGATCGTCAGCGTGGCCGGCGTGGCATCCGGCGCGTCATTGACGGCATTCACCGTGATGCCGAACGTCGCCGGCGCCGCGGACCAGTCGTCGCCGTCGTGGGC
>CAZYLK010000075.1:15039-26611 GCA_964648365.1 uncultured Phycisphaeraceae bacterium
CGCATCAGGCTCGAACGTCAGGTCGCCCGCGTCGATCTCGGCCTGCGTGATCACGTCGCCGGCGCTGACTGCGACGCCGTCGAGTTTCAACGTGCCGTTGGCCGGCAGTGTCTCGATGCGATACTGCTCGATCTCGTCACCGGCGTCGGGATCGGTGGCTGCGAGCGTCACGGTTGTCGCGGACGCGTCTTCGCTGATCGTCACGCTGCCTGCGCTGGCCACGGGAGCGTCGTTGCTGACCGGGTTGGCCGTCAGCGTGTCGGTGCTGCCGTCGTAGTGAACCGCGAAGGGCTCACCGAACGTGTTCGAATAGCTGAAGCTGCCGTCGGTCAGGTCGAAGCTGCCGGTCACCTGGGCGGCGTCGAGCGTGCCGGTCATGTTGCCGGCAGTCAGCGTATTCAGGTCGCCGGAGATGTCGATGTTGGTCGTGATGCGGTCGCCGGCGCTGATCGTGCCGACGTTGCCGTCCACGTCGATGTTCGCTGTGTCGGTGATGTCGTCGCCCGCGGTGATCTGACCGACGTTGCCGTCAACGTCAATCGCGCCGCGGATGTCGTCACCGACGTTGAGCGCGGTCAGGTCGCCGTCCACCGACAGCGCACCGGTCATATCGGCGTTGCCGGGGTTGCCGACGTCGCTGATGGTGATCGTGCCGGCGTCGCCGTTGACATCCAGGTCGGCGCCGAGGCGGTGGGCGGACAGATCGCCAAGATCGCCGTTGATCGTGACGTTGCCCGTGATGTCGCCGCTGACCACCACGTCTGCCACGTCGGCGTTGATCGTCACCGCGGAATCGAGATTGCCGCCGTAGTTGAGGTCGAGGATCGAACCGTCGCCGCCGTCCACGGTGATCGTGCCGACGTTGGCGTCGCTGTTGATGTTGAGCGTGCCGATGTCCACGCTGCTGCTGACCGTGCCGACGTTGCTGTCGAGCGTGATCGCGTCGACGGAGAGGTCGGAGCCGTTCAGATCGCTGATGGCCAGCGTCGAGCCGCTGCCGGTTCCGTCCACGTCGCTGATCGTCAGCGAGTCGCTCGACACGTCGTACGTAAAGTCGGCCGTGCCGCCGCCGGTCATGTCGATGCGCAGCGCCTGGCCTTCATCGATGAAGATGTGCGAGCCGCTGAAGCCGGTCTCGGCGTAGTCGGCGCCGACAACGGTAGCGTCGATGCCGTTGAACCGGATCGTCTCCACGTCCGTGTAGTTGACGACGAACGACTGGCCGCCGCCGAGGTCGATGGTGAGCTGGCCGTCGGCGAAGGTGACGTCGTCCGCGTCGTAGGCGCTCAGATCGATGACGTCGGTGCCGGTGCCGCCGTCGATGTTGATGACGTCGCCGTTGGCCGCGCCGGAGACGATGAAGGTGTCGTCGCCGGCCGCGCCGCGCATCGTGTCGCTGCCGCCGCCGCCCGTATCCAAGACGTTGTCGTTCGCGTCGCCGGTGAGGTCGTCGTCGTGTGTCGAACCGGTGACGTTCTCGAAGTTCGCGATCGCGTCCGCACCCTCACCGGTGGCCGTGCCGGCCGCGAGGCTCACGGTGACGCCCGCGGACGACCCGCTGAAGCTGACGGTGTCGGTACCCGATCCGCCGTCGAGCGTGTCGTTGCCCCCGCCACCCGCGATCACGTCGTCGCCGGCGCCGCCGGAGATCACGTTGGCGCCACTGGTGCCGGTAAGCGTGTCGTCGTGGCCCGAGCCGACGATGTTCTCGACGTTGGACAGCGTGTCAGCACCGCCACCGCCGGACGCCGCTCCCGTAGCCAGGTTGACGGTCACGTCGTCCGTCGCGTTGGAATAGTCGACGGTGTCGGTTCCGGCGCCGCCGTCGATGACGTTGGCGCCGTTGCTGAGCACGAACGTGTCGTCGTGAGACGAGCCGGTGACGTTCTCAATGCTGGTCAGCGTGTCGTTGCCTTCGCCCGTAGCGGTGCCGGCAACCAGGTTCACGTTGACGCCGGCGCCGCTGCCCGCGTAGTTAGCGGTATCCGTGCCGCTGCCGCCGTCGATGGCGTCATCGCCCGCGCCGCCGCTGAGCACATCGTTGCCGCTGCCGCCGCTGATCGTGTCGTTGCCGGCCGCGCCCGAGATCACGTCGTCGCCGGCGCCGCCGGAGAGCACGTTCGCGCCATTGTCGCCGGTGATGTTGTCGTTGTAGCCGGAACCGGTGACGTTTTCGAGATTGGAGAGCGTATCCGTTCCGTTGCCGGTGGCGGTGCCGGCGGCGAGATTGACGGTCACGCCGGCCGTCGACGAACCGAAGTCGGCCGTGTCCGTGCCGCTGCCGCCGTCCATGACGTCGTCGCCGCTGCCGCCGGACAGGGTGTCATTGCCGCTGCCGCCGGAGAGGTTGTCGTTGCCCGCCCCGCCGGTAAGCGTGTCGTCGCCGGACTTGCCGTCGATAACGTCGTTGCCGCTGCCGCCGGAGAGCACGTTGTTGGCGTTGTCGCCCGTGAGCGTGTCGTCAAAGTTCGAGCCGGTGACGTTTTCGATGTTCGACAGCGCATCGGTGCCCTGCCCCGTGCCGACGCCGGTGGTCAGGTTGACGTTCACCGCCCCGGCCGAACCCGCGTAGTCGGCCGTGTCGGTACCGGTTCCGCCATCCATCACGTCGTTGCCGGTACCGCCGACCAGCGTGTCATTGCCGTCGGAGCCGCTCAGGATGTCATTGCCGCCGCCGCCGTCGAGCCGGTTGGCCGCGCCCGGGCTGCCCGTTATGACGTCGTTTTGATCCGCGCCGATGATGTTCTCGACGCCGGTGTGGTTGATCGTGAACGACCCGCCGCCACTCAGATTGACCGTGATGACCGAGCCGGTGTCGGTGATGACCGAGCCGGCGAACTCGGACAAGTCAATCGTATCGACGCCGCTGCCGCCATCGACCGTGTAGACATCGCCGGCCTGAGCCCCGGTGAAGCGCAGGGTGTCGTCGCCGCTGCCGCCGATCAGCGTGTCGTCGCCGCCGCCGCCGATCAACGTGTCATTGCCGGCACCGCCGGAGATGACGTTGTCGTTGGCGTCGCCCGTGAGCGTGTCGTTGTAGCTCGAACCCGTGAGGCTCTCGAAGTTGGTCAGCGTGTCATTGCCGGCCCCGCCCGACGAGGTTCCGGTAGCCAGGTTGACGGTGACCGCTGAGGACGCGCCGGTGTAGTCGGCCGTGTCGGTGCCGCTGCCGCCGTCGAGCACGTCATTGCCCGCGCCGCCGCGGATCACGTCGTCGCCGGCACCGCCGCTGATGGTGTTTGCGACAGAGCTTCCGATCAGCGTGTCGTTGTGGTCGGAGCCGATGATGTCTTCGACGTTGCTGATCGTGTCGCTGCCCGCGCCGCCCGACGCCGTTCCCGCGCCCAGATCGACGGTGACGCCAGCCGCGGCGTCGCTGTAGTCGACCACGTCGGTGCCGCTGCCGCCGTCGATCGTATCGTTGCCGTCGCCGCCGATCAGGATGTCGTTGCCCGCGCCGCCGGACAGCGTGTTCGCGCCGGCGTCGCCGGTCAGCGTATCGTTGTAGTCGGAGCCGGTGGCGCCTTCGATGTTGCTGAGCGTGTCGCTGCCGGCGCCGCCGGTGGCCGTTCCGGCCGACAGGTCAACCGTGACCGCGGAGGTCGCGTCGCTGTAGTCCGCGATGTCGGCCCCGCCTGCGCCGTCAAGGATGTCGTCGCCGGCGCCCCCGCGCAGGACGTTCGCGCCGCCATCGCCGGTCAACGTATCGTCGTGCGACGAACCGGTGACATTTTCGATGCCGCTCAGCGTGTCATTGCCATCGCCGGTGGCAGTACCCGCACCGAGATTGACGTTCACCGCGCCCCCGGCCGCGCTGTAGTCGGCCGTGTCGCTGCCCGCCCCGCCGATCAGCGTGTCGTCGCCACCGCCGCCCGCCAGCGTGTCGTCGCCATCGCCGCCGTCGAGCACGTTGTCGCCGGCATCGCCGGTCAGCGTGTCATCGTTGTCGGAGCCGGTGATGTTCTCGATGTTGGTGAGCGTATCGTTGCCGTCGCCGCTGGCCGTGCCGGTGGCGAGATTGACCGTGACGGCACCTGCCGCGGTCGAGTAGTCCGCGGTATCGACATCGGCGCCGCCGTCCAGTGCGTCATCGCCCGATCCGCCGATCAGAGTGTCGTTGCCCGCACCGCCGTCGATCGCGTCGTCACCCGCACCGCCGTTGAGCACGTTATTGCCCGCGTCACCGGTGAGGACATCGTTGTTCGCCGAGCCGGTGACGTCTTCAATGCCTGATAGTGTGTCAGTGCCGTCTCCCGTGGCGGTTCCGGTCCCCAGATTGACATTCACGCCGGAGGCTGCGCCGGCATAGGACGCGGTGTCGGTGCCGGTGCCGCCGACCAGAGTGTCATCACCGCCGCCGCCGGCCAGCACGTCATCGCCGGCCCCGCCGTCGAGCGCATTGCCGCTCGCGTCGCCGGTGAGGACGTCATCGTGATCCGATCCGATGACGTTTTCGAAGTTGGAGAGGGTGTCGTCGCCGTCGCCGGTCGCTGTCCCCGCAGCGAGGTTGACGGTCACGCCCGCGCCCGCATCGCTGTAGTCCAGCGTGTCATCACCCAGTCCGCCGTCGAGCGTATCGTCGCCTGCCCCGCCCGAGACCGTGTCGTCGCCCGCCCCGGCGTCGATGACGTTGTCGCCCGCGTCGCCGGTGATGACGTCGTCGTGGTCGGAGCCGGTGACGTTTTCGATGCCGGAGAGCGAGTCGTTCTCCGTGGTGCCGGTCGCGGTCCCCCCTACCAAGTCGATGTTCACGCCCGCGCCTGCGCCGGAGTAGTCAACCGTGTCCGTGCCGCTGCCGCCCGTGATCGTATCCGTGGCGAGCGCGGCGTCGCCGGCCATGATGACGTCGTCGCCCGCGTCACCCGCAAGTGTGTCGGACCCTTCGCCTCCGATGAGCACGTCGCCGTCGTCACCGCCGGAGATGTTGTCATCTCCCGCGCCGCCGTCCAGCACGTTGGCGTCATCGTCGCCGACGATCACGTCATCGTAGTCGGACCCGTCAACGTTCTCGATGTAGGAAAGGGTGTCGTTGCCCGCACCGCCGGAGGCCGTTCCGGCGTCGAGATCGACGTTCACGCCGGAGGTAGCGCTGGAGTAGTCGATCGTGTCGTCGCCCCAGCTTCCACTGATGGCGTCGTCGCCGAGGCCGCCGTCGATCACGTCGTCACCGTCACCGGCGTTGATGGTGTCGTCACCGTCAAGTCCGTAGATGGTGTCGTTGCCCGCCGAGCCGGTGAGCACGTCGTCACCCGCGGTGCCGGTTATGACGGAGAGCGTCCCGTCGTATTCCGCGGCCGCGGCGGCATCCAGCGGTGTGTCGATCCCCGCGGCCAGTTCCGCCTCGCCGCCGTGCGACACGGCCTCCAGATCCCAGTCGCCGCCGACACCCGTCGCATCCGTCGAGCCGAACACCTCGGTGCCGGTCAATTCGGACAGCGTGTTCAGCAGCGCCTGGCCTTCGCCCGTGTCGTCCACGACGTTGCAGCCGTAGGCGTAGATGTTGGCATCGTCGGTGAAGTTGTCCGCCAGCGACGACCAGGCCGCCCGCTGCTCGTCGGTCATGTCGCCTGAGACCACGTCGCTGCCCAGGTCGAACTGGCCGCTCTCCCCGTGCGACAGAATCGTCAGCGACGAAATCTGCGCGCCGCGATCCTGCGAGGCCGACTCGACCATGCCGAGCACATCGGCCATCGACGTGTTGGACCCGTCGTACTCGATGATCAATGCGCCGTCTTCTACGGAATCGCGGAGCGTGTCGGCGTCATCGAGCGATGTATCGAGCAGGACGATGTCGAGTGGTTCGGGGGCAGGCGGATCGGCCGGTTCACCAGTAAGGACACCCTCCGCAATGGCGGCAGCATCGTCGCCGTCGGCCTGGTCAGACGGATCGGCATCGGTGATGGCCGGCGGATCGCCGTCGGCGTCGCTCGCGGCAGCGCTGCCCGGCTCGTGCGACGGATCGGTCACGGCCTGCACGTCGCCGTGCTCACCCGACGGCGCGTCATCCGCAGAATCATGCGCGTCGCCGCCAGCGTGCCCGGATGTATCGGCATCGGCGTGCTCGGTCGATGCCGGTTCAAGATCGACCTGTGAGCCTGTGTCGGCATCGACGGCGTCCATGCCTGCATCGACGGCGTCCGCGTCGAGGTCGAGCACGTCCGCGTCGGCATCCAGAATGCCCGGATCATCGAGCGCGCCCGCGTCGCCCGCGTCGCCCGGGTCGCCCGCGTCGGCGTCCAGAATTCCGAGATCATCGAACGGGCCCGCACCGCCCGCGTCGCCGTCGCCGGCCGGATCAAGCAGGCCCGGCGCGGGCGGGTCCGCGGCCGCGGCCAGATCCGCCATATCGGCGCCGCTGCCCGCGTCGGCGTCATGGTCCGGAATGTCGCCATCCGCGTCGACCCAGGTGGCCGAGAGCAGGATGCGCGGCTCGAGCGGCTCCGGCTTCAGCGCCGCTTTGCGTCGCCTGGGAGGCGCGGCCGTCTCCGCGCGTTTCTTCTTTCGGCGTAGCCAGAATCTCAGTGGCATCGCGCTTCGTCCCCAGGGGCCCCGAGCCGCGAGCGTCATCCGGTGTGGTTCGCTGGTTCCGGCGGCGGTCGTCTCGTGCGTCAGATGAAATGCGGACGTAGCCTGCACACTCGGCAGGGCGTCCCACCAGGGAGAAGTGTACGAATCAGCGGGGTGGCGTGCGGGTGGCTGGCGCCATGGGCTTGGCTATCGGGCGTTGGGTGGGGGTTTGCGGACGTGCCGGAGTCCGTGCGTCGGCAGACGTGCGATTCCGATGCGCGTGGGATTGATCGAGCAGGGCTGGCCCGGTAATCTGGGCATGCATGGGTCGGCGTACGGAGGCCGCGTATAGCACCTACCCCGGGTCCGCCCGATCAGCACGCCAATCCAGCTCACGGTACGATGAGGCAGCTACGAGAAGGATTCATCATGGCAGGCAGACGACTGTGGGTCACGGACGTAACAGGCATTATCACGTGGCTGGTCGCAACCGGACTGGGACACGCTCAGGTCAACCCACCCGAGGGGTTCGAGCTCGTCGAGTTCGGCATCTCGCCTCGCCTTAACGACGAACCTCGAATGAACGACTGTGGCCAGGTTGTGTTCGGAGAGAACATAGACGACGGGTGGGCGCTGTACCTCTACGACAACGGTTCGATCCGCAGACTGGCGCGGGAGCGGACCGGATGGCTGCCGTGGGCTGCGATAAATGACCATGGGACGATCGTGTACACGAGCGGCAAGACCAACGAGTACGGATCACACCGGGTCGTACAGATCGATGGCCGACGCAAGAGACGTATCGGAGTCGGGTCTACACCGAGCATCAATAACCGGGGCGACATCGCAGCACGGTGGTATCGGGGAGAGTGTGACGTCGACTTCGACATCGGCCTGTTTGAGGGTGGTCGCGGCAGGCGGCTCAGTAATGATCCTCACAGCGATCAATCGGTAACCATCAACGACCGCGGCGAGGCCATCTGGACGCGCTACAGCTTCTGCAGCAGCCCGACTTGGACGAGCGAGATCGCGCTCTACACAAACGGCGAGGTCATCTACCTGCCCAAGGGAGATCCTCAGTCGCAACTTCCACATCTGAACAACCTTGGCCAGGCGGTCTGGACATCTCCGATCGGTGTGGAGAGCTGGGAAGATGGCGTGACCACCCTCGTTAGTGACCGGGGCGGCGCGCCGCGTGTGAATGATCTTGGCGACATTGTTTTCAACCGGTGGGACGAGGATCGGGAAACGCACGACTGGTGGATGTATCGCGTTTCGACGGGTGAGCCGGCCTTCTATCAACTGACGGCAGACCATTGGTCTCACACCCAGGGCGACATCAACAACTGGACAGAGTCGGTCTGGCGGTTCATGGCCGGGCGCGGGAATTACGACGGAGGCATTCACCTCTTGCGGCGCATCCGTACGGGCGACTCCGAGTTCGATGGCGACATTGACCTCACCGACTACGGCGCGCTGTCCGAGTGCCTGAGCGGGCCCGGCCGGGTGGACGGCCTCTGCGACTGCCGCTTTATGGACATCGACCATGATGGCGACGTGGACCTGGGCGACTTCGCGCGATTCCAGAACGCCTACGATGGCGCCCGATGACGCGACTCGCTCGGCGCTCGATTTCCGCACTCCGGGCAGACGCCGGATTCATTGCCGCGCAAGTCGTAGGCACACGCGTCGCACAGGCCAAGCCTGCGACGCCGTAGGCGGCGCAGTCGGTTGAACACGAACGCCGCCGCGGGGTAGGTGGCGAAGAGCGCGAACGGGACTGCCGCGTGTGTGTGCCATCTACTCCGCCATTGCAGCGGGTACGGTCGCTCAGAGCCGTTCGCATAGACGCTGTGCCACACCGAAAACCCGATTTCGGTCGCGGCGTCAACGCTGGCTTCCGGCGGAATCAACACAAACCGGCCACGATCGAGACTCAGCATAATTTCGTTGCCGGCCACACGCACCCGAAGATGCAGCAGCCAGAGAAAGCTGCACAGCCCGGCCACGAGAATCGCCACGCTGACGGCGGAGCAACACAGGATCGGCGCGGGCGGCAGGCGTCGCCGCTTTCCCCACCGATGCAACAGCGCAACGATGATCGTGGTCCCCGCTATCAGCGCACTCAGTAGCCCCCATCCGCCGCTGCCGGCCAGGACGCTGCGGCTCAGTTCGGCCCGCTGACCGGCAATCAGATACACCATCCCGTCGTAGGCAGCAGGACGCGGTCCGCTCGGGAATGAGTCCTGCGCCATGACCCAGAGGTACTGGTCGGAGTCGAGGTCCAGCGCGATGACCCGCCGCCAGGACGCGGCGATCAGCACATTCTCGTCAACGGCCAAGCGGATCCACTCTCCGTAGCGGTCCGGGTAAAACGGAAGTCCCAGATCCCAGGTCAGGTCATGGTGCCAGCGGAGCTTGCCGGTGCCCGCGTCGAACGCGAAGAGGTGCTCTTGCGACTGCGCGTAGATCGTCCCGTCGTTGACGAGGTAGTTCACCCGTGAGAGTGGTTTGGCGCGCCCGGTCACGAGCGCATTCAGATCGATCTCCCACGCGTGACTCTGGTTGCCGGCTACAAACGCGCGAATGACTGCGTCCGTGGCGTAGACTACCATGTTCCCCACGGCGCGGACGGAATGATGGTAGCCGTCGTCCGGAAGATGCCAGACGAGCCGATCGTGCTCGGGTTCGTGGAACGAGAGGTTCCTTGAATTGCCGGGGTCGAAGCCCCGCAGCACCCACCCGTTCTCCAGCACGACCGGTGGCGCCCGATTGTGGACGGCCGACTGCGCAAGAAGTCGCTCGTCCTCCATGTCGAACGGCAGCAGCATCTCACCCGTCGATGGATCGAGGTAGAGCCGATACGACGGCTTGCCAAGCGAATCCGGATGGGCCACCAGGCCGTCACGATACACGGCGAAATCGGCGTTGCTCACGAGCCGCGGAAAGGTCCAGCGCAGCTCGCCCGTCCGCAGGTCCAGGGCGACGATCTGATTGTCCCACTTCGTTCGGTACGTATCGGCCGTGGCCGACGATGAGATCCCGCCCAGCGCGGCGAGCATGGCCAGAAGTGCTCCCAAGTTGGCGTCCGGTCGCACAGGCCGTGGCCCATGCGCGCCGATCCTGCATCGTCCAACCCGACGGCATCCCATACGAACATCATACCCATCCAGCCCTCACCGGTTACAACCCGGTGCCAGACGGGACCACCGGTTGAAAACCGGTGCCACGTCGGGAGGTCGGAGCACGCGGGGACTGCTCTTGGCGCCTATGAGAGGGTCTGAAGCGTTTCCACTGCCGCCGGGCCGCGAGCAAAAGATTGCAGTGCCTGCCTCACTGCGTCGGCGGTGGCACACTCGGTCATCTGTTCTTCGTAAAAATCGAGTCGCGTCGGAACCCCGTCTACAGGGACGTACGCGCGGAACAGAATGTGATCGATGTTCTTCTGCACCGAGTGGGCTGTGACCTTCCACTCCTGCCCGAAACTGGTAACGAAACCCGGCTTCAGCGCGCATGTGACCTGCTGGTTGGTAACCTGCTGGACGTCGTTGCAGAATTCGTTCAGCAGGCGCATGATATCATCGTACGCCTTCGGCTTGGGCGTCGACATCAGGTTCGGATTGAAGAATTGACTCATCGGTTCTCCTCAGCAGTTTATCACGACCGAAATCGCGGCGTGGTCAGCGCTGCCATTCGTCGGCGGGTGGATGCTGACCGACGTCTCGTCGATGGCCATCAACCCACCGTGCAGCATGCGTTTGCTCGCCATCACGTGGTCGAACATAAGCCACCCGGGCGAGCCGGGTTGGCTGATCGGCGCACCGTGCGTTCCCATCGGACGCGAAGGGACGTACCCCGGCGAGGCTGCTGCGGCCAGCGTATCCGGCTCACTCATCAGGCTCCACATGCAATTATAGAAGTACGCCAGCTTGTTGCGATTGCGTAAGACGATCGCGCGTTCCCGCACCGATTTGAGCATGTTGGGCTTGCTCCTGAGCGGGAACAGACGTTGACTCTGCGTCGTAAGGGGCCGGTCGCCCGGTTCGCAGTTAAAGTCGCCCACCAGCAACATCGCTTCGGTGAGGTTGCGGGCGCGGTTCATGAAAAACTCGCCCAGCAGGTACGCGGATTCCTGCCGATCCGGGTCGGTCTGGAGCGGGCCGCCCATCTGGCTTTTCCAGTGGTTGGCCACGAACCAGAAGCCGCCGCGATTTCCGGTCAGAATCTCGAACGCCACGGCCAGCCATCGCGGGCGTCGCGACGCCGGGCGCAAGTCCAGGTCGGCCACCACCTGACCGGGGAGCGGGCTCAGGATGGTGGGATCAAAGCAGACGGCTATTCCCGTCTCGTTCGCCGCAGCGGACGGGCGGAACTCGACCCTGTACGAACCAAGCCCCATGCGCCTGAGCAGCGCCCGCGCGAGCGGCTCGTCGTAGACCTCGCACAACCCGAGCAGGTGTGGGGTGTTGAGATTGGCCTTCATCTCGTCGCCCAGCGCCTCCACCTTGGCGCGCGCTGCGGCAGGGCTCTGCGGACCGCGCGGCACTGCCCCGGCGGGAAACAGGTTCGTGCAGTTCTGAAATCCTACTTTGATCTGCGGCATCATCCTCTCTCAAACCGCGTGCAAGAATGCGTCATGCACGACAGACCGCAATCTTCCGACGTTGGAGCGATACATGTAATGCAACCGAGCTTCTCGATGACGTGATCCCCGGGTTGGCGCTCGGCGAACGTCATTTTGAGACTGCACTGAATCTCGTCCTGACTTACCGCATGCCGCTTGTCGCTTGCCCCGGTAGCGTAGCCTACCTCGGGGGTGGCGTCGATGCCGGTTCGGCGGAAACGATGGCGACGACAAAGTCCGCAGCACCGCGCATCCGGCGGCACATCACCGGTTGCAAACCGGTGCCACATCCACTGCCCCCGCATTCAGCGGGCGTCCACCGGTTGGAAGACAGTGCCGTACGAGATCACCGGTTGGAAGCCGATGCCGCACGAGATCACCCGTTGAAAACCGGTGCCACACCGGACCACCGGCTGGACGGAGAGCCGCCGGATGGGCGCT
>CAZYLK010000076.1:0-14505 GCA_964648365.1 uncultured Phycisphaeraceae bacterium
ACAGTCCTTCGACGACGCCCGTCAGAACGCCGCCGAAGCGAGCCAGTTCGTCAATGAGCCATGCAGCGTTCATGCGAGGTTACTCACGCGCTGCCGTCGCCGGCACACGACTATGGCTCATCCGAAAAAATCCGCATCATTAGAATCGGTCGAAAACCCTCTATGACGGGGGTTTCCGAGACATGATGTGTTGCAGATTTATTGCGACGAGCCATACTTTAGCGTCCGTGCCCTGCGTCCGGCATCGGCGCGGGAATGGCGGCCGCGATCGAACGGAAAGCAAACGGGCCTGCCGACGATCGCTCGACGGCAGGCCCGCAGAAAGTGTCGGGCCGCAGTTCGTCAGTTGCTGAGGAAGTCACCGATCAGATCGCCGATGTCCACGCCGCCAGGCAGCGGT
Organism: uncultured Phycisphaeraceae bacterium; assembly: GCA_964648365.1. Lineage (GTDB taxonomy): Bacteria > Planctomycetota > Phycisphaerae > UBA1845 > UBA1845 > SURF-32. Next base: position 401 of record CAZYLK010000076.1, read on the forward strand.
TGGACCACGGGATCGCCGTTGCCGCCGCCGCTCTCCGGGAAGTCGATAATCGGAATCTGCACCGGCGGGCGGCCGGCCTGGGCCAGCATGACGTTGTGCAGCGAGCCGATCAGAAAGTTCAGCGACTGAAACATGATCTGCAGCGATTCGACGCGCGCCTGCCCCAGCGGGCTGAGTTGGTCGCTGCCGTCTTCGGTGATTTCCGGCCGGGTGAGGAGGCGGTTCTTCGCCTCGGTGGCCCGGGCGACGCCGTCGGACACCATGCGTCCCGGCGCCCGCGCCGCCACGGCGCCCTGCTTGGAATTCCGCTCCACCGCCAGCGAACCCGGCTCCGCAAACTGTGCGTACGCCGATCCGTGCAGGACTCCTGCCATCGCCAGCGCCGCCATCACGAGCGTCCGATATCCCTTCATACCGCTGCCGTCCTTTCCGGTCCGATCAGTCTGCTATCCGTCGCCTCGGCCGAAGCCGGGCCGTGCGTCGCCCGCAGGCGTCCGCCAGTCTCCTATTTTAATCGGCCGATTCGCCAAGTGCCAATGGCATTCTCCGGGCGCCTCCGGGCGTCCCCGGGGCCGCACTCGGCCGCACCGGGCCGGCGCCCTGCGCGACGGTCAGCGGCCCGCCGGCGACCAGCCGATTGTTCTTCGCGTCGACATGCAGGTTCAGCCCTTCCAGCGTCCGGGCGCCGAGCAGCCGAAGGTCGCCCTTTCGGGCGAACACGACTTCGTCGATGGTGAAATGCCCGTTGACCCGGATGATCGCGAAGCCGACGCTCCGCGTGATGGTCTGCCTGTTGGCCACTACGAACGACAGATCCCGCTTCTGCTCCACGACGCCAATCTTCTTGAGCGCTTTCTCGGGGATCCAGGTGTAGTCGCTTCCGGTGTCGACGATCGCCTGGCTGACGCGCACCGTTCTCGTCGGGTCGGCGTGGTTCTCCAGGACACAGTTCACGCGCAGAGCGTCAGTACGAACCATCAAATCCCATACTCCTCCCACCGTCGCTCCACCAGCGTGCGAATCTTCTCGCTCATCTCCAGCTCCTCCGGCCACTCCCGCACCACGCCTTCGCCAGCGATCTTCCGCGTGGCGTCGATGCCGATTTTGGCGCCGGTGCCGTAGTAGGGCGTGGCGTGGTCGAGTATGTCGCAGGGACCGTCGACGATGACCGTGTCGCGTCGCCAGTCGACGTTGGCGCCCATGTGGAAGAGCACGTCCTGCTCGTCGTGGACGTTGACGTGCTCGTCCACCACCACGATCATCTTGGAGAACATCATCTGCCCCGCGCCCCAGATGCTGCTGATCACCTTGCGGGCCTGCATCGGGTATTCCTTGCGGATCTTCACGAAAACACAGTTGTGAAACGCCCCGAACATCGGCAGGCTGTAGTCGATCACGTCGGGCATGATGATCTTCAGCAGCGGCAGGAAGATGCGCTCGGTGGCCTTGCCCAGGTAGTAGTCTTCCTGCGGCGGCTTGCCGACGATCGTCGTCAGATACACCGGATCCTCGCGATGCGTGACCGCGGTAACGTGAAACGCAGGATAGCGGTCGGCCAGCGAATAGAACCCCGTGTGATCGCCGAACGGGCCTTCGATGAGCGTCTCCTTCGGATCGACCCAGCCTTCGATGACGATCTCGGCGTTGACCGGCACGTCGATGGGCACCGTCCGCCCCGGCACCAGTTCGATCCCTCCCCCGTTAAGAAACCCGGCGAACAGCAGTTCGCTCACGTCCGGCGGCAGCGGGCAGGTGGCCGCGTATGGCAGCACCGGCTCTCCGCCCAGCACGATCGCCAGCGGCATCCGCTCGCCCTTGGCTTTGTAACCGCGGAAGTGCCGGGCCCCGTCGTGGTGCATGTGCCAGTGCATCGCCGCCAGCTTCGGACCGAAGACCTGCACGCGGTACATGCCGACGTTGCGCTCGCCGGTCTCGCGGTCCTTCGTGTAGATGCCGGCAAACGTGATGTACCGGCCGGTGCCGTCCGGTTCCGAGTCTTCCAGCATCGGCTTGCCGCCGAAGCCCGCCTCACCGTCGCGCGGCCAGCACTGGATGATGGGCAGATCGAGCAGGCTGGCCTTGTCGGTGTGAATCACCTGCTGGCACATGCCCCGCTTGACGACCTTCGGCCCGAACCCGGCCAGGCGGGCCAGTTCGGGGAGCTTTTTCATCTTCTCGATCAGCGTGGTCGGCATCTGCGGCTTGACCAGATCCTGCACGCGGCGGGCAAGCTCGGCGAAGCTCTCCACGCCCAGCGCCATCCGCATCCGCTCGTAACTGCCAAACGTGTTGATCGCGACGGGGATGGAGGAGCCCTTCACATTGTCGAAGCGCAGCGCCGATCCGCCCCGGCCGCCATGACGAGGGTCAAACACCGGCGGCGCGACGTCACCGACGGCCGGCGACTTGCTGACTCGATCGGCGATCTGGGCGATCTCCAGGACCGGATCGACCTCGGCCTTCACGGTTCGAAGCTGGCCGGCTTCATCGAGCGCTTTGAGAAAACTCTGCAAGTCGGAATACGCCACGGGTTGCTCCGCTCTTGTGTGGCACCGGTTTTCAACCGGTGTTCGGCACGGTGGCACCGGTTTTCAATCGGTGATTCCCATGTGGCACTTGTCGCATGGGGGGCACGGTCTCGTCTTCGAGGCCGTGGACGTTCGGGCAGGACGATACCACACCACGCATTCTCCGGCACCCGAGCCGCGATGGCATCGTTTACGATCTCGCGTGGAGCCGTCGCGGGGCGGAGCAAGCGGGCATCGTGAGGGGGCGAGAGTGTGCGCGCTTCGCCACGGCCTCGAAGACGAGACCGTGCCACCCGGCCGGGCTGAGCGGGCGTGGCGCCGTCTTTCACCAGGCGGTGTGCAGCACCCGTAACTAGCGGGCATGAGCAATCAATCTTCCACCCGGCGCACGGACTCCATGACGATGTCTTCAACCGGAACCTCGTCCAGTTCGCCCTCGACATCGCCCGTCTCCGGGTCGATCACATCCGCCGAGCCGGTTTCAATTTCCGTGATCGCCTCCAGCACGTCGAAGCCGTCCACGACGCGACCGAACACGGTAAACAGCCCGTCGAGGTGCGGGTTGTCCGTCATGTTGATGTAGAACTGGGTCGTGGCCGAATCTGCATCGCCGCCGGTCAGCGCCATGGCGACCGAGTACTCGACATTGCTGAGGCCATTGTCCGCCTCGCTGCGGATCGGATCGCGCGTCGGCTCCTTCTCCTCCAGGCCGTCCTCCACGCGGACATAGCCGCCGCCCTGAATGACGAACGGGAAGCACTCGCCCGTGCCGAGGTGCATCTCGCAACTGTAACGATGGATCAGCACGCCGTCATAGAAGCCTTCTTCCACGTACGCGATGAAGTTGTTACGCGTAACCGGCGCGTTATCCTGGTCCAGTTCCAGCGTGACGTCGCCCAGGTTGGTCGAGATGACCACGGCGTCCTGCAAGACGGTGATCGAACCCTCGGCAGAGCCTTCCACCGTCGAGCCATCCTCCAGCGACACGCTCACGACCACTTTGTATGTGGTCTCGCCATCCGTCGTGGCGGTGAACATGGGCGTCGCTGAGGCGGGGTCGTCAAACGTGCCGTCGCCGGTAAGAACCGTCCAAGCATAGATCGCGCCCTCGACCCCCGGTTCGACGGTGGCCGCGAAGGCCTCCGCCACGTCGAGCGTCGCAATGTTCGGCGCATCGATTTCCACCGCGGGCACGACCGTAAAGGTAAACTCGTCCTCCGCCGACTCGCCGGTGTCGGCCTCGCTCGCCTCGACGCGCACGCGAACCGCTCCGAGTTCGGCATCCACGATGTCGGTGATCAATTCGTCGGTCGGATCCAGCGTCGCGGTGCCTTCCACGACGGTCCATTCGACGGTTACGTCTCCCTCCGACGGCGCCACGGCCGTCAGCGATGCGTCTTCCCCGAAGACGAGGGTTTCCTCGCCCTCGATCCTCACGCCGAACGGCCCGCGATCCACCGTGACCGTGATCCATCGGTCCGTCCGCCGCCCATCCGCGTCCGTGACCAGCACGCGAAAGACGTACTCGCCCTGCGTCGTCGCGGTTTCCGTCGTCACGGCCGCGCCGGTCTGGGACTCCAGGATCGTCTCCGGCCCGCGCTCCTGCGACCAGCGGTACGTGTACGGGGGCGAACCGCCCTCGGCGCTGGCTGAGAGTTCGACCGGCGAGCCGTTCGGCGACGTCTGCTCCGTCCCGCCGTCGATGGATACGGCAACATCCGCCGCGTTCTCGTTGCCGCCGCCGGTGGGAGGCACGCAGGCGGTGCCGGCGATCACCGACACCAACCATCCAAAGGCAACAAGCAGCGTATGTCTGACTCGATCCGGCTCATTCATGGATGCACGCCTGTTCACTGCACTTGAAACGCCGGCTCCCCCTGGAACCGCTAGACTCCAGCCTGGCGGCGGAGGGTGAACGCGTTCCGTCCGTCGAACGTCGTCCATCCGAAACTTCGCGCGGGCTGAAGCCACGCGGCTCGGGCCGGAGGTACTACGCTTTTCGGCGCGGCCGCGCCGATCCGGGCCGCGGACGGCTAGGTCCACCCTCGCGCCGTCTTCGTAACATAGCCGTGCTGCCGGAACCACTCCAGTGCGTCGCGGATGGCGCCGTCGATCGGCAGGGCCGTCAGGCCCAGTTCCCGCTCCGCCTTCGCCTGCGTAACAAAGTGCTCCAGAAAGCCGCTGCGCAGCACGCACAGATTCATGTCCTGAAACGTCCGCGGAAAGACGCGGCCGGCGAGGCTGCCCAGCGCCGACGGCGCCGCGAGCGCGGCGAAGCTCACGCCGATCCGGGGGGGGGCGACCTCCGCCACGGCCGCGGTGCGCTCGAAGAACGCCCGATAGGTCAGATTCTCGCCGCCGATGATATAGCGCTCGCCCGTCCGGCCGCGCTCCATCGCCGCCACGTGGCCCAGCGCCGCCTGCCGTACGTCCACGAAATTGATGCCCCCGCGGGCCGGGTACACGCGCTGCCGTCGCGTCGCCACCTGGAGGATCATCCGCCCCGCCGTCGGTTTGACGTCCCAGGGACCGATCACGTACGTCGGGTTCACGACCACCGCATCAAGCCCGCGACCGACGTGTTCGAGCACCACCCATTCCGCCTCGCGTTTGCTGTCGTAATAGGGGATGCGGAGTCGATCCAGGGTCCACGGCGTGGATTCGTCACCCGGCTCGGACAGCGTGCCGCAACCGATCGCCGCGATGGAACTGGTATGCACGAGGCGTTGCACGCCGGCCCTGATCGCCGCCTCGCAGACGTTGCGCGTGCCCTCCACGTTGATCCGCCAGGCGTCGCTGCGCCCCCACGGGGTGACGTGGACCCAGCCGGCCAGGTGATACACGCCGTCACAGCCATCCATCGCCGCGGCGAGCGACTCCCGGTCCGTCACGTCGCCGGTGCAGAACTCGATCAGCTCGGACTCCAGCCCGACCCGCGCCGAGTTCGGCCGGCACAGCACACGCACGGCGCGACCCCGCATGGTGAGCAGCCGAACCAGATTGACGCCGAGGAAACCCGTGCCGCCTGTGACGAGGACGGGCATGACCTACCAGACGAGAGGGACGACGCCGACGCTGAACCCAGCCGCGCCGCCGACGAGGAGAACCTTCGACCCGGGCTTGAGCATCCCCTTCTCGTACGCCCGTGCAAGGCCGATGGGAATGCTGGCCGCGGCCGTGTTACCGCAGTCCGTCACCGAGACCATCGTGGTCTCGATGTTAATCCCGCACTTGTCGGCGAGCTTGTAGACCATTTCTTCGCTGACCTGGTGGGCGCAGGTCACGTCGACCTCGGAAGCCTTCCATCCGACGCGCTTCAACACGTCCGCCACCAGGCCCGGGATGTGCTCGTACGCCGCCTCCATCAGCCCCTGCGACGAACTGGTGAAGTAGCCGTAGCGTTCGTCGAACCGGTGCATGCTGCCGCCGCCGAGCACCGTCGCCAGCCGCCACTTCTCGCCGTACGAGCGGAACGCGCTCGTGATAATGCCCTGACCATAGCCGTTGGACGTGCCTTTCAGCACCACGGCGCCGCCCGCGTCGCCGAGCGTCAGGCTGGAGATCCGCGTCCGCAGATCGTCGACGGACTTGATCGCCCAGTTAATGGTCAGCGAAAGCGTCTCACCCACCGCGACCAGCGCACAGCGGGACTTGGACGCCCGGATGTGGGAGTCGGCGATGTCCAGCCCGGTCAGGAAGCTGTTGCAGGCGTTTTTGGCGTCGAACACCTGCGCATGGGGAAGGCCGAGCTTCTCCTGGAGGATGTTCGCGGTGGCCGGCTCGGCCACGTCCTGGGTGCAGGCGGCGAAGATGAGCAGATCGACTTCGTCCGGCGCAACGCCGGCGCGCTCCATCGCCACCCGAGCGGCCTTGAGCGCCAGGTCGGACGACTGCTCGTCCTCGTGCCGGAAGCGGCGTTCCGCGATGCCGGTCGCCCGTTTGATGAGGCCATTCGGGATGGTGAACGAACTGGCCTCGAACACCCGGCGTTGGATCTCATCGGAACCCACCACCTCCTGCGGCAGGTAATAACCGACTCCAGAGATTACAGATCGTATCGACGATTGATTCATCCTTGCTCGCGTCTGACGGGTCCGCGTGATGGACCGCTATCGGGTCTGGACGATGGCAAACCGGGCATTGTGGGTCTGATCCGCGATGCTGTCAAGGTTGGCGGCCCCGCCGGCAAGGCCGCCAAAGGATCCCGGAGGCCGCGACGCAGGATAGTCATACCGGCGGCAACTTCATATCTGGCAGAATGTTGCAGCACACAGCCCGCACGCGACGGCGGGCCGGGTCTTCCGTCTAAACCTGATTTTCGCCGCCACTGGGAGCCGGCGCCCCGGGCCTCTCCCGCGGCTGGGGGCCCCCGACCGGCTGAACGCCCGGTCGATACGGCGGCGGCGGCTCCATATACTGCCGTACTCCATCATCGGTGTCGAAGTCCGTTTGCGATGAGCCGTTCCCGTGTTCGACCAGCACCTTCACTCGCGATTCTCCATGGATTGCCAGACCGATCCGGAGGAAAACGTGCGCGCGGCCGTGGAACGCGGGCTGACCGGCATCACATTCACCGAGCACTTCGACCTTCACCCGCATGAGCGGGGCGAGTGTATTTACGATCACGAACCCTACCGAGAAGCGATCGGACGACTGCACGGAGCGTACGGTTCGGGCATGCACGTCGGCCTGGGGATTGAAGTGGGGTATTTTGCCGATGGGCTTGGACCGATCGCGGCGTTTCTGGCCGGGAAGGCGTTCGACCTCGTCATAATGAGCTTCCACTATATGGATGACCGCCCGCTGCATCTGAGCGAGGGGTGGGAAGGTCTCGACGCGCTGACTGCCACGCGCCGATACCTCTCGGGGGTGGCCGAGGGGCTGACGGCGTGTCGGCTGGCGTTCGGCGGCCGCGGACCGTTCAACGTGCTCGGCCATCTGGACCTGGCCAAGCGGTACAGTCACCGGATGTTCGGCGTCACGGTCGTCGATCAGTGCGCTGCAGAGATCGACCGCGTGCTGACCCTTTGTCTGGAGTTGGACATCGTGCCGGAGATCAACACGTCCACGATTCGGCAAGGCGTCGGGCATGCGATGCCCGACGCGGCGGTCGTGCGTCGATATGCGGAACTGGGTGGTCGGGCGATGTCGATCGGCTCTGACGCTCACCGGGCCGCCGACATCGGGGCTGACTTCGACAGGGCAGCGACGATGTTGCGGGACGCGGGCCTGTGCGAAGCGCGGTTCCGCCACGGCGAGGCCGAGTTCCACCCCGTCGCGCTTCCGCCCAGGCCGACGGCCCCATCGGGCGGCCCGGCTGGGGACGCGGAGGCCCGGCCATGAGGCGCGTGAGCCAGGGCGGCGGCTGGGCGGCGATCCGGTACGCGCTGGAAAAGGCCCGCACGGTCGGATTCCTGCGGATGTACCGCGGGTTGAGTTCGCACAACGCCTGCAAGACCTGCGCCCTGGGCATGGGCGGGCAGGCGGGCGGCATGGTCGATGAGTCCGGCCGGTTCCCCGAGGTTTGCAAGAAGTCCATCCAGGCGATGGCCGCCGATATGCAGGGGCGCATCAGCGATACGTTCTTTCGCGATACGAGCATCGGGGCGCTGCGGTCGCTGACGCCGCGCGAACTGGAATCGCTGGGGCGCATCGCTACGCCGCTGATGGCCGGACCGGAGGATTCGCACCTGCGGCCGGTCGGATGGGACGAGGCGCTCGCGTTCTGTGTGGACCGGCTCAAAAACGTCGAGCCGGAGGAGAACTTCTTCTACTTCAGCGGGCGATCGTCCAATGAAGCCGGGTTCCTGCTGCAACTCTTCGCGCGCGTGCTCGGCACCAACAACGTCAACAATTGCAGTTACTACTGCCATCAGGCGAGCGGCGTCGGCCTGTCCGACAGCGTCGGTACCGGCACGGCCACCGTCGTGCTCGACGACCTGCAATACTGCGACACGGTCTTTCTGATCGGCGGCAACCCAGCCTCGAACCATCCGCGGCTGATGCGCAAGCTCATGGAGGTGCGTCGTCGCGGCGGCCACGTCATCGTCATCAACCCGCTGCGCGAGACCGGCCTGGTCAAGTTCGCCGTGCCGTCCGACTGGCGCAGCCTGCTGTTCGGATCGTCGATCGCCAGCGACTATGTGCAGCCCATGATCGGCGGCGACATTCCGCTGCTGCTGGGGATAGCGAAACACGTCATTGAGATGGGAGCGGACAATCGCGGGTTCATGTCCGCGTGCTGCGAAGGCAGCGACGCCTTCCGTGAATACGCTGCGAGCCTGGACTGGTCCACGATCGAGTCAGCATCCGGCGTCGATCGCGCGACCATCGAGCGCGTTGCGGGTGTGTACGCCGAATCAAGCGCGACGATCTTCGCCTGGGCGATGGGCATCACCCATCATCAACACGGGGTCGACAACGTGCGGGCGATCGCCAATCTCGCCATGCTGCGCGGCATGGTCGCCCGTCCGCACGCGGGGCTGATGCCGATCCGCGGGCACAGCAACGTGCAGGGCATCGGCTCGGTCGGCGTGACGCCGGCGCTGAAGTCGGCGGTGTTCGACCGGCTGCAAAGTCACTTCGGCGTGAAACTCCCCACCACGTCCGGCATGGATACGCTCGCGTGCATCGACGCGATGGAGGCGGGCACGGTGAAAAACGCCTGGTGCCTGGGTGGAAACTTGTTCGGCAGCAACCCGGATGCGAAGGCGACCGCTCGGGCGTTCGGCAGGCTCGAATCGGTCGTGTATCTGAGCACCACGATGAACACGGGCCACGTCTGGGGCCGGGCTCGACACACGTTGATCCTGCCGGTGCTGGCCCGTGATGAAGAATCGCAGTCCACCACGCAGGAGTCGATGTTCAACTACGTCCGCCTCAGCGAGGGCGGCCCGCGTCGCATCGACGGCCCGCGCAGCGAGGTGGAAGTCATCGCGTCGATCGCCCGCGGCGTGCTCGGCGACGATGGGCCGATCGACTGGCAGTCGATGCAGCAGCACCGCAACATCCGCGAGGCGATCGGCAAGGTCATCCCCGGCTACGAAGCGATCGGCCGCATCGACGAGACCGGCCGCGAGTTTCAGATCGGCGGGCGAACGCTGCACGAGCACCGTTTCCCCACGCCGTCCGGCAAGGCCCGCTTCCGCATCACGCCCATCCCGACGTTCAGTCTCGCCGACGATGAGCTGCGCCTGATGACCATCCGCAGCGAAGGCCAGTTCAACACGGTTGTCTACGAAGAGCACGATCTCTACCGCCAGCAGGATCGCCGCGACGTCATCCTGATGAACGAGGCGGACATGGCCGCGCGAGGACTGGCCGAAGATGCGATCGTCACCGTACGCAGCGAAACCGGAAAAATGACCGGCATCCGCGCCCGCAAGGCCCCCATCCGCACCGGCAACGCCGCCATGTATTACCCGGAGGTCAACGTCCTCGTCCCCCGCCGCGCCGACGCCGAGTCGGCCACGCCGTCGTTCAAGATGGTGGCGGTGACAGTGGAGATTCAACGCGACGGCGTACCCACCGCCGCGGGGACAGAAACCGGTGCCAGCCAGCGCCGCGCCCTTGATCTGATGGCGGCAGCTTGAGGGCAACGCCGCGGCACATGGTGTCTACCCCGGAAATCGGCGGCGGCGCGGCCGCGGACGGCGGCGGCGCGTTTGACCGGGCTGAGTGGGCCGCCGGTCGTTGCGTTCCGGGGCCGACCTGCTATTCTCTGGCTCTTCGCGAGAGGCCCGGCCCGCCTGTGGCCGCGACGTAGGTTCCCGAAGAAGCTCCATGACCAAGCCGCTGACCGAAACGGATGAACCCCAGGACGACGCCGCTGACGCGGAGGCTCCGGACGGCGACGCCGACGACGATGCCGCGGTCGCGGATTCGGACGACGCTTCCGACGCTTCCGACGATGCCGGCTCGGACGAGGCTTCGGACGACAGCGCGTCCGGGGAGGCCAAGCCGGCCACCCCGGTGCGCAAGCCCCTGGGCGCCAAGGAAATCATCCAGTTTGCCTGGAAGCTGGTGGGCTTTGCCGACGGCCTGGCGTTGACGCTCTTCAAATCCGTCGAGCGCGACGAGGCGGAGGCCCAGTTCGAGCGCCTCAAGTCCGAAGCCTACTACACGGACTTGCAGATTCTGGACATCAACGCCAAGGTGGCCCACCCGAACCCGCCCAAGGCGGAGCCGCCCAAGTCCAAGGCCGCCGCCGCGCCCAAACGCACGCAGGCGGTCGCGAAGCCCGCGCCGGATGCCAAGCCGGCCGCCGCGCCGCCCTCCAAACCCGCGGCCGCGAAGTCCGCCCCGGCCAGGAAGTCGTCCGGTCGGACGAAGGCGGCCAAGCCGGCCAAGAAGTCGGAGCCGCCCCCGCGGTCGTCGGGCAAGAAGTCGCCGGAGGCCGGCGGCAAGAAGAAGACCGGCGAGAAGGCGGCGACCCGGAAGAAAGCGCCGGCCTCCAAGCGGACCCCCGCCCGAAAGAAGACGAAGCGCAAGTCCTGACCCGCCGCTCAACGGACGCCCGCGTCCGGGGCGCGGATGCTGCGCGCCGCCAGAGGATCGGTCATAAGAAAACGCTAAGGGGCTTGGACGGCCGATAGCCACTCGGTATTCTACACGGGTAGAGGGTGCCGCTCGATCGCGGGACGGCACGCCGGGTCGTCTCGGAGGAGCTTGTCCATGCCAGCACCAACGGTAATGAACGGAAGCACGCAACAGTCGGAGCCGGGCGGTCGTCCGGCCATGTCCCGGCGCCATTGGCTCGCCGGGGCAGGCGCCGTCGGCGCGTTCTGGGCCGATCGCGCGAAGGCCGGCGGTCGAAAGGGCGACGTCGCGACGATCGAGCCCCCGACCTTCAGCATCAATCGGTACGCGCCGCCGCCCATGCCGCTGGAGCATCGGCTGGCGCATCGCATGTCCTGCGGCGCGACGGATTCAGAGTTCGCGCTGGCAGACCTGTTCGGCTTCGAGGATTACCTCGAATACCACCTCGACCATCTGTCGATCAACGACAACGAGACGTTCATCCGGCTTGCGCCGCTGACGACGCTCGTCATGTCTCCCAGCCAGTTGCTGGACCAGCCCGGCGGGCTTGTCGTGTCGGAACTGATCAACGCGACGCTGATCCGCCAGATCTACAGTCGCCGCCAGCTTTTTGAGCGCATGGTCGAGTTCTGGACCGACCACTTCAACGTCCACATCCTCACGGGTCTGGGCCAGTATCTGAAGACGGTCGATGACCGCGACGTCATCCGTGAGCACGCCCTGGGCACCTTCCCGGAACTGCTCCGCGCCAGCGCCGCCAGCCCGGCGATGCTGTTCTATCTCGACAACTACACGAGCGTCCGCGGGAACCCGAATGAAAACTACGCCCGGGAACTGCTCGAACTACACACCGTCGGCGTGGACAACGGCTACACGCAGCAGGACATCGTGGAAGTCGCCCGGTGCTTCACCGGCTGGACCATTGACTTCCGCGGCGGCCCGAACCGCGGGCGGTTCGTCTTCGACCCCAACCGGCATGACTTCGACGCCAAGCGGGTTCTGGGCTTCGACATCCCGGCCGGGGGCGGCATCCAGGACGCGGAGCGCGTCATCGAGATCCTGACCCTCGAGCCGTCGGTCGCTCCGCTCACCGCCCGCTTCGTCGGCGGCAAGATGGCCAACTGGCTCTGGGGCTACAACCCGCCGGAAGGGCTGCTGGACGACGTCGTGGCGGCCTATATGAACACCGGCGGCGACATCAAGGCGATGATCCGGGCCATTCTGTCTCCCCAGTGGCTGGCGGTTGCGCCGCTCAAGTACAAACGGCCGCTCCACTACCTGATGTCCGCCGTGCGGGCGATGAATCTGAACATCACCAACTACCGGGCCATGACGCCGATCATGCAGGCCGCCGGGCAGGTGCCGTACTACTGGAGCGCACCGGACGGCTATCCGGACACGCTCGACTTCTGGTCCGGTCTGGTGCTGCCGCGCTGGAACTTCGGCGCCGCCGCGGCCGCCGGGCAACTGCTGGGCATCACCTTCAACGTCAACCAGTTCCTGAACGGCGCCCAGACCGCGGCCGACGTGACGGCGCGGATCGATCGGCTGCTCTTCGGCGGTCACATGGAGCGGTTCGAGCGTCGGATGATCGAGAAGTACCTCGAGCCGGACCTGCCGCCGCTGTCGCGGATTCAGGAGGCCATCGGCCTGGCCGCGGGTTCCCCCGGCTTCCAGTGGTATTGATGAGCGGGCGTGGTCGCCGGAGGCGGCGATCGAAAAAAGCGAAACGACCTTTCGTCTGAATGAGGGACGATCCATGCACCAGTGCGATTCAAACGCGTGTCGGGAATACAACGAGCTGTCGCGGCGGCAGTTCCTGGGCAGCACCAGTGCGGCCGCGCTGATCGGCGCCACGTCGCCGGCCTGGCTGCCGCGCGTCGTCATGGCGCAGGACGAATGCACCGACCGGGACATCCTGGTTTCGATCTACCTGCGCGGCGGGGTGGACGGCATGACGCTGTGCGTGCCGCACGCGGAGTCGGCCTATTACAACGCGCGTCCGCTGCTGGCGGTGCCCGATCCGGACAGCGGCGATCCGAACCGTGCCATCGACCTGGACGGCTTCTTCGGCCTGCCGCCGGCGATGGGGTCGCTGAAAGAGGCGTTTGACTCCGGCTCGCTGGCGATTGTTCACGCCGCCGGCCTGGCGCGATCGTCGCGGTCGCACTTCGACGCCCAGCGGTTCATGGAACTCGGCGACGCCGACGATCCCAACCTGTTTACCGGGTGGATGGGCCGCCACCTGATGACCAAGAAAGCGCTCAAGAAGAACGCCGCCTTGCGCGCCGTCGGCATCAGTCACGCGCTGCAGACGACGCTCTCCGGTTCGCCCAAGTCGCTGCCGATCCCGGACCTGGCCGACTTCGGGCTGGCCGGAAACCCGGAAACGGGCGACGCCCGCGTGGCGCTTCTGAACGATCTTTATCGCCGCCATGCCGATCAGATCAAGAACTCGGCCCAGGCGACGCAGGACACGATGGACCTGCTGGCCGCGATCGACTTCGAGAACTACCAGCCGTCCGGCGGCGCGGTGTATCCGAATACGCCGTTCGGAAACGCGATGAAGTCCGCGGCCGCGCTGATCAAGGCCGACGTCGGCGTGGAAGCGGTCGCCGTGGACAAGAGCGGCTGGGACACGCACAACAACCAGGGACCGCTGCAGGGCGCGATGGCGAACCTGATGACGGATCTGGCGGATACGCTTTCGGCCTTCCACAAAGACATCTTCAGCGACGGGCCGAACGTGACGGTTGTCGCGCAGACGGAGTTCGGTCGTCGCCTGGCGGAGAACGGCAGCTTCGGCACCGACCACGGCTACGCCACGGTGATGCTGCTGCTCGGGCAGTACATCAACGGCGGACGTGTCGTGACGGACTGGCCCGGTCTGAGTCCCGAAAACCTCTTCGAGGGCATCGACCTGAACGTGACGATCGACTACCGCGACGTGCTGGCTGAGATCGCCGCGAACCGGTTGCAGAACGCCTCGAACCTGGACTTCATCTTCCCGGGCCACACGCCGCAGTTCCAGGGCGTGAC
>CAZYLK010000076.1:14605-26580 GCA_964648365.1 uncultured Phycisphaeraceae bacterium
CGAAGGCGGGCCGTGGCAGGCTGGGACGCCATGTTCCCCAGCGCTGGACACCGGTTGCGCCCACCACGGCCTCGAAGACGAGACCGTGCCACCCGGCCGCTGCACACCTGTTGCGATCACCACGGCCTCGAAGACGAGACCGTGCCACCCGCCGAACGTGTCATGCCACCCGGCGAACCTGCCGTGCCACCCGGCGAACGTGTCATGCCCCCCGGCGAACGTGTCGTGCGTGCCGTTCGTCTCGCGCTTTCGGTCGGGCGTTGGCCGCACGGTGGCGAGCGGCTATCATCGCCGGTCGCGAGCACCTGTGAACGCGCGAGGTACGGCAGGGAGAGGCCATGACTACGGCGGCGGCTTTGCAGAATCCGACAACTTCACCGTCATCTTCTTCGACGACACCCAGCGCAGGTCCGCCCTTTGGCATCGGCGTCATCGGCGCCGGGCAGATCGTCAAGCGACATGCGGTAGCCTACCAGGCCCTGCCGGGGCTGGCCCGGCTGGTGGCCGTGGCCGATCTCGACGCACGCCGCGCCAGCGAGGCGAAGGATCGCTACGGCTTCGCGCACGGGCTGACCGACCATCGGGAGTTGCTGCAGCGCGACGACGTCCACTGCATCAGCGTCTGCACGCCGCCGCACGTTCACGCGCGCATCGTGATCGACGCGATCCGGGCGGGCAAACATGTGCTGTGCGAAAAGCCCATGGCCACGACGCTGGCGGACGCCGATGCGATCTTGCGGGCGTGCGACGAGCGCCCGGACGTGCGCGTCGGTTTCGTGTTCCAGATGCGGCTCGACGCGGCGCACCAGCGCATCCGCCGTTTGATCGAGGCCGGCAGCCTGGGGCGTGTGTTCAAGGCGTCGCTGAGCGTGGCCATCCGCAAGACGTCGGACTACTACACACACGTACCGGGCCGCGGCACGTGGGCTCAGGACGGCGGGGGCGTGCTGATCAACCAGGCGGTCCACCAGTTGGACTCGCTGCTGACCTTCATGGGCCGGCCGGTCGAGGTCGCGGCCGCGATGGACACGTTCGTTCATCCGATCGAGGCGGAAGACACCTTCGCCGGCTGGGTCCGCTTTGAGAATGGCGCCATCGCGACGATCGAGTGCTGCTCGGCGTCGCTGGAACGCAAGTTCGCCCTGGAAGTGACGGGTGAGCACGGTTCGCTGCGCGTCGGCGGCAACCCGGACGGACACATGTTCGAGTGCCAGATCAAGGCCCGTGGCAGCGCCGCTCGCAATGCGCTCAAGCGACAGGCCGCGCGGCTGGCGCCCATGCCGAAAGACCCGCCGAAGCTGGTGCTGCGGGTCCAGAAGACCTCCGCGAAGATCCGCCATCGCGACTGGCTGCCGCCCGGCCACTGGGAGCACATCCCCATCGTGCGCGGTTTCCTCGAGTCCGTTCGCGACGGCGTCGAGCCGCCCGTTTCGGCAACCGAAGCGCGCCGGTCGCTGGAGCTTGCGACGGCGCTGTACCAGGCGGCGATCGAGCGTCGCACCGTCAGCCTGTCGAAGGAATGGGAGAGTCCGTTCTACTCGGGGTTTGACGCCGGCGTGGTGAAGGAGCGTTCCGCCGCGGCCGGTTCGGTCGCATCCACAATGAAGTCGACGCCATCGACCGCTACGTCATCGACCGGTGCGCCGGCGGCGGTCCGCGCCTGAGGCACACCGCGTTCGTTCGAGCTGGAACCGCGACGCACTCCATCGCAAAGGATCTTGCGCTCGCTTTTTCGCAACACCTGCGCGTCTGACTCTCTGCGGCCCCGGCGGGGCCTGTGGACCGTTGCCACGGGTGGAGCGAAGCGCAACCCGTGGAACACCTTCGCCGGCTTGACCCGCCCCGCAGGGGCGGAGGAGTCCGGGCGTGCGAGATCATCACCGTTCATCGAGAGCGGCCGGCGGTTGGTGATAGGTATCTCGCGAGAAACTGCCGATCGTGGAATCTGCCGGCCGGCTCGATGCGCACGCCTCCTCCGCCCCTTCGGGTCGGTCGCGGGTCCGGGGGGGGCACGCCACCACGGGGGGCGCTTCGCGATGCCCGTGGCAACGATCCTCCGCCCCATCGAAGCCGGCGCGGAGCCGATCGGCCTCGTCTTGTGAGGCCCGTCCCGCCCCACTACTCGCAGCGCCGGCCCTTCGCCTTGACCTTGCAGGTGCCGTTGCCGCCGCCGGGACATGCAATCGTCGTCTTCACTTTCTTGGCACAGTCCTTGGCGTTCTCGCACTCGGCCTCAGTACGGAAGTCGCCGCCGCGCGGAGGACACGAATCGCAGCCGCCCTTGGCCTTGGCTTTCTTCACCGCGTAGGTGCAGGCGCTGCCGGCCGACAACTCGAGATCGTCGAACTGGTGATACGGCGATACCTGACGCCACTCGACGCTCGTCAGACCCGAAAACGAGTCGGGGAACTCGAACGTCTGCAAGCCGCCGCCGGGGCCGCGGCCGTCCGTACGGATGTTGTGCCGAACCACGTCGCCGTTCGACTGCGTACCCACGAAGTCGACGCCCACCGCGCCGGGGCCGTTGAGTTCAGCGATCTTGATCTGCGTGATCGTGAACGCCTTCCCTTCGATGTTCGTCAGCCGGATCAATCCGTCGGGCGTGTTGTTGTAGAGCGTCGTCGAACCGGCGTACTGCCGGGTGGCGTTGCAGGGCACGCGGAACTGCCAGTTCTCGTTCTGACCTTGATCAAGCTGGAACCCGGCCTCTTCGTAGTGGTTGCCGATGTCCACGTAGCGAGCGCCCTCACATGCCAGCGACTCGAAGTTCATGGTCTGCCCGCGCGCGGCGGGAGCGAGACAGGCCAGCAGCACCACGATCAGACTTCCGGTGATTCTCATCTTCATGCCTCCTACTTGAGTGGCCACGCGATTCACGTCGAACCCAATTCGCATCACCATTGTAGCGGCGGGGCGCGGCGATCCGAACCCCTGCCGCCCGGCTTTTGCGGACGCATCATGCAAGAGCCGGCGGGCGAAACTACATGCGTAAGGGAGAACCGGGATCTGCGTCAGCTACTGCCCTTCCGGGATCGCCTGGCCCCGGCCTGGCGACATGGACGCAGTGCTACTCTTCCGTGACTGACGCTTGTTGAGTGACTCCGCGCGGGCATCACGCCCGGCGGAGACACCGACCCTCCCGGCGCCACCTTTGATCAGGAGATCGCCCTCATGCCCGTGCATTTGTCACCCGTGTACGCCCGCCGTCGCGCCCCTCTCATGCTTGCCGTTGTGCTCGCGCTGTTCACGCTGCCGCCGGCCCGCGCACTCGATGACTGGACCCCCACCGCCGGCCCCGAAGGCGGCGCGGTTCTCGCCTACGCCTCCCTCGACGGCGTGCTGCTGGCCGGCACGCGCGGCGGCATCTTCCGGTCGTTCGACGAGGGCCAATCGTGGAGCGGACCGCTGCCCGACTTCCCGCTCGGGCAAGTCGTCTCGTCGATGGGCGTTTCCAACGGCGACATCTTCACCGCCACGTTCGGCGCGGGCGTCTTCCGCTCGGATGATCTCGGCGACACATGGCTGGACGTAAGCAGCGGGCTGCCTTTTCCCCGTGTAACGCACACGTTCGTCGACGGCGACGCCGTCTATGTCATCTCGGACACGGTCCCGATGCGCACCACCGACCGCGGCCGCTCCTGGGAACGGATCGTCCTGCCGTTCAGTGACGGCGCTACGTCGATCTACGCGGAAGGTGAACTGATCCTGGCGGGGTCGAACCTCGCGGTCGGTGTGCATCGCTCGACGGACGGCGGCCGGTCGTGGGATACGCACAACATGGGCGGCACGACGCACGTCGAAGCGATGGTGCGCGTGCCCGGCGGCCCGCTGGTGGCTGGCACCTCGCACATCGGCCTCTATCGCTCCGACGACGACGGCCAATCCTGGACGCTCATCAGCGAGGATCTCGGTCGCCAGCCTCAGACCCACGCACTCTTTCATCATAACGGCGTGACCTATCTCGGTGCCGCCACGGAACTTCACGGCTTCTTCGCCCTCTACCGGACCTTCGACATCGGCGAGAACTGGGAACTGATGCGCAAGGGCGCGCCGCGCGAACTTGAAGCGTTCTCCTGGACGTTCGGGGCGATTGGCGACACGGTGCTCCTCGGCGCCGAGGGTGGCGCCTGGCGCTCCACCGATCAGGGCGAATCGTGGAAGGAAGCAAGCAGCGGTCTGACCACCACCTACCTGCGGGCGCTGTCGAGCGTCGGCGGCCGTCTCTTCGCCAACGTCAGCAACATGCGCCGCGTGTTCCGCACCGACGACGGCGGCGAAACATGGACCTCCAGCGGCGAAGGCTTCACGCGCGACGCGCGCACTGAGGGATTGCTGGCGGTCAATGAGGAACGGGTCTTCACCGGGACCGACCGCGTCGGCGCGTTCCGCTCCGACGACGGCGGGCAGACGTGGATCGAGATCAACAACGGCCTGCCGGAGTTCAACGGAACCGCCGGCCTGCAATTCCGTCGCATGGCAAACTTCGGCCGTCAAGGCGACGCCATCTACGTCGCCACCGGCATCGACCTGGAGTTCATCACCGGCCAGCAGCGCTTCGAGAACACGGGCGCCGGCGTGTTCAAAACGACCGACAATGGTCAGACCTGGCAGCCGGCACGGCAGGGCCTGCCGATCATCACGTTTGACAGCTTCGGCGAGCCCAAGTTTGACCCGATTCTCGGCTTTGGCGCGTTCGATGACGTCCTGCTGGCCGGCACGTTCCGCCGCGGCGTCTTCCGCTCGGTGGACGGCGGGCGAAGCTGGCGCGAAGCCAACCAGGGCCTGCCGCGCGACCCGATCCTGCCGCCGATGACGGCGTTCGTGGAATTCGACGGAGAGATTTTCGCGGCGGCCGGACCGTTCGGGGGCGATCAGGCCACCGTATTCCGTTCTGCTGATCGAGGCCTGTCATGGGAGGAATCGGCAAACGGCCTGCCGCGCGTGACACAGGTGAACGCGCTGGTGGTCGCCGGCTGCGGCACGATGTACGCGGCCGTCAACGACAACGCCGGGTCGCTGTTCGTCAGCACGGACTCAGGGCGAAGCTGGCAGCCGACCGACGGCGACCTGGCGGGATGGCGGACGAACGCGCTGGCGGCTGCGCCCGGCGTAGTCTACGCCGGCACGGCCGGGCTGGGCGTATGGCGCAGCGGCGCGGGCGTCGCGTGCGAAGCGATCCACAAGCTCAAGACGCGCTGCAACGGCGGCCGGTTGACCGCGAAGGTCAAGTCCTCCCTGCCACCCGGCACGACGCTGACGCTGACGCGAGACGGGAAGGAGCCGCGCGCCATCCGCATCAACAACAAGGGTCGCGGCAAGACGGTGTGGCTCAATCAGTCCGGGCGCAACAACGTGTGCGTCTGCGAATGCCCCGGCGTCTGCCGAAAGGCGCAGTGCCCCTAAACGGGCTGCGGCAGCGTGCCGCGATCGGCAGCGTCGCGAACAGCCGAACCG
The DNA here is from genome assembly GCA_964648365.1 of uncultured Phycisphaeraceae bacterium. Lineage (GTDB taxonomy): Bacteria > Planctomycetota > Phycisphaerae > UBA1845 > UBA1845 > SURF-32. Next base: position 20,060 of record CAZYLK010000076.1, read on the forward strand.
CCGCGCGTGGCACGGGCATCCTGCCCGTGATTTTTGGAGCGGACATGCGAGCCTGCGGGCGACATCCGAACTTCGCGGACGCACTGCAACAGTTCGAATCACGGCCCGGAAGTCGAAGATCCGCCCGTGGCGGGGCCGTGCCACCAACGGCGATGCGACCGCCGCAACCAAGAGCCAATTGGGAAGGGAGTAAGGGAATAAGGGAGCAAGGGAGTGAGGAAGTGAGGGGAAGAGGAAGGGTCGAGCCTCGTGGGCTTTCTTCCCTTACTCCCTGACTCCCTTACTCCCTGATCCCTCTATATCCCGCCGTCAGACACCAAAGTAAGGCTTTTCGTTCCTCAACCGGATGTGTGTGAGGCAATACGCACCGCGACCCACGTGTCATCGAGCGCGACTCGGGCTGTCATTGCCCGGCCCGACCCGCTCACAGCGTCGAGCGACACCGCATCGTCCGCGCCGTCGCCGTGCTCGCGGCAGACGACCCAGACCTGGCCCTCGGCGTGCAGGCGGCGCGAGATTTTCCGGCAGAAGTAGTCCAGTTCGTCCGCCGATGCAGGCAGGATGACGGCCAGGTCCACGTCGCCCTCGGCCGAGCGCACGCCGCCGAGGAGCAGTCGCTCCACCAGCGGTCGCGGCCGTCGAGCCTGCCCCGCGACCCACACCCGCGTTGCCGATGTCACGACCCAGGGCGCTGCGTCAGCCGGATCCCGCTCAGGCATGGCTTCTCAGTTCCTTCGGTTTCACGCCCGGGATCTTATCGTGTTCGGGATCCAGCGCGCAATCAGGCTGGGATCGGCACCGTCACACCTGTGTGCTTCAAGACCTGCCGCACAGCGGCTGCACGATCAGCCGCGGCGGCTCAGAGCGGCTCTTCCACTTCCGCCCGGCGGGTGATCTTCACCGCGCGGTTGTCTTTGTGCCGCCCGATCTTGCCGGCGAACATGTTTTCGCCGCGGACCTGGACGACCATGTCGCCGCCGACGGGTTTGGCTGTCTGGATGATGTCGCCGGGCTGGAGGCCGAGCAGTTCGCGGACGGTGATGGTGGTTTCTGCCAGAAATGCGCCCAGGCTCACGCGAGTGGCGCCGATGTTGCGGCCGATGATCTGGGCCTTGTCCTCCGGCTTGCTGCGCCGCTGGTAGGCCAGCCACCCCTGCGACGCCAGCTTGTCCATCACCGGCTCGACCACCTTGAACGGAATGCACAGGCTCATCGTGCCGGCCCGGCCGCCGAGCTTGATCTCGAAGCCGACGACGACGACCACCTCGTTGGGCGCGACGATCTGCACCAGGTGCGGGTTGCTCTCCACTTCGGTGATGTTGAAGCGCACGTCGACCATCTCGCCCCAGACGTTCGTGAGGTTCTCGACGGCCCGGTCGGTGATGCAGCGGACCAGGCTCAGTTCGATGGCCGTCAGCGGGCGCTGCGGAATGTAAAGATCGGCGTTGGAGCCGCCCAGCAGGCGGTCGATAATGGGGAAGATGATGATCGGGCTGACCTCGAGGCAGAGCTGCCCCTCCAGCGGGTCGGCCGTGAGCAGGTTGAAGTTGGTGGGGTTGGGCAGCGAGTGGATGAACTCGCTGTAGGTGAGCTGTTCCGTGCTGGCGACGCGGATCTCGACCATCGTCCGCAGATAGCCGGAGAGCGACGCGCCCAGGTTGCGGGCAAACGTGTCGTGGACGCCCTGCAGGGCGCGCATCTGGTCCTTGCTGACCCGCTCCGGGCGTTTGAAGTCGTAGGTGCGGACGGCCTGGCTGGACCCATGCCCCGGCTCGCGCTTGACCCGATCGGTGGCCGTGTCGACCCCGCCCGACTCCACCGCCGCAAGCAGCGCGTCAATTTCGTTCTGATCCAGAACTTCAGCCATGCCGTAAGTCCGCGCAGACCGGTTCCACCGGTGAGCGCCTTTGGATTATCGGAATCGGCGGGGGTGCGACTTGAGGGGGGTGTCACGCCACGCGGCGTTCGGCCTCATGCGTCGCGGGGCGTCGGCCGGGCTCGTGGCACGCGGGGTGCATCCAGGATCTTCGATTCGGCTGGCCGATTGCGCGAACTGGCGGCGGCGTGCCCGTCGTCGGCAACGGCCTGCGTAGCGTCTGCCGGCAGGTCGTTGTGCCATGTCGAAGACTCGACTCATCGGCCTCGTCGCGGCCGTAGTGGTGACGGCCCTGCCGTGGGTGGTGACGCTTCCCGGACTCTCGCCGGCCGGGCACCGGATGCTGTCGATCTTTCTGGCGGCGATCGCGCTATGGGTAACTGAAGCCATCCCGCTGTACGCCACGGCCACGCTGATCATCCTGCTTGAGGTGCTGTGGATCAGCGATCAGGCGCTGCTGGCGCCGCCGGCCGGGTTCGCCGCGCCGAAGTACCAGGCGTTCTTCGCCACGCTGGCGGACCCGGTGCTGATCCTCTTTCTGGGCGGCTTCTTCCTGGCCCACGGGGCGGCCCGGTTCGACCTGGACCGGAACCTGGCCCGCGTGATGCTGCGGCCGTTCGGCCAGCGGGCGTCGATGATCCTGGGCGGGCTGATCCTGATCACTGCGCTGCTGTCCATGTTCATGAGCAACACGGCGACGACCGCGACCATGATGGCCGTGGTGCTGCCGGTGATGGGGAGGTTGCCGCCGGGGGATCGGATGCGCGCGGGCCTCGCCTTGTGCATTCCGGTGGCGGCGAACCTGGGCGGGCTGGGCACGCCGATCGGCACGCCGTCGAACGCGATCGCCATCGGTGCGCTCGGACGCGGCGGCGTCCGCATCGAGTTCGTGCAGTGGATGTTCATGGTGCTGCCGTTCATGATGGGCCTGCTGGTGGTGGCGTGGCTGCTGCTGGCGTGGATGTTCCGGTTCTCCGGCCGCACCATCGCCGTCAACATCGATGCAAAGTTCGACCGCTCACGCCGGGCGGTGATCTTCTATGCCGTCTTCGCCACGACCGTGCTTCTGTGGTTGACGTCCGAACTGCACGGGATGAACTCGAACGTCGTCGGGTTTGTGCCGGTGGTGCTGCTGCTGGTGACGGGGGTCTTCGGCGCCAGGGACATACAATCTCTTCAATGGCACGTGCTCTGGCTGGTGGCGGGCGGCATCGCACTGGGCATGGGCGTGGAAGCCTGCGGGCTGGATCGGTGGCTGCTGGGGCTGGTGGACTGGGCGGCCATGCCGCCGGTGGTGATTGTGGCGGCGCTGTCGATGATTACGCTCATATTCAGCACCGTGATGTCCAACAGCGCCACCGCCAACCTGATGGTTCCGCTGGCGATCTCGCTGGCGTCAGCGGGCAGTGTGCAGGTCAGCCCGGTCATGGCCGCGGTCTACGTCGCGCTGGCGTCGTCGCTGGCGATGGCGCTGCCGATCAGCACGCCGCCCAACGCCCTGGCGATCAGCACGGACGCGGTGACGACGAAAGACATGGCTCGCGTCGGCGTGATCGTCGGCCTGATCGGCTGGGGCGTACTGCTCGTTTTCGGCCGGGCGTGGTGGCATCTGCTGGGAATCGTGCCGTGAACGATGAACGACCGGCATCAGCGCCTGTGCATGTCGGCGGCCCCGCCGTCACCGCGCCGGCTGGCGAGGCATCCGCACATGCCATGGAGCTGCTCTCCACGACGAGCTTCCTGGCCGCGACCGCGGCGCTCGACAGCGACGCCGTCGAAAGGGCGATGATTGCAGCGTTCGACGACGTGCTCGACACGCCGCCGCGCAGCGTGGTGCGCTCCGGAACGATCCTGCTTCACCAGGGCGATCTGGTCGACAGTATCTGCATCCTCGTCGAGGGCCAGGTGCAGATGTCGCACGATGCGGCCGAGCATGAGATCGTGCTCCATGGACAGGCCGTGGGGCCGATCATCGGGCTGCTGGCGCTGGCCGGTCAGCGGCGGTCGTTTTTCACCTGCCGGGCCGCGACGGACTTGACCGTTATTCGCATTGGCCTGGCTGATCTCGACCGCGCCCTGCAGGACAGTCCGCAACTGTGCATCTATTTTGCGGCCGTGCTGATCCGATCGCTGGGAGCGCGCTTCAAGCGCACGGCCGACCTGAAAGTCGAGGTCGAAACGCTCAACGACCGCCTGCGCGGCGAACGCGATCAGTTGGCCGATGCCTTGCGGCGGCTGGAAGAGGTGCAATTGCGGCTGGTGGAATCAGAGAAGATGGCGCTTTTGGGCCAGCTTTCGGCGGGCGTGGCGCACGAGATCAACAACCCGGCCGCGGCGATCCGTCGAAGCGTGGATTTTCTGGCCGAGGACGTGATGTCGATGGTGATGCAGCTTCCGGACGGGTCGCTGATGAAGGAGACGATGGCCGCAGCGCTGACGGCCGCGCCGCTTTCGACGCGGCGACGGCGGGAACTTGAGCAGGAAATGGACGCGGTGGTCAAAGACGCAGCGGTAGCGCGGCGGCTGGTGCGCATCGGCATCACCGACGCCGAGGAATACGCCGCTCGCTTCGGTGCATGTCCGGCGGATCGGCGTGAGGCGCTGCTGGCCCGGCTGGAGCGCTATTATGACCTGGGCGAATCGCTGCGCAACATTTCGTCGTGCAGCGACCGCATCGCAGGCATCGTTCGAAGCCTGAAAGCATACGCCCGCGATGAGCGCGAGTGGGTGGGTGAGGTCGACGTACACGCGGGGCTGGATGATACCCTGCGCATGCTGAATCATGACCTGGCTGGCGTTCGCGTGGTTCGCTCGTATGGCGATCTCCCGCCGGTCACGTGTCGGCCGGGCGAGTTGAACCAGGTATGGACGAACCTGATCACCAACGCCATCCATGCGATGGCGGGCGACGGAACGCTGCGGGTGGAAACCGATCTTTCATCAACCGGCCACGTCCGGGTGCAGATCATCGACAGCGGACCCGGCATCCCGGATTCCGCATTGCCGCACGTGTTTGATCTCCACTTTACGACGCGGGGCGGGCGGGTCGAGTTCGGACTGGGCATGGGCCTGCCGATCTGCCGGCAGATCATCTCGCTCCACCAGGGCACCATCGACATCGAATCACGGCCGGGCCGAACGTGCGTGACGGTCTGCCTGCCGGTCGACCCGACGCACGCTCATCTCTCATCCCGCAACGCCCACCGGCGGACCGGCTGCCGCAAGGAGTCGCCGACATGAATGAGCTTGTCATTCTGTGCGTCGAGGATGAACCGACGGTGCGGAGCGTGCTCGTGCGCGATGCGTCTGCGTTCTCGCCGCCGTTTTGCATCGAGGAAGTGGAAGACGCGGCCGAAGCGAGGGAAGTCGTGGCGCAGTGCTCGCGTGCGGGCGACCGGATCGCGCTCGTGCTGTGCGACCACCTTCTGCCGGGCGAATCGGGCGTGGATTTTCTGGTGGCGCTCAATGCGGACCCCGGCACGCGGGCGGCGCGCAAGGTGCTGGTCACCGGCCAGGCGGGCCATGCGGACACGATCAAAGCCGTCAACGACGCGGGGCTGGACTACTACATCGCCAAACCCTGGACCCGCGACGAACTGCAACGCGTCGTGCGCGACCAACTGACAGACTACGTCATCCAGCACGCAGACAACCTCCTGCCGTACGTCGCGACGCTGGACGGCGCGCGGCTGATGAGAGCGAGGGGGATGTCGAATAGCGAATAGCGAATTATGAATAACGAATGAAGAGACTGGCGAACGCCTGAGCGAACGGGTGCTCGTGAATGTCGAATGTCGGATTCCGCGCAACCTGGAACTGAAACATGAGACAAAGCCGGCCGCCGCCCGCTCTTCTTAATTCGTTATTCGCTATTCGACATTCGCCATTCCCCCTGCCACTGCCGAATGGAGGCTGACAAAGTCTCGAGGCCTCGCATTGAGACAGCCGCCGCCTTCCTTCTTAATTCGTTATTCGCTATTCGACATTCGCTATTCCCTCAATACCCCCCCGCTTGCCCGTCCTTGCGGAACTCCGACGCGCCGACGTAGATGTCGCGCTCGGCGTCGTACAGGATGGCCTGATAGCCGCCGTAGTCGCTCGTTTTCGTCGCGATGCGGTGGCCCAGCGCCGCCAGCTTGGCGCGCACGTCGTCGCCGATGCCGGATTCGAGCGCCAGTTCGCCGCCGTCGGTCATGCGGTAGCCGGTCGGCTCGGATGACTCGGTGTGATGAAAGCGGGCGGCGTCGCCGGCTTCCTGCACGTTCATTTTGAAGTCGATGATGTTGCACAGCACCTGCACGTGCCCCTGCGGCTGCATGTCACCGCCCATGACGCCGAAGCTCATGAAGGGCTTGCCATCTTTCGTGACGAACGCCGGAATGATGGTGTGGAACGGGCGCTTGTGCGGCGCGTAGACGTTGGGGTGGCCGTCTTCCAGTGAGAAAAGCTGCCCGCGATCCTGAAAGCAGAATCCCAGTCCGTCCGGAACAAGCCCCGAACCGAAGCCGCGGTAGTTGCTCTGGATCAGCGAGACCATGTTGCGATCCTTGTCGGCCACGGTGAGGTAAATCGTGTCGCCGTGACTGAGCGCCGGATTGCCGGGGTCCAAGGATCGCAGGACTTTTTTCGTGTCGAACAGCTTCAT
>CAZYLK010000077.1:0-26452 GCA_964648365.1 uncultured Phycisphaeraceae bacterium
AGGCCGACAACGGCAACAAAAGCGCCGTCCACTGGGACATGGTCTGCATGCAGACAGCCGCCGACGGCGGGGGGGAGATCTGGTTCGACGACGAGCTGATCCGGAAGGATGGGCTGTTTGTGGTGGATGATCTGAAGGGGTTGAATCCGGACAAGCTGAAGTAGCGGGAGCGATGAGCAACCATACCGACGCAACCTCAGACGTCTCGGTGCGCCAGCCTCGAGCTTGGAAAAGCCGCGCCATTACCATTGTTGCAATCCTGATTGGCGGCGGCGTGGTACTGGCAGTGGTGACGTTCGTTTGGCCATGGTCCACCTCGTTCGCGCGACATAATGGGGACCAGTGGATAGAGATCGCCGTGGCTCGGGGCGGTTTGACGCTGCTCATTGTCGACAACGAGGGCAGCCCATTTTTCGGCACATTTGTCGAAAGCTTCCTTCATGGTCGCAGGCTGATGTTGGAGCAAAAGGGGTTCGTCGTACCGGCAGATGCCCTGAGTAAGCACATGCCTCCCGGCGTGACTGTAGGTGGCTTTCAAATACCTCTCGTGCTGCCGTGGAGCGTCATCGCGCTGCTCGGGCTGTTTGCGTACCTTGTATTCATGAAGTGCGCGAGGGCACTCAGGCGACGTAAGGGCCTTTGCGCCTGGTGCTCGTACGATCTTCGCGGAAGCGAATCGGGGGTTTGCCCTGAGTGTGGCATGGCGCAGACGCGATAGTTCACCCGTCGCGATCCGTTGCCAGATTAGAGCCGAAGCCTCCGGACGGGCTGCGCGAGACCATCGTGAAGGGGTTTACGATGGACGACGAGCGGCTCAAGGCCGGGGGGGGCGGCGCGTACTTCGACGAACTGCTCGACCGCATTCGTGACATCCGCTCGTCCGAACGGGCGTTCGGGCCGACATTGCCGAACTACCGATTTCTACCGATTTGTCCGGAATCGGTAGTTCGGGCCTTGCGAGGCCCCAACGGAGCGGCTACCATTCGCGAACTACCGATTCGGCACAGATTGGTAGTTTTTGGTACTTGACGTAAGCCCCTGCGGATGCTGGACATGCGAAAGCCGACGATGCCTCCAGAGCTGATTGCCTCGACGGCCACCGAGGAGTCTCTCGATCAAAGCACGCAGCGACTGAAATCGGCGCTCGACGCACTGGAGCGACCGGACGTGCTGGCGCTTATCGATCGCGCCAACAAAAGCTACTGGAGCTGGGACGAGCTTAGGCGGCGGCCGATGCCCGGCGACCTGTCGGCGGAAACCGTGTGGCACGCCGTCAAACTGAGCCGGCCCCGGCGTCGCCGTATCGCTGGCCTCGTTGACGCCTCCGACAGGCCATTCGCCTTTGTTCTGACAGATGCCGTGGCCGCGGAACTGCATTGCAACGATCTCGAAATCGGGGGCACGATCGGCGCGGGCAGCGACCAGTTTCGCGAGCAGCGCGACCGGTACGTCCTGCGGTCACTGACGGAGGAAGCGATCGCGTCCAGCCAGCTTGAGGGGGCCAGCACCACGCGAAAGGTCGCCAGGGAACTGCTCAAGACCGGGCGCAAGCCGCGAACGACGTCCGAACGCATGATCCTGAACAACTATCAGACGATCTCCTGGCTGCGAGACCAGAAGGACAGGCCGCTCTCTCCGGATTTCATTTTCGACATTCACCGCCGCGTTACGGCCGGCACGTTTCAGGGTGATGGCGACTCCGGGCGCTTGCGGCGTGCGGATGAGAACATCCTGGTCGTCGACGCGCGCGATAACGAAGTGATGCATGTCCCACCACCGGCCGCGCAACTGCCGAAGCGGCTGGAGCGCATGTGCGAATTTGCGAACGCGGCGGATTCGGACGGTGGGTTCATCCATCCGGTGGTGCGAGCCATCATCCTGCACTTCTGGCTGGCCTACGATCATCCGTTCGTCGACGGCAACGGCCGCACGGCGCGGGCCCTGTTCTACTGGTACATGTTGCGCCGCAGGTATTGGATGTTCGAGTTCCTGTCGATTTCGAGGATGATCCAGAGCGCCCCAAGCCGGTATCAGCTTGCGTTTCAGAACACCGAAACTGACGACAACGACCTGACTTTTTTTGTCGTGTTCAACCTCGACCTCATCGGCCGCGCCCGCAAGGAACTGGCTCGCTATCTGGAGGAAGACGAACGGCGCATCAAGAACGCCCAGACCCTTCTTAAGGCCCACAGGGGTTTGAATCATCGCCAGCAGGCGCTGCTGGCGCATGCGCTCATGCACGCCGACGCCGTCTATACGATCGAATCCCACCGCGGGAGTCACGGCATCGCCTACGACACCGCCCGGCTGGACTTGGCTGATCTGACGCACCGCGGGCTGCTCACGGAGTACAAGGCCGGACGGAAGCTGCAATACTCGCCTTCCGCCAAGGTGCTGAGAAAGTCGAATGCTGGGCGCGCGCGGCGCCGCAAGGGTTCGGCGGGCGATGCCGGGTAAGGACAGGCGTGTGCGGCCGACTCGCTCAAGCTGCCTGACGCGTGTGCTACGCCGCAGCGGCTGCGCAGCGGCCAGGTTGCTCATCCGCCACCCCCCTCGCCCGCCGGCAGCGCGATCGTCCCCAGGTTCAACTCGCCCTTCCAGATGCGCGTCAGGCCGCACGCGCTCTGCTCTGCCACGGCCAAATTGCCGCGCAGGATCAGCTCGCCTTCGGTCGCGTCGGGGATCGACAGGAGGGGGCCGTAGTTGACGCACACGCGGCCGGCCTCGTCGAACGCCCACGCCCCGGCGTTGTGTTCGACGTCGCCGATGCGCAGGATCACATCGAACGCGACCGCCACGGGCAGCGGGCGGGCGTGCTTGTGCCATTCCGGGGCGATGCCGAAGCGGTCGGGGTCGGGTCGGAATGACTTGGCTACGAAGACGCCGCCAAACGCGGCCAGTAGTTCACCTCGAAGAGCCGGGTCGTCGACCCAATCCACCGCCGGCGCAGCGTCAACCGGCAGAATCTCGATCACTCGCTCGACGCGGATCGGACGCGACCACCACCGAGCCTCCGGGTCGGGATTGGAGAAGACCGGCTGCTCGTACAGACCCTCGCGGGCTTCGTAGACGATCACCCCCAGGCCGAGTTCGGCGTCGGCAGGCACGTTGAAGGAGATATTCCGTGAGCCGCGCGCGGGAGCGCCGATGAGTTTAGTGATCGGATGCTCGGTGCGGCGCGTCTCGAGCGGCAGGCCGCCGATGGTGATCCGGTCAACTTCGTGAACATAGGTCAAGCCCATCATCGCGTTTCCGACGTTGGCTTCACAGGACACTTCCAACGTCATGGGTTGACCGGCGCGAACTTGCGGCGAGACGCTCAGCGTTACGTTGAATAGGCCCGTTAGATAGCGGTTAAGCTGATCGTCGCTTAGCTTCCTGTCGCGGGCGAGTCGGGCAAGAATCTCGGACAGCAGGTACACGCCTCCCGGAGGCGGCTGTTGCCGGTGCCGGGTCAGCAGGGCGGCGAAAATCTGTTCCCGCTCGTCATCCGTAAGCTGGCCGTCGCGGAACCGGCGGGCCATCTCGATCAGCGCCTTCGTGTCGCCTGATTGGAGTTTGTTCTGCAGCCAGCTCAGCGGGTAGTGTCGATACCAGTCGACGCTGTTGTAGGCGCGACGCGCGACGGGGGTACCGACGGCCATCCCGATCAGCAGGATGACTGTCCCGGCGATCAGTGCCCCGGTTCTGCGCTGGCGTACGCCGGCCACGATCGTACGCTCGTCGAGCGAGGCGCCACACTCGGAGCACCGGTTGCCGCTCGCGCCCGACAGGTTGTAGCCGCATTTGCCGCAGTGCGGTTCCTGGCCGACTCTCCGCCCGCGCCAGCCGCGGATGAGCAGTATCAGCCCGCCGGTGACTGCGAGCGCGGCGATGAGACCTTGCAGGAAGGCGATCTCGCCCCAACCATTACCGCCCATCGGCATCGCCCTCCGGCAGCGCGATCGTACCCAGGTTCAATCCCCCCTCCCACATCCGCGAGATACGGCAGTGGGTCCGCTCGCCCAGGGACCGATTGCTGCGCAGGATCAGTTCCCCCTCGGTCGCGCCGGGAATCGACAGCAGCACGTCGCGGTGCGCGCAGATGCGGCCGGCCTCGTCAAAGGCCCATGCACCCGCATCATGTTCCACGCCCGCCACTCGCAGGAAGACATCAAAGGCGACGGGGATCGGCAGCGTGCGCGTGCGCTTGTGCCGCCGAGGTTCGATGCTGAATCGGTTTTCATCGAGCCAGTCGGTCCTGGCCGCAAAGAACCGAGCGAACGCGGCCGTAAGCTCATCCTCAAGACCGGCCTCATCGACCCACTCCACCGGCAACGGTGCGGCCGGCGGAAGTACTTCGATCGCGTGTTCCACCACGATCACGCGGGACCAGACCGGCGCCGTCAGGTCCGGCATGGTGAAAGGCGGCTGCACGTAGAGTCCCTGGCGCAATTGGAGCGTGATCACGGTCTTTCCCGGCTGTGCGTCGATGGGTGTGTAGAACTCCTGCTGCCATTTTCTGCGTGCGGGCGTGCCCACGAGGCCCGCGCCCAGCATGGGATGTCCCCACCAGTTACTCCAGCCCCCGCCGACGGTCACTGTGCCGACCTCCTGTGAGTAGCTCAATCCGCTCATCGCCGATCCCACGTTGGCCTCGCACCTGATTTCAACCGTCATCCGTTCGCCCGGGCGCGTGCTTTCGGGTACGCGAACTTCGACCTTGAACAGGCCCTCCAGATAGAGATCGCGCTGCTCCTCCGTGAGCTTGCCGTTCACGAGCAACCCCGCGAGCGTGTCGGAGAGCAGCCATAGATCAGCCATGGGCGCCCGTCGATGCCGTGCCACCAGCGCCGCGACGATCCGGTCGCGATCGCCCTCGGACGGTCGATCGCTGTTCAGTCGGCGGCCGAGTTCCACGAGTGCCCCGGTGTTGCCGGCCTCAAAGTCGCGGAGCAGCCAGCCTACGGGATAGTACCGATACCAGTCGATGCGTTCGTAGCCGCGCTGAGCGGTCGGCGAGGCGGTGAGAAATCCGAGAAGCAGAAGAGCGAGACCCGCGAGCAGCGACGGAATGCGACGATGGCGGACGCCGATGACGATGGCGCGTTCGTCAAGCGGCGCGCCGCACTCCGAGCAGTGCTCGCCGCTCGAACCTGACAGGTTGTAGCCGCAGCGGCGGCAGTGCGGGTCAGTCCCGACCGTCCGGCCGCGCCAGCCGCGGACGAGCAGGCGCAGGCTGCCCATCACCGCGAGCGCGGCGACGAGGAACTGGCAGAAAGCGACCGCGGCCCAGCCGGCCATAGGATGCTGTTCCTCTCCCGAACGCCGCGGTCGCCGCGGCCGATCGCTTCAGGGCGACCCCGCACAAGGCTGAGCCGTCTGATGGTAGTCCGGCGACGACATGGACTCAATCAGACCGGCGCGAAGCGATCAGTCCATCTCGCGCGACGAGGGTCAGCCGTCGCCCTGTCGCACGTTTGACTCATGGGTAGGATTTTGTTAGGACAATGAAGACCGCTCCCCGCCGGCGCGAGTGGGGCGGCGCCGGTTGCCGCAGTTCGGGAGTCAGTTCGTGATAGCGTCAAACCTGGTTCCCAGCGGCGGCGGCGAGTTTCTGCTCTACCAGACGGCGGACGGTCGGACGCGCGTGCAGGTGCGGCTGGACGAGGAGACCGTGTGGCTGACGCAGCGGCAGATGGCGGAGCTGTTCGAGACGACCAAGCAGAACGTCAGCCTCCACGTCGGCAACGTCTTTGAGGAAGGCGAGTTACAACGGGAGGGAACCGTCAAGGAATACTTGACGGTTCAGAGGGAGGGAACCCGCCAGGTCGAGCGCCGGGTCGAGCACTACAACCTCGACGTCATCATCTCAGTCGGCTACCGCGTCAAGTCTCTGCGCGGCACGCAGTTTCGCATCTGGGCGACGCAGCGGCTGCGCGAGTACATCGTGAAGGGTTTCACGATGGACGACGAGCGGCTCAAGGCCGGGGGGGGCGGGGCGTACTTCGACGAACTGCTGGACCGCATTCGCGACATCCGCTCGTCCGAGCGGGTCTTCTGGCGCAAAGTGCTCGACATCTACGCTACCAGCATCGACTACGATCCGTCCGCCGAGCGAACGAAGCTCTTCTTCCAGACAGTGCAGAACAAGATGCACTGGGCCATCGCCGGGCAGACCGCCGCCGAGATCGTTCACGATCGCGTCGATGCCGACAAGCCCAGCATGGGCCTGACGAACCGGCCCGGCGAAGAGCTGCGCAAAAGCGACGTGAGCATCGCGAAGAACTATCTGTTGCCGGACGAGTTGCAGGCGCTTAACCTGATCGTGTCCGCGTATCTCGACTTCGCCGAACTGCAGGCCCTTCAGCGCAAGCCCATGACGATGGCGGCCTGGATTGCCAAGCTCGACGACTTCATCCGCATCAGCGGCCGTGACATCCTCACCCACGCGGGCAAGGTCTCGCATGAGACGGCGAAGCTGAAAGCTGAGGCGGAGTACGCGAGGTTCCAGGCCGAACAGGGCGCACTGCCGCAGCCGGTGGACCGACATTTCGCCGATGCGGTCAGGGAACTCGGTGCGGTTGAGCGCGCGACAAAGCGGACGCGAAACACCCATGACACGCACAGCGACGGAACAGCCCGTGCGTGATCCAGGCGACGCGAACATGCGGACGTCGGATTCCCACCCAGCCTCCAATGCGCCGCCCTCCGGCTGGAAGGCTTCTGCAGCGATTCTGCCGGCCGGCACGCTTGCCGGCATGATCGCCACGAACAATTGGTGCTTCGTCGTCGTCCCCATCGCCGCGGCCGTGCTGGTTGCGGACCTGACCGTCAGGAGGTTCCGGCCGTCGATGGCGCTTCGCCTGCCCGTTGCGGTGGCGGTGGGCGTTGCGATCGGATTCCTGCTGTCAGTCGATCGAGCCGTGGCGTTTCGCGACGCTTTCGGCATCGACCCGCCGCGCGGCGTACGCATGTCGCACGTGCGGCGGCATTATCTCGGCGGACCGGGTGAGGAGGTCGTCATCATGGAATTGACTGCCGACCCGCCCGGTCTTGCGGCGTTGACATCCCTCCCAACCGCTCGCACGCAGACGGAGTCGCTGGCGGATTGGCGGACGCTGGGCGGCTCGTGGGAGGATGCGTTCGAGGTCTTTGTCGGCCCCGGTGCGACGGACGTGGCGTGGCGTTCGTGGCTGCGGGTTCGACCCATCTTGAATCCCGATGTATATGACTTCGGCACGGCCGGTCGCGGCTGCGCGCTCTTTTGCGATCCTTCGACGGGCCGCTGCGTTGCGCTGTTCGCCGTGCGATGAGCAGACGGCCGGTTCGCGAGCAGGAGCGGGTGGATGACGCGCCCGGCGATCGTCGTCCGTAGCGATGTCCGTGCAGGCGGGACCGGCCCCGAGGTTGATCGACGTGTCTGAACATATCCTTCTGAGCCTGGCCATTATCCTTGTTCTGGGCGTGTCCGCGCAGTGGCTGGCTTCTCGCGTGCGGCTGCCTTCGATCCTGCTGTTGCTGTCGTTCGGGCTGATCGCCGGCGCGGCCGGCTGGGTCGATCCGGACGCGGTGTTCGGCGATCTGCTCATGCCGGTCGTGTCTATCTCGGTGGCGCTGATCCTTTACGAAGGCGGGCTGACGCTGAAGTTCTCCGAACTGCCGGCCGTCGGGCGCGTGGTGTGGAGCCTGGTCACCCTGGGGGCGCTGGTCACATGGATGGGTACGACCGTGGCGGCGCAGTGGATCTTCGACTTGCCCACGGACCTTGCCGCGGTCATCGGCGCGGTGCTCGTCGTCACAGGGCCGACCGTCATCGGTCCGCTGCTTCGCCACATCCGTCCGTCCGGGTCCGTCGGGCCGATCCTGCGGTGGGAGGGCATCGTCATCGATCCGATCGGTGCGCTGGCGACGGTGCTCATCTTCGAGGGTCTCTACGGCGAGGCCGGCCAGGCGGCGCGACACGCCGTGATGAGCGTTGCCAAGACCGTCGTGTTCGGGGGAGGTCTCGGCGTGGCGGCGGCCGCGCTGCTGACGCTGATGCTGGCGCGTTACTGGATCGCGGATTATCTGCAGAACGCCGTGTCGCTGATGTTCGTGGTCGCCGCGTTCGTGGGGGCCAACCACCTTCAGGAGGAGTCCGGGCTTGCGGCCGTCACCGTCATGGGCGTCGTGCTCGCCAATCAGAGCAAAGTCGACGTCCGCCACATCGCCGAATTCAAGGAGAATCTCCAGGTTCTGCTCATCTCGGGCCTGTTCATCGTGCTGGCCGCCCGGCTGGAGCTGAACGAACTCGAGCTGGACGTGCTGCTGCTGCGCGGCGGCCTGTTCGTGGCGGCGCTGGTCATCGTGGTCCGACCGTTGAGCGTCTTCGTGTCGACGTGGCGGTCCAAACTCAGCCTCAGGGAGAAGTGGTTCCTATCCTGGATGGCGCCGCGCGGGATCGTGGCGGCCGCGGTGGCGTCGGTGTTTGCGTTGCGACTGGAGCAGCGCGGCGTCGAAGGCGCCCAACTGATGGTGCAGATCACCTTCGTGACCATCATCGCGACGGTAGCCATTTACGGCTTGAGTTCGCCCTGGGTCGCACGGCGATTGAAGGTCGCGCAGTCGAATCCTCAGGGGATTCTGATGATCGGCGCGCACGCCTTCGCGCGCGAACTGGCCGCAGCGCTGAAACGCGAGGGCTTTCACTGCGTATTGCTCGACACCAACCGCGACAACACGCGCGCCGCCCGCATGGCCGGCCTGTCGACCTTTACCGGCGGCGTTCTGGACGATCACACGCTCGACCGGCTCGACCTGGGCGGCATCGGGCGGCTCTTCGCCATGACGCCCAACCCGTGGATCAACATTCTGGCGGTTCATCGCTTTGAACGCATTTTCGGCAAGGCCGCCTGCTACAAGCTCGCCCCGCCATCGGGTAATGCGTCGCATTCGGGCAAGCAGGATACGCACGGGCGGACGCTGTTCGGCGCGGAAGCGTCGTACGCCGACCTGTCGCGGCGCCTGGCACAGGGCCGGACGGTCAAGGTGACGCGGCTGACGGAGGAGTTCAACTTCGAAGCCTATCGGGCTCGATACGGCGAGTCGGCGCTGATGCTGCTGGTGATCACCGCGTCCGGCGCGCTCGAGCCCGTCACGACTGCTGCTGCCAAGACGCCGGAGAAGGGGCAGCGGATCGTTGCAATGGTGGAGGGGGAGGAGGAGAAGGGTGAGAGAGGTGAGAAGGGTGGGAAGGGTGAGAAGGGTGAGAGCGGTGAGAGGGGTGAGAGGGGTGAGAGGGGTGAGACGGGTTGACTCGACGGGCGCTCCGCTGGGACAGCGTGCTGGAACGCAGCGCCTCCGCCGTGATTCCACCGGTTGCCGGCATGCCGCCGGTGGAATCACGGGTTTCTGGCCCGCTGCACCCCGATCCTCGACGGCCTGCTACGGGCACGCTGCCACGAGATCGCAGACGGTGACCTGGTGGTCGCCACGGGGCTGCTTCTTCCACGATGCGACCGCTTTTCCCTTCGTGCTGGTGGTCGTTGGCACGTCGGCGCCGCCGTCGAGGCGAAAAGTTACTTCGACTTGCGCATCGGCCCTGGCGAGCGTAGCCTTGACCTTGCTGCCGCCCGCCTTGCACTTGATCGAGAGGCGCGACGAGTCGCCGCAGGCGCCGCCGCCGATCGGGCGCAGCGCGAACCCTGAGTAGAAGGACTCGCCCGGCGAGCCGAACCCGGTACCGACGATCCACCCTGAGTCGCTGACGGCCTTGGCCTCCAGCAGGTAGTAGCCGTCCGGAATGTCGGCGAGCTTGTTGAGGTCTCTCATGCCTCGCGTGGCATCCCAGACGAAGGCGTGCGTGCTGTCCCAGCTCGTCTTGTTATCGTTGACGGTGCTCGTGCCGACGATGACGCCGGCTGCGTTCACGCCGTTGGCGCGGGACAACTCGTGCGGCCCCCACGGCGCACGGTAGACGCCGAGCACGCCGAGATCCTCCAGTCCGCTGTCGTGCGTCCACCGGTACGCGTGCGTCTGGCCGAAGATGTCAGGATAGGTGGCGGCGCCGACGACGACGCCTGCGTCATTGATATCTCTGGCAACGGCCGAGCCGGCGTTTTCCGGCATGAACGTTCCAAGATCGCGGTACTCGCGCGTGTTCAGGTCGAAGAAGTAGGCCCGCGTACTGTCGAAGCTGCGGGCGATGCTCGTCTCACCCACGATCTGCCCGAGACTGTTGACCCGATTGGCCGTAAAGGCCGACGGCACGCCCAGAGCGCTGAGGATACGCGTCCCGCCGCGGGCGTCCCAGACGATGGCCACCTGATCAGACCAGTTGGAGTGATACCGATGAACCGCCTCGCCGACCACGATCCCGGTATCGCTGATCCCGAGGGCGTGAACCGAGACGTAGTAGCCATCCGGGGCCGGAATCGGCGTGACGGTCTGCGGGTCGGTCCACATGCTGCCACCGCCAACGGCCGTGCCGTGGTTGTTGATTCCGCGGAGATCGCCGACGCCCACGTCGATCTTGTCGGTTTCGGGGGTCCAGAAGTAACCATGATAGGTTTCGGCGCTGGCCATGCCGACCGCCGTTCCGGCCGAGTTGACGTCCCAGGCGTACGCCTCGGTCGGTCCGCCCACGCGAAAGGGTTTGATGATGAACAACTCGTACTCCACCTCCGCACGCACGCCGGCAAGCGGGAGTGAAGTGAGGACAACCGCCGACATCACTACGACATATCTCGACATTCGGACCAGCCTTCCCATTTACGATCCAGTACACGATCGACCGCACGCCCACGCCGTCGGCGGCCGTCGCCCGTCCAAAGCACGATCCGTGCCATGACAGGCAGACAGCGGAAGCCGCTGACCGGCGGTGGTTTGCGCATGAATCGGTGGGGACTGCCGCGACGAGCCGCGAGTTGGGCGTCATCGCTCGCGAGTTTTCTCGCGGCCTCTGCCGGAAACGGTGCGCCGAGGCGTACGTTCACCCGGATGAGCGGCGAACGAGTCGCGGCGGGCCGGCGGGTCGCTATGATCCCACCCGGACAGGCGATTGCGTTCCTGGATCAGCGATTCCATGCCCGACTCATACATCCCCCCGGACATCGGCTCCGCTCCGCTGGATTCGCAGGCACGCCTGACGCACGGCCCGCGCGGCGCCCGCTCGGCCGCGCCGGAGGCAGGTGCGCGGGTCATCCTCGGCCTCGCAGCAGTGCTCTTCGTCGCGCTGCGCGCCGGCATGATCTCCGTTCCGTTCGAGCGCGACGAAGGGGAGTATGCGTACATCGCGCAGCGACTGACAGATGGCGGCGTTCCGTATCGCGATGCGTTCCTGCAGAAGACGCCGGGTGTGGTGTTCGTCTATGCGGCTGCGTTCGCGGTGGGCGGCGAGCGCATCGAGGCCGTACACGCCATGCTCTACGTGTTCAGCGCGCTGACGGCTGTGCTGCTGTACCGGCTGATCGCAACGACGGGCGGCGCGGTGGCAGGGGCGATGGCGGCGCTGGCGCTGTGTGTGACGACGATCGAGCCGCGGCTGCTGGCGTCGGCGGCCAACACCGAGCAGTTCGCCCTGCTGCCGCTGACCGCGGGCGCCCTGCTGGCCGCGCGCGCCCGGCAGCGACAATCTCTCGCCTGGAGTGCGGCCTCCGGTCTCTGTTGTGCAACGGCGTTCTGGTTCAAGCAGGTCGCGCTCGCGCCGGCACTGGTCGCGCCGCTGATCCTTCTGGCGACGCATGCGCCGACGCCATCGGGCGCCCACACCGCGCGACGATTACCGCGTCGAGCAGCGCTTCTCGCAACGTGGCTGATTGCGGCGGCGGCCCTTTCAGCGCTGCCGGTTGCGTACCTCTTGGTGAACGGCGTCTGGGGCGCGTTCGTGGACTGTGCATTCAGTCACAACTGGGCTTATGCCCGCCGGCTCTCGCCCGGCGACGGGATCGACGCACTCGGCGCCGCGCTGCGGTGGCAATGGCCGGCGATGGGCGGCGTGTGGCTGTTGTCAGGCGTCGGGCTTCTGTGGCGGCGTCGGCGGCCGGCCCCGACATCGGACGCTCCATCGCCGCTGACTCCTTTCCTGCGTCGCCGTGAGCTGGCCGCGTGGCTCGGACTCTCCTTCGTCGCCACGGCCGCCCCGATGAGCTTCTATCAGCACTACTTCATCTGGCTTCTGCCGCCGCTCTGCGGACTGGCAGGGCTTGGGGCGGCAGGCGTGTGGGAGGCTGTCCGCTCGCGGTCGGCGGCGCTTCGGGGGCGCTGGAAGCGTCAGGCCCTCCGCACATGTTGCGGCGCGGGGCTGGTCGCTCTGGCCGCGCTTCCCACGCTGATTGCCAATTGGCCGGTCTGGCGGGCGGAGGGGCCGCGAGCGATTTCCGCTATGCTCTACCGGCAGAACATCTTCTGGGAGTCGATCGACATTGGCAGGTACATCCGCGATCACACCAGGCCCGATGACGCCGTCTTCATCCTCGGCTCCGAGCCTCAGATTCTCTTTTATGCCAACCGGCCGAGCGCGACGCGGTATACGATCATGTATCCGTTGTTCGGGCCGTATTCGGACGCCGAGGCGCGCCACCGTGAGGCGCTGGCTCAGATCGAGCAGTCCCGGCCGCGGTGGATACTGGACGTCCGCCTGCGGAACTCGCTGACGCCGGACATCAACGCGCCAACGCTGCTGCTGGAGCGCGTCGCCGCCATGCTGCTGCCGGGGCAGGGCTATCGCTTGTCCGCTCTGGTGGTGGGTCGACGTCAGCAGCAGCGGTTCGAGACCCTCTTCGGAGAGGAGGCGCGCCGCCATGCCGATCTATACGGGCTGCCGGACGTGGGAATCTTCATCTACGAGCGTCCATGACGCACGCCGTCCGGTAATCCCAAGCCCGCAATCGCAGGGGGCAAACTTGAAATTGCCGCGCGCCGACGACAAGATAGTCAGAGGGAAAGAATGACGGCGACGCCACCATCCATCGCAACCGATCGGACGGGCGGGGCGCAGGCGACCGGGGCGCGCCGCGACCTGTTCTGGCTCTTCATCCTCCTCGTCCCCCCGGTGCTCATCTTTCCCAACCTCAGCGCGTCGATCTTATGGCAGGATGAGGCGGAAACTGCACTGCTGGGTCGTCGCATCGCCGAGTACGGCTATCCCCTGGCCGACGACGGGCGCGAGCCGCATGACGCCATCGGCCGCTCGATGCACGCGATCACGGATCAGAAGGGGTTCGTCGACCTGAACGACGAGGGCATCTGGATCTGGACGTCCTGGCTGGGCAACTATGCGGTGGCCGGGTCGTTCCTGGTGTTCGACGCCCTCGGCTTGCCGCGCGATTTCCATCCAGCCAGTACGCTCGCCGCTCGGATGCCGTTTGCCCTGGTCGGCTGGGCCATGATGGCGGTGATGTACGTCGGCGTGCAGGACGTCGCCCGCGATCGGCGCCTCGCGCGCCTGGCGGTCATCCTGCTGACCTTTTCCGTTCCCTACCTGCTGTTCACGCGGCAGTGCCGCAACTACACCATGCTGGCGCTGTTCACGTTCTTGCAGACGTGGGGATACATCCGGCTGCTTCGCGGACAGCGCTTTTCGCTGCTGATGTTCGTCATCGGGGGCGTCGGTTCGTACTACGCGTTCTTCGTGCAGCTTGTCGGCGCCACGGCCGGGATGGGGCTGCATCTGTTGCTGCGACATCCACGGCTGAAGCTGATCGCCCGATACGTGCTCGGGTGCATCCTCATCGGCGTCTTTACCGTTCCGTTCTTCGTCTACACCAAGTCGTGGGATCGCAACTACGACGGCAGCGGCTTTCCGGCGGAGAGTCTGTGGCGCTTCGCCGCGTCATTGCGCGCCTACCTGCTGCACGTACAGCTCTACTGCTTCCCGTTCGTTCTGCTGGCGCCGGCGCTGCTGTGGAAGCGGGCGCCGCGGGGGGGGGCGGGTCGATGGGTCGCCGCGGTCGGCGGAACGCTGCTGCTGGCGGTGTACCTGTGGTCCGTGGTGCGCGGCGCGAGCGCGGTGAGCTTCGGCGTCTTCCTGGGCGTGCTCGGCGTCGCCGGCCTGGCCGCCCTGATCCGCATGGCGGCGTCGCCGGGCGCCTATGCCGCGCCGTCGGAAAACGGCGAGTCCGCCAACTGGCTTTACGCGTCGGGCATGATGGCGGCGTTTGCCGTGCTCACCATTGCGTCGCTGGCGAACTACCCGTTCTTTCGCTACCTGATGGGGCTGGCGCCGTGGTTCGCCGTGATGACGGCGCTGTGCCTGCTCCATATCACCGGCGGCCGACGGTGGCTGCTGGCGCCTGCCGTGTTGGTGATGATCTCAACCGAGTTCTTTCAGTACGGGCCGGTCTACGCCGCCCGACAGGCCGTCCTGGAGCCGCAGCGCCATGCCGTGGCGGCGAAGCTGGGCACGCCCGACCGGCCGAACTACGACCTCGCGTACTACCACCTTAACGATTTCGGTTACCTTCAGACCAATGGCAATACCTGGACGCTGCTCTACAAGGACGCCCGCCCCGGACCGTTTCGCTCGTTTCCAGAGATCGAGTTTCCGCTCTACGAGTACGTTTACGAGCTGACGCACGACTACGAGGGACCGATCGAGGTCGTGGTCAAGTATCTCAACCGCCACGCCCAGCCGGGCGACACGGTCGTCACCGTCTACGAGCACTTTCCGCTGAAGTTCTACACCACGCTGCCGATCTTCCGTCCGTGGGAGACGTACACGCGGCTGTGGGATCTTCCCGACTGGATCGTCCGCCAGCATCAGACCTATCGCGGCGACCTGCACCCGCGCGTGCGGCAGGAGCGGTACGACATGGTCGAGGACATGCCCGGCAACCCGTGCCTGCACGCCTGGGATAACATCCCGGAGCCGATGTACCACCAGTTCCGTACGCTCTCCGGACGCGACGAACTGAAACTCTGGCGTCTCAAGCCGCAGTACAAAGCGCATCGTGCCGTCACGCGGATGCCCTCGACTTTGACGCTGCCGTAGCGCCCGACGCTCCAGGCGCTGGGAATAGCGAATGTCGAATGGCGAATAACGAATGAAGAATTCTCGGTAGCCGTGACGAGCCTTGCGGAGCGGAATGCGCTCCCGATGCTTACGTCTGCGGGCGGCCGGTCGGTTTGACGCCGTGTCCGCGCTGCCTACGATTCCGGCGACCGGCTGCAGATTTGTTCGTCGCAGGCCGCAGGGATCACGTCATGGCTTCGTCAACCGCTGACACGGCGCGGGCACGCAAACACGAGCGCCCGCTGCTGACGGCCGCGTTTCGGTCGGGCGAGTCTTACCAGATCCATTGCGTGGACGCATTCGACTGGCTGGCCGCGGCTGCCGCAAACTCGATCCACGCGATCGTCACCGATCCGCCTTACGGACTGCTCGAGTTCTCGCAGGGCCAGCTCGACAAACTGGCGGGCGGGCGCGGCGGCGTGTGGCGCATACCGCCTACGCTGGACGGGCGGCGGCGACGCCCGTTGCCGAGATTCACGGTGCTCAGCGCCGACGACCATGACCGGCTGCGGTCCTTCTTCAACCGGTTTGCCGCGCTGACGCTGCCCGTGCTGGTTCCCGGCGCCCACGTCTTCATTGCGACCAACCCGCTCGTTTCGCAGGTCGTCTACCAGGCGATGATCGACGCGGGTTTTGAGAAACGCGGTGAGATCATCCGCGTCGTACAGACGCTTCGCGGCGGTGACCGGCCCAAGAATGCGCATGACGAGTTTCCAGACGTCAGTGTCATGCCGCGCTCGTGCTGGGAACCCTGGGGGCTGTTTCGCAAGCCCTGCGAAGGGCGGGTTCAGGACAACCTGCGCAAATGGAAGACCGGCGGCCTGCGTCGCATCTCCGCCGCGGAACCCTTCCGCGATCTGATCCGCTCGTCTCCGGCCCGCGGATACGAGCGGAGCGTGGCCGCTCATCCGTCGCTGAAGCCGCAGCAGTTTATGCGGCAGATTGTACGGGCGTCGCTGCCGCTGGGTGAAGGCGTCGTGCTGGATCCGTTCATGGGGTCCGGCGCCACCATCGCCGCGGCCGCGGCGATCGGGATGCAGAGCATTGGGCTGGAGATTACGGCCGAGTACTTCGACATGGCCACGCGAGCGATCCCCCTGCTTGCGGCGTGTCAGCCGAAGGGGCCGGGTTCGGCCGGCTGCTGACGTGTTTCGCAACCGCGCTCCGGCAACTATAGTCCGCGGTCGAGGCGCCCTCGCCGGAGAACCCGATGCGCGAAAGCAGATACTCGCTCCCGGTCGCCGATGCCGGTAAGCCGCCGATTTCGTCGCCGCCGCTCGAATCGCCGACTTCAACCCACGTGATGCGATACCTGTGGCTTATCCTGTTGACACTCGCGTTCACGGGTTGCGCCTCGTCCCGTGCTGATCGGCCCGCGCCGCCGGCCGATGCGCCCTCCGCCTCGGCACATGCCTCAACGTCCACGACCGCGGCGGCGTCGTCTGCCGGCGCGGAAGGTGTGACGCTCGCTCCCGCGCCGGACTCGGAAGCGTACCTGGCCGAACACTACACCAAGCGTGAGGTGCGCATCCCGATGCGCGACGGCGTGAACTTGTTCATGGCCGTCTACGAACCACGCGACCGATCGCGGACGTATCCGATCATGCTCTTCCGCACGCCGTACAGCGTCCGGCCGTACGGCGAGGACAAGTTCCCTTCCGGCCTGGGGCCTTACTCGACCGCGCCGAAGACCGGCTATATCTTCGTCAGGCAGGACGTGCGCGGGTGTTACATGTCGGAGGGGACGTTCACCAACATGACGCCTCACGTCGCCGACAAGCGCAGTCGCACCGATGTCGACGAAAGTTCCGACACGTACGACACGATCGAATGGCTCGTCCGGAACGTGGAGAACCACAACGGCCGCGTCGGCATGTGGGGCATCTCGTATCCCGGGTTCTACGCCGCGGCCGGGATGATCGACGCCCACCCGGCCCTGAAGGCCGTTTCACCCCAGGCGCCCATCGCCGACTGGTTTTTTGACGACTTCCATCATCACGGGGCGTTCTTCCTGCCGCACTGTTTCAACTTCATGGCGTCGTTCGGTCGTCCGCGCCCGGAGCCGACGACCTCGCGTTCCGGCGGACGCTTCTGCCACGGCACGCCGGACGGATACCAGTTCTTCCTCGACATGGGCCCGCTCAAGAACGCCAACGAGCGTTACCTGCACGGCGAGATCGAAGCGTGGAACGAGATCGTCGCCCACCCGAACTACGATGAATACTGGCAGCGGCGAAACCTCCTGCCTCATCTGAACCGCGTGGCCCCGGCCGTTATGACGGTGGGCGGCTGGTTCGATGCGGAGGATCTGTACGGGCCGCTGAAGATCTACCGCTCCGTCGAGCAGCGAAACCCGGACGTGTTCAACGTGCTCGTGATGGGCCCGTGGCCGCACGGCGGATGGCGCGGCGATGGTGACCGGCTGGGCAACATCAGCTTCGGCGCGGCGACCGCGCGCTTTTACCAGGAGTCCATCATCGCGCCCTTCTTCGAGCACTACCTGATGGATGCTCCGGAGCCTGAACTGCCGGAGGCTTACGTCTTCGAAACAGGCGTCAACCGGTGGCGCACGTTTGATGCCTGGCCGCCGCGCTCCGTGCAGGCCCGCCCCCTCTACGTCGGGTCGAACCAGACGCTGTCGTTCGAACCGTCGTCCGGTGACGCCCCCGGCTATGACGAGTTCGTCAGCGACCCGCGCCGGCCGGTGCCCTACACGCAGGAGATCACCATCGGCATGTCGCGAGACTACATGACCGACGATCAGCGCTTCGCCTCCCGCCGGCCGGACGTCCTGACGTATCAGACCAGCGCCTTGGACCAGGACGTCACGATCGCCGGTCCGATCCAGGCCGATCTGTGGGTGTCCACGTCTGGCACCGCCTCAGACTGGGTGGTGAAGGTCATCGACGTGTTGCCTCCGGACACGGAAACGCCGGACACCGTCGCCGACGGCGTGAAACTGGGCGGCTACCAGATGATGGTTCGCAGCGAGGTCATCCGCGGACGCTTCCGCAACAGCTACGAGCGCCCCGAGCCGTTCACGCCGAACGAGCCGACGCACGTGCCGCTGGAATTGCAGGACGTGCTGCACACCTTCCGGAAGGGTCACCGCATCATGGTGCAGATCCAGTCCACGTGGTTCCCGCTGGTGGATCGTAATCCACATCGCTACGTCGATAACGTCTTCCTGGCGGACGAGGACGATTTCATCTCTGCCACGCAGCGCGTCTATCACTCGTCGGAGCATCCGACCCGCCTGCGGGTCAACGTGCTGCCGCCGGAGTAGAGCCGGGGCTCGGCTTGCCTTCGCGGCTATTCGACGATCGTCGACGCGGGCATGTCGCTGCGGTAGGGGCCGATGCTGAAAGGCTCGAGCACGACCAGGCGCTCGGGGCCGTCCGGCGACGGATACGTTTCGACGCCGACGACTTCAAACATCGAGGTCGGTTGCGGCAGCGGATCGCCGATCTTGAGGTGAATGGTGGCGAACCGGGCGAGGATAACGCGCCGCTTTCCAGCCGTGACGACGGCCTTCCACGTATCGGGAATGCCGAAGACGATCGGCGCCTTCAGGTAGCCGAGGCGACCGAACTCGTACGTCCATGTCGAAGCGTCCGGATCGCCAGGCTCCGCAAAATAGACCGGGCGCGGCCCGTTCGACTTGAGTGCATCCAGCTCACGCTGCCAGGCGGCTCGTTCCGGGCTGCCGCGATCGGCGCGCTCGATGAGCGACTTGAGTCGACTCATGGCGTTGTCGTGGGCGTGCGTGGCGTGCTCGACGTAGTCGCGCACCTGCAACTGCGGGCGCACACGCCAGTTCACGTCGGAGCCGCGCTCGGCCGCGTCGGCGATCCGGTCCAGTGCCGCCTCCCGTGCCGCAGTCGCCTCCGCCTCCAGCCGCGCCGCCTCCTCGCGGGCGGCGACGATCTTGTCCCGCTCGGCTGTCTCGATCACGCGGCCCTCGAAGACGACGTGTCCGGATGCGAGCAGCGCTGCGTGCGCCGCCTTCGCCTCACCGACGCGGGCCACCTCTTCCGCCACCGAGTCCGCCAGTTCGGACACCTCCAGCCCGGCCGCGCGGAGATCCTCCTGAAAGGCCGCCAGCACGCGCTCCGCGCGATCGAACTCGAACCGGCCGCAGAGCCGCTCCGATTCGATGCGCAGATCGTCGAGCACGGCGGCCAGCTCCGCCTTGCGGGCCTCGCGCGCCGACTTGGAACAGCCTCCGCCAGAGACGACGAGACTGGGCAGGACGACGGCCAAAGCGATCCGGCGCAGCACCGGGGCGAGCCAGCAGCGCCGGCGACCAGCTCTCTGCTCGTGTCCGTGGCCGCCGTACGGCCGGCCGTCCGCCTGTCGCCTGAGCGCAGTCAGCACCGGTGGATCTGCGAGGGTTCGTGTGGACAGGGGCATCAGAGGCGTCCGGTGGCGAGGCTCCGCACGCCCCGGCGCCCGCCGGCGCGCGAAGCGGCCGTACTCAAGGAAACCCGTCAGCGTACGGGATCGCCCGATAAGGCACTGGGCTGCAAGGACTCGAACCTTGAACTTCCTGATCCAGAGTCAGGCGTTCTACCAATTGAACTACAGCCCAATCGCAGGCGATTCTAGCCGCCGTCCGCAGGTCACGCAAGGCCGCCGACCGGGGTGCGTCCGTCTCCCGTCGCGGCCGCGTCGCCGATGCCGGCCGCGATGTCCGTACGGACATGGGCCTCTTCGAATCGGATCCGCGACACCGCGTCGTATGCCCGGGCGCGGGCGGCCGGCATGTCCTCGCCCAACGCGGTGACGGCCAGAACCCGGCCGCCGTCGCTGACGGTCAGGTGTTCGATCCGCCGCGTACCGGCGTGGTAGACGAACGTGTCGGGAAGCGCGGCCGCTTCGGACAATCCCTCGATGACCTTCCCCTTCTGGTAGGCACCCGGGTAGCCGCCGGAGGCCATGACGACCGTTACCGCCGGCCGCGGATCCCAGTCGAGTTCGACTTCGTCGAGCCGCTCGTCGACGGCCGCGTCGAGCGCTTCGAGGAATCCGGAGCGGATTCGCGGGAGCACGACCTGCGTTTCCGGATCGCCGAACCGGCAGTTGAACTCCAGCACCTTGGGGCCGCCGGGCGTCAGCATGAGACCGGCGTAGAGCAGACCGTTGAAGGCAGACCCCTCACGGTCCATCACGTCGACGATAGGCGCCAGGATGTTCCGCTCCACCGTGTCGAACAGGTCACTGGTGACGCCCGTTGCGGGGCTGTAGGCGCCCATCCCGCCGGTGTTGGGCCCGGTGTCGCCGTCGCCGGCCTTCTTGTAGTCCTGGGCCGTGTCGAGCATGTACAGCGTCTTGCCGGCGACCAGCGCGAAGACGGAAAGCTCGCGGCCTTGCAGCCGCTCCTCGATGAGCACGCATCGCCCGGCCTCGCCGAATTCCCGCTGCACCATGATGCGTTCGAGTGCGAGAATCGCCTCCGCCGGCTCGTCGCAGATGACCACGCCCTTCCCTGCAGCCAGGCCCGCCGCCTTGACCACCAGCGCGCCTTCCCGCGTCGCGACGTACGCCTTCGCCGCGCCGAAATCGGTGAAGCTCCGGGCGTCGGCCGTCGGGATGTCGCCGGAGCGCATCAGCCGCTTGGCATAGGCCTTGTCGCCCTCGATCCGGGCGGCGGCCTGCGTCGGGCCGAAGATACGCAGGTTCCGGGCGCGAAAGTGATCGACGATGCCGGCGCACAGCGGCGCCTCAGGTCCGACGATGGTGAGGCCGATGTCGTGCGCTCGCGCCGCGGCCGCGAGCCCGTCGGAGTCCATCACGTCGATGGGCAGGTTGCGTCCAAGCGCGGCCGTGCCGGCGTTGCCGGGGGCGCAGAAGATCTGGTCGCACCGGTCGGATCGTGAAACCGCGGCTGCGATGGCGTGCTCGCGACCGCCACCGCCGACAATCAGGACGTTCATGATGCTCAGGCTCGCAGCGAAACCGGGGATCGCGAGACACGGCCGAAGACCGACCTGCTGCCGCGGCGTCTCACTCAGCGACGGTGACCCTCAGTCGCGCGATGTTCGGACTACGACCGCCCGCGGCCGCGACAACGCGCGGCGCACGGCCCGCGCAGACCCTCAGGGGTCGCCGCGCGACCGTTTCGCACGGCATCGTCATTCCCGGCGGCGCGGACGGCGGCCGTCAGCCCGCGAACGGGTTGGGGTCGAGGTCGTCCAGCTTGCTTTCGACCTTCGCCATCGCGTCTGCGCCGGACATCGGCTCCTTCTGCGTGTCGATGACGGGCCAGTCCGGGGCGTACTTGGCGTTGATTTCGACGAAGTTCGACCACTTCTCGGGCAGTTCCTCCTCGGGGAAGATCGCCTCGGTGGGGCACTCCGGCGGGCACAGGCCGCAGTCGATGCAGACTTCCGGGTCGATGACGAGGAAGTTCACCCCTTCGTGGAAGCAGTCGACGGGGCAGACCGCGACGCAGTCGGTGTACTTACACTTGATGCAGGGTTCCGCAACGATATGGGCCATGGCACAGCGCTCCTCAATGAGCCAGTCGAGAGACGGCCTGCAAGATTGGCCGCGCCAACCCCGGTTGTCAATACGGCAGGCGACAAAAACCACGCAGGGGGAACCCGCGGCGCGGCGGTCCGTACGAGGCGAAGGACGCCCTTATCGCCCGCCGACCCGCGGCGTGGTAGGATGGCCGGGCAGTGCGTCTGGCGCGGCGGTCCGTGGGATCGCTGCCCGGCCGGCGCGATTGTGGAGCGATTCGGATGAAGTATCTCATCATTCTGCTGTTGTTGGTCGGCATTGGTGCGGCGGTGTATTTGAGCGGCTCGGGCGACGGAGGGTCGTCCGACACGAAGTCCGGCAGCGACGGCGGCAAGGTCCGCGTCGAAGAGAAGTACGGCTTCACCAGCGAAACGGTGGATCCGTAGGGCGCGGACTGATCCAGGGTCGGACGCCGGATGGCCGGGCGTCGATTCAGCGTCGTTCCGGCCGTCCGGTTCCTGCGAAATATGCGACCGCTGCGGTCGTTGAGCCAGGCAGGCGCCGCTGGCGCCGCCGCGGCCGCGCCCCAGGGAGCGAGGAGAGAGCGATCCCACGTCGTGGTCCGCTAAGTCCGCCTCCGACAGGCCCGGTCGGGCTTCGATCGGCACGGGTCCAGTTTATCGTCATCGGGTGGCTATCCGATACGTTTTTTGATGCGCGCCGCCGGCGCCGAAGTTCGGGAAAGGGATCATGAGCAGGACACCGCACGCGTCGCGCGTTTATACCGGACGCTGTCGAACCGTCGCCACCGGCCTACTGTGCTTCGCGCTGTTCACGTTCCTGTGGGCAGGGGGGCGGGAGCCGCATTCCGCCGTCGGCCAGACGCCCGCCGCATCGACTTCGGATGACGCCTCGAAGGCCGGGGCTCTGAAGGGCAAGAACCTCGTCATCATCACGATGGATACGACCCGCGGCGACCTGATTTCAGGCATCGGCGGGTCGGACGCGGACGGTCTGACGCCTCACCTGCAGAAGCTCGCCGCGGAGGGGGCTCGATTCGTCAACGCCTACAGCCAGACGAACGTCACCAATCCGAGTCACACGTCGATCTTCACCGGTCTGTACGCCATCGACGCGAAGATCATGAACAACATGACCACCCTGCCGGAACACAACCCCGGCGTCGATACGCTGCCGGCCGCGTTCCAGCGGGCGGGCTATCGCAGCGTGGGCTTCCCGGCCATCGGACACGTTTCGGACGCGACGCTGGGGCTGCCGGGCTTCGACGAGCCGAACCACATGGTCGGCGAACCGGTGGCGGGTGAGATGGTGGACAAGGCGCTGAAGTGGCTTGAGGACAAGCCGTCCGACAAGCCGTTTTTCATGTGGCTGCACGTTTTCGACCCGCACATGAAGTACGACCCGCCGGCGCCCTTCGCCAAGAAGTTCTACCAAGGCGATCCGACTGCGGGCGACGCGCCTCCGCTGCACGAAAACGAGTACTTCCGTCGCTCTCCGAAGGTGGTGCTCGACCAGTTCAGCGAAGTGCGCGACCTGAGTTACCCGCCGGCGATGTACCGCGGTGAATTGAACTACACCGACCACGAACTGGGCCGGTTCTTCCAGGCACTGAAGGACCGTGGCTTGTACGACACCACGGGCATCGTGGTGGTTGCGGATCACGGCGAGAGCCTGGCCGATCACGACGTCTACTACGACCACCAGGGCCTCTACGAGGAGTCGGTCCACATTCCGCTCATCGTGCGGATGCCCGGCATGCCGAAGGGGCTGCGCCTTGAGGAGCGGGTGTGTCACATCGATCTGGTGCCCACGCTGTGCCACCTGTACGGCGTTCAGGTGCGTCACCGTGACGGCGTGCCGATGCACGGCATCGACATCAGCGACGCCCTGATGGGCCGGCCCGACCCGGCCGTCCGCAAACGGACGACGCTCATCCACGAGGACGCCCACAATCGGGAGATCATGGTCCGGCGAGGCCCGTGGAAGCTGATCGCGCTGGCGGGCCAGCCCAAATACCCGACCGACGAGATCAGGCTGTACAACCTGGACAGCGACCCGAAGGAACTGACCAACATTGCGGAGAAGCACCCTGACATCGTCGCTCAGTTGAAGCCGCTGGTGCAGAGATGGATCGACCAGGGCAAGTGGACGCTGAAGAACGAAAAGCCGGACGAGTCTGAGATGACGCCGGAGCAGCGTGCGGCTCAGCAGCAACTCGCGGATCTCGGTTACATCGATACGGATGAAGATGAGGAAACGCGGGCGGCCAACGCCAAGGCTTCCGGGTTGAGCCTGAACGAGTATTTTTCCGCGGCACACGCCGCCGAGGTGGGTCTGTCCGCCGAACAGCGCCAGAAGCTGACCGAGATTTTTGCCGACGGCCGCGCGATGCTGCGCGAGGTGGCCAAGATCCCGGATCAGGCCGAGCGCGCCGAGAAGCAGTCGCGCGTCCGCCGCACAATGTTCGACCGCGTCCGCGAAGTGCTCAGCGAAGAGCAGCGGGCGGCGCTCGAGAAGGTCGTGGAGCGGATGATCGCGGAAAAGCAGGGTGACGACGACGAATAACGTCTACAGCGTCTTGCCGAAGATCACCTTGTCGTCGCCGGGGGCGTAGAAATCCCGCAGCGTGGCCTCGATGGCGTACCCACAACGCTCGTAAAACCCGCGCGTCGGCAGGTACTGCGCCCGCCCGGACGTATCGATGAAGATGCGCGTTCCGCCCGCCGCGCGGATGCGTTCCTCGGCGTCCGCCATCAGCCGCTGGCCCAGTCCACAACCCTGCGCATCCGGGTGGACGGCGATCCAGTAGATGTCAAAGCTGGCGACCGTGCAGGGGACCGGGCCGATCGCGGTATAGCCCACCACCCGCTGTTCCTCATCCTCGGCCACCGTGAACCAGTAGCCGCTCAGCTCGCCGCGAGAGAGGAAATCGTGGACGAGTTCCAGCGCAACTTCGATCTCGTGCGGCGCGAACATGCCGGTCGCCGTGACGACCGCTTCGATCGCCTGCACGTCAGTCGCCCGCAGCAGTTGCCGCAGCGTCACGTCGGACGCGGAAACGGCTGAGTTGACGTTCGGACTGGAATCGTGGTCGTTCATGGTCCAGCGGTGCTCCGTGTACGTGTCGTGGTGTTCGTCTGACCCGCCGCCTTGGGCTTCTCGACTTTCTCCGGGCCGTGGATGGCGTCGGCCGCGGCCGCCAGCCCGACAAAGAACTGGCGCGCGTTGACGCCCAGCGTCCGGGTCCGGTAGCCGCCTTCCTGTACCACCAATGTCGGCAGCCTCAGCCCGCCGATCAACCGACCGTTGCGCTCCAGGTCCGACGCGGAGAGCGTCCACGAGCCGGTGGGGTCGCCTCGGGCGGTGTCCAGACCCAGGGCGACGATCAGGAAGCGGGGGTGGAAACGCTGAATGCGGCGCAGGGCCTGCTCCAGCGTCCGCCGATAGCGCTCGCCGTCGACGTGTTCCGGCAGCGGGAAGTTGGCGTTAAAGCCCTCCCCCTGGCCCAGCCCGCGGTCGTCGAGAAACCCGCTGAAGTAGGGATAGGCGAAGCTCGGGTGGCCGTGGATCGAGACGGTCAGCACGTCGTCGCGCTCGTAGAAGATCTCCTCCTGCCCGTTGCCGTGGTGATAGTCCACGTCGAGGATGGCGACCCGCCCGTGGGGACAGAAAAACTGGGCGGCGATGGCGACGTTGCAGAAATAGCAGAAGCCGCCGAACGAGCGCCGTTCCGCGTGATGGCCGGGCGGGCGAACGAGGGCGTAGGCCAGCCGGTCGCCGCGCAAAAGCTCCTCGGCCGCGGTGAGCGTGCAGTCCACGGCCCGCTTGGCTGCCAGGTACGCATTGCGGTTCAGCGGCGTAAACGTGTCGATGCAGTAGTAGCCCGCCCGGATGGCCAGTTCCTTCGGCGGGCGGGCCTGGTTGCGGATGGGGAAGACATAGGGGTAAACCGACTTGCCGGCGGGCACCGTCTGGCAGGTCCGCTTCAGGTATTCGACAAAGCCGCGTTCGTGGACTTCGAGGATGTGTTTGTCCGGGAAGCTGCGCGGCTGGATGGTGTGGAACAGGCCGGTCTTCTCGATCTCCTTGAGGATGACGCGCACGCGGGCGGGCGCTTCGACGTAGCCGCGCTCTTTGATGTGGTGGATGTCGTGCTTGTCGTTGACGACCAGCGCGATTTGCGGCCGAACCGGGGCGGTCGCCCGGCTCTGCGATGTGCCCCCGAGGTCTGCCGTGCCGCGTCCACCCTCATCCGCGCCGCCGTCCCCCGGTGGCGGTTTGATGTACTTGGGCGGGCGGACGAGCACCGGATCGTCCTTGAAGGACGCGACGACGGTGTCGATGTACTCCGGCGAGCACATGTCCGAGTATTTGCGTTCGAGGATGGCGCGGACGATGTCGCGGACCGCCTGCCGCCGCGGCGGACGGCCGCGCTCCACATCGTCGTACATCAGGAAAGGCAGCGCGCGCTGCCCGGGGCGGGTGGGCAGGCGATACTGGTTGTTGTCAAGCGGCCGCGCCCCGAAGCGCTCGTAAAAGCGGAGCCGGGCGATGTTCTGCTTGAGTACGGTCTTGTCATCGACGTCGTCGTCGGGGGCGCACTCGAAGAAGAGCCCGATCGCCCCGCTGCGGGCGACCTCCTCACAGAGCCGGGCATACAGCGCGCCGCCTACGCCGCCGCCGGTGCCCTGCGTGCCGGCGGCCACGTAGTCGAGATACCAGAAGTTGAGCTGTGCATCGTGAAACGCCAGGGCGAAGCCGCGGACGTTGCCCTGGGCGTCGTCCGCGACGTACAGCAGCGCCCGAAAGCGATGCTTGAGCGGGTTGCGGAGCTTGTCCGGCAGGCCGGCGATCTCCTTCTCGGTGGCGCCGGGGAACTGCTCGCGCAGGATCTGCTGGATCTGCGCGATCTCGCGCTCGTCGATGGGGAGCAGGTCGTCGTAGATGCGGCGGATGCGAAACATCGGGGGGAATAGCGAATAACGAATGGCGAAT